>JAQUTD010000083.1 GCA_028709955.1 Bacteroidales bacterium | reverse complement strand
TGTTTAACTTTACAATTCAAATTAGAATACTTACACACTTTTTGGAACAGTATTTTTTTTTATCATTTATTTGGTTGTTTAGAATTTTATTGTAATTTTGCAGTGTTATTAATAGACTTATTAAACAATTCTATTAACACAACTGTTGAAATGGATGATATGAAAGAAAAAGAAAAAGAAAAAGATTCTCAGAAGGAAGGTATGGAATTAACTATTCTTAATGCTGCCGAGCAGTTGTTTCTTGAAAAGGGTTTTAATGGAGTTTCCACAACTCAAATTGCTCAAAAGGTTGGTTGTAATCAGGCTCTAATACATTATTATTACAGGACAAAAGCCAATTTGTTTAAAATGGTATTCGAAAATAAATTGAGGTATTTGGTTTCTTTATTTTATGTGATTGAGGATGAAAGCTTGTCATTTGAGGAAAAACTGGTTATTCGAATTAAATCTCATTTCGATGCATTGGCTCAATATCCTCTTTTGCCGATGTTTGTGTTGAATGAAATTAGGAATAATTCGTTATCAGACATTATCAGACAGACTTTTAAACAGGAAGCTCCCAATCTTATTAGTAAACTTGATAAGGAGTTGAGAACCGAGATTTCGGCGGGAAGGATAAGGGAGATTTCGGCTTTTGATTTATTGATTAATATTATTTCACTCAATATTTTTGTTTTTCTTGCTCGCCCTATTATGGAATATGTTTTAGGTTTAGATGAAGAAATGATGAATAAAATGATAGAAAATAGAAAGCAGGAGGTTGTAGAAACAATTCTCAAGAGTTTAATACCATAAATACTTATATTTAAGAAGATGAAACCGATAATCACATTAATATCCTGCTTATTGTTAAGCATGGGGTTATTCTCACAAATAACAATAGAATACTGCCAACAAAAAGCAAGGGCACATTATCCTAAGTTCTCAAACATAGGCATACTGGAAAAGACAGCAGAATATTCTATTTCAAATGCAAACAAGAGCTATCTTCCTCAACTAAACCTGTCAGCCAAGGCAACATATCAATCGGATGTAACAGCAATTGATTTAAAAACCCCATTGCCAATTGAGGTGGACTTTCCCAGAATGTCGAAGGACCAATATCAGGCAGTTTTGGAGTTAAGTCAGTTGATTTGGGATGGAGGATACACAAATAACAAGAAGGAAGAAACAAAGGCAGAGTTAGAATCCCAAAAGGCAGGTCTTGAAGTAGAGCTTTATACCCTTAGGGATAGAATAGCAAATATTTATTTTGGGATACTTAGCATTAAAGAACAAAAGGCTCAAGCTTATTTAATGGAAAAGGAATTGGAAAGAAACCTAAAGCAAGTTGAAGCTTATGTTGAGGGTGGTTTAGCTAATGAATCAGACTTGGATTTTGTGAGAGTGGAACAATTGAATATTAAGCAAAGAATAGTAGAAATAGAATTGTTGGAGAAGTCTTATATTAAAGTCTTATCTATTATGATAGGAGAAGAATTGAGTAATGAAACAAAGTTTGAAGAATCAAAACTAAGTCAAAAAAATCTTTCTTCTCAAATTCAAAGACCAGAATTAAGGGCTTTTGAAAGTCAAATTAACTTGCTTGATACTAAAAAGAAAATAATAAATACTCAATCAATGCCTCAATTTGCAGCATTTGCACAAGGAGGATATGGTAAGCCAGCTCTTAATATGTTTAATGAAAACCCTGATTTCTTTGCTATTATTGGCTTACGTATGAGTTGGAATATTAGTAGTTTCTATACAAAATCAAATAAACGTCATACATTAGAATCAAATAAACAACTAATAGAATCAAATAAAGAAGCCTTTTTATTTAATACAAATCTTCAATTGGAAAGTCAGAAAACAGAAGTTGAGAGATTGGAAAAGCTCCTACAATCCGACAAAGATATAATCCAAATAAGAGAAAGGATAAAGCAGGCGGCAGAATATAAACTGGAAAATGGGACAATGAGTGTTGGAGATTATTTAAAAGAGGTTAACTTGTCAGATATTGCAAAGCAGAATAGCATAGTTCATAGAATTCAATTATTGATGTCAATATATAAACATAACAATCTAACAAATCAATCTTATGAGAAATAAAATCATAAAAATAGCAATAATATTATTATTTGTCTCTTGTGGAAAAGGAGATAAAGACTATGATGCCAGTGGAGTATTTGAAGCAACCGAGGTGGTTGTGTCTGCAGAATCAAATGGTAAAATACTTTTTCTTGATGTTGAAGAAGGCAAATCAATTGAATTGGGACAAGAATGTGGATTAATAGATACATTGCAAATTTATTTAAAGCGTCAACAACTATTATATAGTATTGAAGCTGTTGGAGGGAAAAGTATTGATGTAAACAAACAAATTGCAGCACTTCAGGAACAAATTAAAAAGCTTAAAATAGAAAAGCAAAGAATAGAAACACTTCTTCTAAAGAATGCAGCAAACAGCAAACAGTTAGATGATATTAATTCAAATATTGCAGTTGCAGAAAAACAATTATCAGCTCAAGTTTCTTCTTTTGAAAAAGGGAATAAGTCAGTTAGTTCAGAAGAATCATCTCTAAGAGCACAAGTTTTGCAATTAAACGACCAATTACAAAAATGCAAGATAATAAGCCCAATTAAAGGAACTATTCTTTTGAAATACTCAGAACAGGGAGAAGTAGCTGCTATTGGGAAACCTCTTTTTAAGGTTGCTGATATAGATAATATGATACTTCGTATCTATGTAACCTCTTCACAAATAACACAAATAAAACTTGGACAAGAAATAAAGGCGCTTGTAGACTTTGGAGAAAAAAGAAAAGAATATAAAGGAAAGATTAGTTGGATAAGTTCAAAGGCAGAGTTTACTCCAAAAGCAGTTCAGGTAAAAGATGATAGAGATAATTTGGTTTATGCTGTAAAGGTAATGGTTAAAAATGATGGCTATATAAAAATAGGTATGTATGCCGATGTTAAACTATGAAATCTGTTAGAGTAAATAATATATCCAAAGCCTATAAAGGGAAATCTGCTTTAAAAGATATTAGTTTTGAAGTAGAGAAGGGAGAGATATTTGGAATAATTGGACCCGATGGAGCAGGAAAGACAACTCTTTTCAGAATAATGACAACACTTATTTTAGCTGATTGTGGACAAGCAAGTGTTGAAGGATATGATGTAGTAAAAGATTATAAACTTATTAGAGAAAGAGTAGGGTATATGCCTGGAAGGTTCTCTTTATATCAAGACTTAACAGTAATAGAAAACCTTGATTTCTTTGCATCAGTTTTTAATACAACAGTTGAAGAAAACTACGATTTAATAAAGGATATTTATCAACAAATAGAACCATTTAAAGATAGAAGAGTAGGAGCTTTATCAGGAGGAATGAAACAAAAACTTGCTCTTTCTTGTGCATTAATACATAAGCCATCAGTTCTTTTCCTTGATGAACCAACAACAGGAGTTGACCCAGTTAGTAGAAAAGAATTTTGGAATATGTTGAAAAACCTGCAAACGCAAGGAATAACAATAATAGTTTCAACTCCCTATATGGATGAAGCCAATCTTTGCAATAGAATAGCTTTAATCAATAACGGACAATTCTTAGATATAGACTCTCCAGACAATATTGTTAAGAAATTTCCAAAGAAACTCTATTCAGTTGAAGCAGATAATATGCCAAGCCTACTAAAAACACTAAGAGCAAACGATAACGTAGAAACATGTTTTTCATTTGGGGATTCTTGCCACATAACACTAAACGACGAAACAAAAGATAATGTTTATAAAGAAATTCAACCATCAATAGAAGACTATTTTATGAGACTATCAAAATAAAATATTGCAAAGTTATTCAATGGTAATGAATAAAGTCTTTCAGTGGTAATGAATGAAATAGAATAATAAGATAAATTAACTAATAGATATTGTGAAAATTAAGAAAAGATTAAAGAAGATTATGTTTACTATATTAATTATTATTGCGATAATATGTTTAATACCTATGCTCTATTTGCAACTCCCTTTATTTGGGCAAAAGGCAGAAGGTTTAAGACTGGAAAGAATGGAGAATTCGCCAAATTATAGGGGAGGTCAATTCCACAACTTGAGCAATACGAATATGATGCTTGATAATAAGGGTATGGGAAAGATGATGAAGAGAAAATTCAATGAAGAAAAATATGGATTAAGACCTAAGGATATGATTCCTTCAATTAAAACTAATTTGAAAAATATTTCTAAGGATAAGGATGTTGCTGTTTGGTTTGGACATTCTTCATATTATATTCAGATTGAAGGAAAACGTTTCTTGGTAGACCCAGTCTTTTCTAAACACGCATCCCCAATCCCAATCCTTATATCTTCTTTTGAGGGTACAAGTATTTATTCAACTGATGATATGCCAGAAATTGATTACCTTCTTATAACTCATGATCATTACGACCATTTGGATTATAAAACTATAAAAAAATTAAAAGATAAGGTAAAGTTAGTTATATGTGGACTTGGTGTAGGTGCTCATCTTGAAAGATGGGGCTATCCTCAAGAAAAGATAATAGAAATGGATTGGAACCAGAGCCAAGAACTTAGCAAAGGATTTATCATAAATGCAACTCCCTCAAGACATTTTTCTGGAAGAAGTTTAAAAAGAAACTCTACTCTATGGCTCTCTTTTGTATTACAAACGCCTTCTATGAACTTGTTTTTAAGTGGAGATGGAGGATACGACAATCATTTTGTAGAAATAGGAAAGAAGTTTGGACGAATTGATTTAGCATTCTTGGAAACAGGACAATATAATGAGAAGTGGAAGTTTATTCATTCTTTGCCTGAACAAGTCTTTCTTGAAGCTAAAGATCTAAATGCCACAAGAGTATTCCCTATTCATTGGGGTAAGTTTGCACTTGCTGACCATCCTTGGAAAGAGCCAATAGAAAGACTGTCAAAAATAAGTAAAGAAAATAATATTACATTGGTTACACCTCTGATTGGAGAAATTGTAGAACTAAACAACGAAAATCAAATCTTTTCTCATTGGTGGGAGAATCTAGAATAAAAACACAAAGATTCAATTATAATTAACAAACAACAAAAACATGAATACAGCAATTATTTATTATTCTAAACACGGAACAACTCTGAAGGTTGCCCAAATGATTTCAAGTAAACTATCAACAGAAAACACTTTGATAGATTTGAAAATAAATACAACACCAGAAATTGAAAAATATGATTCAATTATAATAGGTTGCTCTGTTTATGCAGGAACTTCAAGTAAGAAAATGAAGAGTTTTTGTAATAACAACATAGAATATCTAAAATCTAAACCTATTGGGTTATATGTTTGCGGAATGGAAAAGGAGGAAATTAAACAGAGAGAAGAACTTGAAAGAGCCTATCCTTTAGAACTATTAGAAAAAGCTAAATCAAAGCAATTCTTGGGAGGAGAATTTATATTAGAAAATATGAATTTCTTTGAAAGAATGATTGTGAAAAAGATAGCAAAGACGGATAAAAGCATTTTGGCAATAAATCACGAAAACATAGATAAATTTGTTGAAGAATTTATTTTGTAAATATAAAAACATAGGATATGGCAATACCTACTTCAAGAACAAAAGAACCAGGGGAAATCATAATCAATACAGAAAAATGTATTGGTTGTGGGCTTTGTGTTAAAGTGTGTAAGGATTATAGTTTAGAAATTAAAGATAATAAGGTATATCAGAGATTACAATCCTGCTTTGGCTGCATTGCTTGTGGTCATTGTATGGCGATTTGTCCAAAAGGTGCAATAGAAATATATGGAAGAATTTTATCTCCAAAAGATTTATTTGATTTACCTCAAAAACACTCGGCAACTGATTATAATTCCCTTTTAAGCCTATGCCAACGTCGTCGCAGTGTTAGAGAGTTTAAGGATAAGGAAGTTGATAGAGAAACAATAGAAAAGATACTATCAATAGCAAGAACATCCCCAATGGGATTACCTCCTTCGGACGTAAATGTATTAATCTTTGATTCAAAAGAAAAAACAAATCAATTTGCTAAAGATTTCTGCAATTTTCTAAAAGGTATGAAATGGATGTTTTCTAATTTTTCTTTATCACTTATGAGCCCCTTTTTAAGTAAAGCAAATAATGAGATGTTTAAGGAATTTGTTCAACCACTATTTTCTATATATGGAGATAATATGGATAAAGGAATTAATTACGTAACCTATGATGCTCCTGTTGCATTATACTTCTATGGATCTCCCTACACAGACCCAGCCGACCCAATTATAGCAGCAACTTATGCCATGCTTGCAGCAGAATCGCTTGGATTAGGAACATGTATGTTAGGAGCAATACATCCTTTAATTCAGTATGGAGGAAAAGCCAAAAAGTTTCGCGAAGCTCAAGGAATAAAATATAAAAGCAGAGAAGGTTTATTTGTTATTTTAGGCTATCCAGATGTAGAATACAATAAAGGAATAAAAAGAACATTTGCTTCAGAAACATATAAATAATAAATAATGGATGAGGTAATAGTAGTTAAGAACCTTACTAAGAGGTTTGGAGGGTTTACTGCGGTGGATGATATTTCATTTGAAGTAAGGAAAGGGGAGATATTTGGGTTTTTAGGAGCTAATGGTGCGGGAAAGACTACTGCTATGAGAATGCTTTGTGGGTTAAGTCGTCCTACTTCAGGAGATGCATTGGTTGCTGGGTTTGATATAAGAACAGAGTCGGAGAAGATAAAAGCAAATATTGGATACATGAGTCAGAAGTTTTCTCTTTATGAGGATTTGAAGGTGTGGGAGAATATCAAACTCTTTGCAGGAATTTATGGTATGAAGAAAAAAGAGATTGCATTTAAAACGGATATCCTATTAAAAGAATTAGGCTTTGTATCGGAGAAAGATACTTTTGTAAAAGCTCTACCTTTGGGTTGGAAACAAAAACTAGCCTTTTCTGTTGCAATATTTCATCAACCTAAGGTTGTTTTTTTGGACGAACCAACAGGAGGTGTTGACCCAATAACCAGAAGATTGTTTTGGGAAATGATATATCAAGCTGTTGAAAGAGGAATTACTGTTTTTGTAACAACTCACTATATGGACGAAGCAGAATATTGTGATAGGGTATCAATAATGGTGGATGGTAGGATTGATGCCTTAGATACTCCAAAGAGATTAAAGGAAAAGTTTAAAGCAAATAGTATTGATGAGGTTTTTTATCAATTGGCACGTAAGGCAGAAAGAAAAGCAGATTAATTATGAAACAACTATTATCTTTTACAAAAAAAGAATTCTTACATATTTTTCGTGATACATGGACCATGATGATTATTCTTGTATTACCTGTTGTGATGATGTTGCTTTTTGGGTATGCAGTTACAACAGAAATAAAGAATACTAATATTGGAGTTCTGGATCTTTCTAAAGATGAGTTGTCTATTAAAATTATTGATAGGATTGATAAAAGTGAATACTTCTCTCTAAAAAAGAATTATTCTTCATTTAAGGAAGTAGAATCTTCTTTTAGGCGTTCTGAAGTTGGGGTTGTTATTGTTTTTGATGAAAACTTCTCCGAAAATCTTTTACACCTAAACAATGCAGAAATACAGGTTATTGCTGATGCCTCAGACCCAAACTCTGCAAAAACATTAGTAAATTATGTTTCAAATATTATTGCTCAATCCCTAAAAGACTTAAATAAAGCTCCACAGTCAAATTATCAAATAACTCCAGAACTAAAACTGCTCTACAATCCTTTAATGAAAAGTTCTTATAATTTTGTTCCAGGAGTTATGGGATTTATTATAATATTGGTGTGTGCAATGATGACTTCAATTTCCATTGTCAGGGAAAAGGAGAGAGGCACTATGGAACTATTGCTTGCAAGTCCAACAAAACCAATTGTAATAATAATTTCAAAAGTTGCTCCCTATTTCTTTATCTCAATAATCAATATAATAACCATTTTTTTTGTTTCATACTTTATTATGGGTGTACCAATAAATGGAAATATTCTTTGGATATCTCTGCTTTGTCTTATCTATATCTTTGTTTCTCTTTCATTAGGAATTTTGATTTCTACAATAGCCAACACCCAATTAATAGCTCTTGTTGTTAGCGCTATTCTTCTTCTAATGCCTTCAATGTTGCTTTCGGGAATGTTGTTTAGTGTTGAAAGTATGCCTGTTGTTTTGCGGGGAATTGCTCAAATTATGCCTGCCAAATGGTTTATAAGTGCAATAAGAAAATTAATTATTATGGGAGTTGATTTGAAATATGTTCTCAAAGAGCTTGGAGTTTTGGTTTTTATGGGAGTTGTGTTTTTGACAATAAGTATTAAGAAGTTTAAGAAAAGATTGGAGTAGTTATGTTAGGATACTTAATTGAAAAAGAGTTTAAACAAATATTTAGAGATAAAATACTTACTAGGATAATCTTAGTATTTCCTTTTATCGCATTAATCCTTCTGCCTTATGCTGCAAATTTTGAAGTGAAAAACGTAAGACTTGTTGTTGTTGATAACGACAAAACATCCTATTCAAGTGAATTAATTCATAAACTATTGGCAAATAAATCAATTGTTTTTACAGCAATTAAACCAACTTATAATTCTGCATTAGACTTAATTGAAAGTGATAAGGCAGATATGATAATTAATATTCCAAAAGACTTTGAAAAAGATTTTCTTAAACAAAAGAAATCAGATATTCTTGTTGCAACCAATTCGGTTAATGGGACGAAAGGCTCAATGGGAGCAATGTATGCCTTAAATATAATAAGTGATTTTGCAGACCAGAAAACCTCTAAGCTCGTTAGTATTAATAAAAAAGGTACTTTGGAGATAAAACCACTATATCAATTTAATAGAACATTAGATTATAAATTCTTTATGGTTCCAGCTCTGATGGTAATGATACTAACAATAATATGTGGCTTCTTGCCAGCATTTAATATTGTGGGAGAAAAAGAAAAAGGGAATATGGAGCAGATAAATGTTTCGCCAATAACTAAGCCTGTTTTTATTCTCTCAAAGTTAATACCTTATTGGGTAATTGGAACAATTGTAATAAGCATTGGCTTTCTTGTAGCAAGATTTTTCTATGGGATAATTCCTATGGGGAGTATATTTACAATTTACCTTTTTTCATTTGTGTTTATTCTTTCCGTGTCAGGGCTTGGACTAATCCTTTCAAACTATGCCTCTTCCTACCAACAAGCAGTGTTTATGATGTTTTTCTTTATAATGATACTAATTCTTATGAGTGGACTCTACACTCCTTTTAATTCTATGCCTCCATGGGCTCAAGTTATTGGTTCATTCAGCCCTTTGAAATATTTTATAGAAGTAA
>JAQUTD010000082.1 GCA_028709955.1 Bacteroidales bacterium | reverse complement strand
TATTTTTGTTTACTTTGCACAGCTTTTGATTGTTGTTATATAAGAAAGCTCTAAATTTTAATAATTTTTTAATGAAAAATAATATTGATTTTATTCTCCCTTCTCTTTCTCCTGAAGTTACGGTCTTGGATAATGATTTAAAGGTTTATGCTTTTAAGAATTCTGATATGGATGTTGTTCGTTTGGAATTTTTCTTTTCTAATTCTGGAACCTCTAATCAAGAAAAAATCTATTCTTCGTCGGTTGCCAATAATCAAATTTCGGAGGGAAGTCATAAACATAGTTCAAAAGAAATTGCAGATGCGATTGATTATTACGGAGCTTTTATTGAAAAATCTGTTGATAAAGAAACTGCTTCTGTTTGTTTCTATTTTCTAAAAAAATACCAGGAGAATTTGATTCCTTGGTTTGAAGAAATAATTAAAGACCCTGCATTTTATCAAACTGAGTTAGATGTTTATATTCAACGTTTAAGGCAACAGTTTTTGGTTAATCAACAAAAAACTGACTATTTGGCAAGAGTTAATTTCTTTCAATCCCTATTTGGAGAAACTCATCCATTTGGTGTTGTTGGAAAACTTGAAGATTTTGATATGCTACAAAGAAAAGACTTGATTGATTTTTATAATTCTTTCTATTGCTATGAAAATTGTTCTATTATTGTTGCAGGAGGAGTAAATCAAGTGCTATTTAGTTTGATTAATAATTCTTTTGGTAAAAAAGATTGGAAAAGAAAGGGGTTATTAAACCCAAAGACATTCCTTTTTGAGAGTGCCAAAAATATCCGCAAAACTATTAATCTTGATTCTGCAGTTCAGTCTTCAATTAGAATTGGAAATGCAACAATATCTGTTAAGAATGAGGATTATATGGGATTAAATGTTTTGAATTGTTTGTTTGGTGGCTATTTTGGTTCGAGGTTAATGTCTAATATTCGTGAGGATAAAGGTTACACTTATGGCATAAATTCAGTATTATATTCTTATAAGGATATAGGTTTGTTTTATATTGCGGCAGATGTGAAGCAGGAAAATTGTCAGGATGCTATTGATGAGATTTATAGGGAAATTGAGATTTTGAAAACCCAGCTTGTTGGGGATGAAGAATTGCATAGGGTTAAGAATTTTATGAAGGGTAATTTGTTGAGAAGTTTGGATGGAAGTTTTGAATTATCTGATAATTTCCGTTCCATACTTAAATATGGTTTGACAAGTGATTATTTTCAACAATATCTTAGAGCTATTTCTGAAATTGATTCTGTGGAAATTCAAAGATTAGCTCAAACTTATTTTAATACAAATCAAATGGTAGAGTTAAGAGTAGGAAATGCAACAATAATTAAATAGATTCGTTTTATTACTGTATTATGAGAAAAAACTTATTGATAATAGTTTTGATGTTTTGTGCTTATTTTTCTTTTGGACAAAAACCAAATGTTTTATGCACTCAAGTAAATGAAGATGGCTCAACAACCATTTTTTATCAAACTGTTTCAATACCCAATTTTGATTTTTATATAATATCAGTATTTGATAATGATTCACTTGCATACGTTAGGATAGGTAGTGAACCTGATATGAATATAGGAACTTACACTGATTATTCTCGAAATGCAAACTTAGGTCAAGTCCAATATATGGTTCGTTCTGATCCAAACAATTTTGCATTTGGAAACACAATACATTTAAACATAAATTCTATTAGTACATCCTCGTTTGAGCTTCATTGGACGTCACCCTCAGTTTCTCCAACCCAACCACTCGTTGGAACAGAAAATCAAAAATATATTATCTATCGTCGTTTTGCAAGTCAATCTAATGCTTGGAATTTGATTGATTCAACAAATAATCTAACATATATTGATAATTTTCTTCCAACCTGTTCCGATACAGTTTTCTATAAAATTGAGCTTCCAAATTCCTTTGGCTGTGTTTCAAGGTCAAACATTAAAAGCAGTTTTGTCGGAGATAATGAAATTCCGATAGAACCTATTGTGCTTTGTTCTTCGGTTGATTTAGTATCTCAAAAATTAGTTTTTTCTTGGATACCATCTTTGTCTATTGACACAAAAGGATATGTTATTTGCGGAGGTTCACCTTGCATTGCAATTGACACAATTATGGGAAAGGAGCAAAATAGTTTTATATGTGACACTTGTAATGTTGCAAATGTTTTTAGCCTTGCAATTATGGCTTTTGATTCGTGCTTCAACACCTCACTAAGGTCCAACTATCATAAAAACATTGTACTCTCATATACAAGAGAGGCTTGCACAACCGAAATAAACCTAAATTGGACAAACTATTCAGGAGATCCATTAGATGTTTCAGTCTATAATTTATATGTTAGCCAAAATGACGGCAATTATACACTCTATGAAACCTTTCTTCCTTCTCAAAATTCTTTCATCTTTATTGCAAATCCATTAGTTGAAAATTATGGTTTCTATATAGAAGCATTGCTAAGTAATACAGAAAAATCTAATTCTAACAAAGTAATTTCAAATCAAACTCTTCCAAAGCAAGTTGAATTTGCTTACATTCGTAAAGCATCTGTAAGTGAAGATAATAGTTCAATTGAATTAAGTTTTTATGTTGACGCTTCACTTATTGTTAGAGGTTATGATTTATATAGGTCAAACAATAAAATTGATTATACATTAATTAAAAGTATAAATTATACTGGAAATAGTAGCTTTAACTATATAGATACACCAACACCTACAGCCGATAAAACCATATATTACTACAAACTACAGGTGCCAGACCAGTGCGAATTAATATATAAGAGTTCCAATATAATTTCCACAATTCAATTGTCGGTTGATGCCTCAGATGCAGAAATGAATATATTATCCTGGAACGATTTAATTGGATGGGAATCTATTGAACCATATGATATATACAGGGTAGATGAAAATTTCCCTTTTGGAAATCAATTAGGAACTGCTCTTTCAGCAGAATTGGGGTATGAAGATAATACTTCCTCAATGATAACTGCTTCTGATAAGATTTTATATTATATAATTGCTCATGAAGGAGGAGCTTCTCCAGATGGTCATAGGATGGAGGCTCGCTCATCAACAGCATCAGTGGTTAAAGAGTCCTTAATTTTTATTCCAAATGCCTTTTGTCCAACAGACATCGTAAATAATACCTTCAAGCCCTATTGTTCATTTATTAAAAGTGGTTCCTATAAATTTAAGATATTAAGTCGCTGGGGAGAGGTTATCTTTGAAACAACTCAAATGAATATTGGCTGGGATGGTCGTTTTAATGGTAAATTATGCAGTGCTCAATCCTATGTTTATGTTGTTGAATTTGTTAATTCCGAAGGTAAAAAAGAAAAGAAATCGGGTATTGTTAATCTTATAAACTAAAAATTTATGTCTTCTGAAAATACAAAACAAGTAGAAGTAATTTTTTCTCCTGCTCTTTTTGAATATCGTCAAATTAAGTCTAACTATATTATTGTTATTGTAGATATTCTAAGAGCAACCACATCAATTTGTACAGCATTTGAATGGGGTGTAAATTCAATGATACCAGTTAAAACGATTAATGAGGCAAGAGAATATAAGAATAAAGGTTTTATGGTTGCCGGGGAAAGAATTGAGGAAACTTTTGAATTTGCAGATTTAGGAAATGGTGCAAATGAGTTTATGACACCGAACATTAAAGGAAAAGATATTGTTCATTCAACAACAAATGGAACAGTTGCAATATCAATGGCTCAAGAGGCAAATCCAAATGAAATTTTGATAGGTGCTTTTTCTAATATTTCAACACTTGCCGAATATTTATTGTCCAAAAAGGAAAGTGTGGTAATTCTCTGTTCTGGCTGGAAAAACTCTTTCTGCATTGAGGATTCTGTGTTTGCAGGAGCATTGCTTGAAAAAATATTAGAGAAAGGCTGCTATATAAATCATAACGATTCAGCATATTCAGCAATAGATCTTTGGACAAGCTCAAAACAAAATCTGATGGATCAAATGCAAACAAAAGCCTCACACATGAACAGGCTTAGAAAGCATAAAATGGATGATGTTTTCCCCTACACCTACACCTTTGACACTTGTAATGTAGTACCAAAGCTATACAAAGACATACTTAAAGATGCTCTTAGAGAGGACATAAATAAGTAATTCTAAAATATGAAAGAGATAATTAAAGAAGGAAATTTTGAACAAGATGTAATTTTTATTGGTAAAGACAAAGACAAGGAATTGATAATTACATTTATTAAACATAGCAGTCTGATTTTTCAATACAAAGGTCTATTTATTTATAATGATCCAATAATGGATTACTTTGATTATAATTTATTTCCAAAAGCAGATATTATTTTAATAACTCATCAACACTCAGATCACTTTGATATTAGAGCTGTTGAAGCTTTAAAGAAAACGACGACAAAAATAATCAGCAATAGAGCTGTAAATGATATAATCAGAGAAGGAATTGCTCTTAGTAATGGAGAAATGGTGGAATTAAGTGAAATAATTAAAGTAAAGGCGGTTGCTGCATATAATACCACAGAAGGAAGGGATAAGTTTCATCCAAAAAATAGAGATAATGGTTATGTGTTATACATTGATAAAGCAAAAATATATATTGCTGGAGATACTGAATTTATTGATGAAATGACAGAACTAAGAAATACAATAGATATAGCTTTTATTCCAGTTAATCAACCTTATACAATGACCATTGAACAAGCAACAAAAGCTGCTGTCTCAATAAATCCCAAAATTCTTTATCCTTACCATTATGGAGAAACAGAATTCAAAACTCCAATTAACGATTTGAGAGATAATTTGGAAAAGCATAGAATTGAAGTTCGTATAAGAAGAATGGAGTAAAATATTTTTTTAATAATTTATTTTCCAATTACCCTTTTTGTAATTACCTAATATTCATTTTAATACAACTCTATTTTTTATTAAAGAGTAAATTATACACTAAAAAATTTGTTCCATAGGAAAATATATTGTAGTTTTGCATCGTTAATCAAGAAACAATTTCTGAAGGAAAAATAATTAATAATATAAAATGAAATATTTAATAGTTGGAGGAGTGGCTGGTGGTGCAACTGCAGCAGCTCGAATAAGAAGAATTGACGAATCTGGAGAGATTCTTTTAATTGAAAAGGGTAAGTATATTTCTTACGCTAATTGTGGTTTACCTTATTATATTGGAGGAACAATTACTGAAAGAGATAAACTATTTCTTCAAACCCCTGCTTCTTTTGGCGGTAGATTTAATGTTGACGTTAGAGTAGAAAGCGAAGTGATGTCAATAAATAAAGACAATAAAGAAGTAACTATAAAAAGAAATGATGGAAGTATATATGTTGAATCTTATGATAAACTATTACTTTCACCTGGTGCTTATCCTGTTCGCCCACCACTAAAAGGAATTGATAGTGAAGGCATATTTACCCTAAGAAATGTTAATGACACCGATAGAATAAAAAACTATATAACAACAAATCAAATTAAGAAAGCAGTTGTTGTTGGTGCTGGTTTTATTGGATTGGAAATGGCTGAAAATCTTCATGAAGCTGGAGCTGAGGTTACCATTGTTGAAATGGGGAATCAAGTTATGGCACCAATAGATTTTTCAATGGCATCTCATGTTCATCAACATCTTCTTCAAAAAGGAGTAACCCTTGAATTAGAACAATCAGTTGAAAGATTTGAGAAAAAAGGATTCCAAGTAAATGTTATTTTAAATAATGGCAAGATAATTGAAGCAGATATTGTTATTCTTTCCATTGGAGTTCGTCCTGAAACACAATTGGCTCAATCGGCAGGGATAAAGATAGGAGAAGCGGGTGGTATTTGGGTTGATGAGTTTTTGGAAACATCGGTAAAAGATATTTATGCAGTTGGAGATGCAATTGAATTTCCTCATCCAATAACAAAAAAGCCTTGGCTAAACTATTTGGCTAACCCTGCAAATCGTCAAGGAAGAATTGTGGCTGACAATTTAGTTTTTGGGAACAAATTTAAGTACGAAGGAGCAATTGGAACCTCAATAGCTAAGGTTTTTGATATGACAGTTGCATCCGCTGGACTTTCAGCAAAAAAACTAAAACAATTAGGCATAGATTACAGATCATCAACCACTCATTCTAATTCACATGCTGGATATTACCCAAATGCACTACCTCTAACAATTAAACTAATCTTCGAACCAAAAGAAGGTAAAATATATGGAGCGCAAGTTGTTGGTTATGATGGAGTGGATAAGAGAATAGATCAAATTGCACTATTGATTAAGAAAAATGGTACAATTTACGATTTAATTGAACTTGAACATGCTTATGCACCACCTTATTCATCTGCAAAAGACCCAATAGCAATTGCTGGATATGTTGCAAGCAATATAATTAGTGGGGCAATGAAAGTTGCATCATGGAGAGAGCTTAGGGATGTAAACAGAGCAGACAGTATAATTTTAGATGTTAGAACAGAGGCAGAATGTTCAATGGGAATGATTCCGGGAGCAATAAACATTCCGCTTGACAGTTTGAGAGAAAGAATTAATGAATTGCCTAAAGATAAAACAATTTACATTTATTGTGCTGTAGGATTAAGAGGCTATTTGTCATATAAAATATTAACTCTTAATGGGTTTGCTGACGTTAGGAACGTTTCGGGGGGTTATAAAACCTATTCAACCGCAATGGCTCCTGTATCTGAAGTAAAAAAACAGATTATAGAGCCAGAAAAAGAAGATATTGAACAAACAAATAAACAAGAAAGTTCAAAACCGATTTTTGTTGATGCTTGTGGACTTCAATGCCCAGGACCTATAATCAGATTAAAAACAGCAATTGACGAGATTAAAGACGGTCAAAGAGTTGAAATACATTCAACCGATGCTGGTTTTGCCAGAGACGCACAAGCTTGGTGTGATAACACAGGAAACCTATTAATATCTTCAGTAGTTAACAAAGGAGTCTATGAGATTTTAGTTGAAAAAAATCCTAAAAGTTGTGAAATAATTACGACTTGTCAAGATAAAGGAAAGTCATTTATTGTTTTTAGTGATGATTTAGATAAGGCACTTGCCTCAATGGTTTTGGCAAATGGTGCTGCTGCAACGGGCGATAAGGTTACTATGTTCTTCACTTTCTGGGGACTCAACGTGATAAAAAAACAAAATAAACCTAAGGTAGAAAAAGATATTTTTGGAAAAATGTTTTCAATGATGTTACCTTCAAATTCTCATAAACTTCATCTTTCAAAAATGAGTATGTTTGGAATTGGAGATAAGATGATGAGATATATTATGAAAAACAAAAATATTGAATCCTTAGAATCCCTACGCGATCAAGCCCTTGCACAAGGTGTTGAATTTATTGCATGTCAGATGTCTATGGACGTTATGGGAGTGAAAAGAGAAGAGCTGTTGGATGACGTAACTATTGGAGGTGTTGCAACATATATGGAAAGAGCATCAAAATCAAACGTTAACTTATTTATATAATGACTATGAAAAAGTTTTTCAATAAATATAAGATAATGATTATAGGAGCAATAATAGGAGTTGTGGCAGGTTATCTCTATTGGTATTTTATTGGGTGCAATTCAGGTTCCTGCCCTCTAACTTCTTCTCCAGTAAACACATCAGTTTCCGGAGGCTTATTAGGAGGCCTACTCTTTAGTTCCTTTGAGAAAGAAAAGAAAAATGATAAGTAGAATATTCTAAAATGATAGATAATTTCCAAAATAAAGCCAACACTTGGGATAATCCTCAAAAGATTAGGATGACTACTAAATTCTCTAATGAATTATCTGAGAGTATATTCCTATACAAAGAAGATAATATAGCAGAAGTAGGAGCTGGCACAGGATTGGTAGGACTAAGCTTAGTGGATAAAGTCAATAAAATTTATATGATTGACAATTCACCCTCAATGCTAAATGTTTTAAGAGAAAAATTAGATTCAACAAACATTAATAAAGTTGAAATTGTTGAAGGAGAATTTGAAACAACCAATCTTAACCATTTAGATGGAGTTATTTGTTATATGTCCTTACATCACATAGCTGACACCATTAACTTTATTAGAGAAGTTAAAAAAAGAATAAAAGAGAATGGATTTTTTGCAATAGGCGATTTAATTGAAGAAGATGGGAGCTTTCACGGCTCAAAAGACATTTTACATTTTGGATTTAATCTTGAAAAACTCTCCAAGCTTTTGGAAGCTGAAGGCTTTATAATACTAAGAGAAACGGTATATGACTATGTTTCAAAGAATGAAAAAAATTACCCAATTTTTATAATTATAGCACAGAAATGAAAAAAATATTTATATTTGCAATGATGTTTGGAGTAACATCCTTATTCGCATCTTGTGAAAAAAATAAAGAAGAAAAGGATACTTTATTAATAAACAAAACAGAAAAGAAAAAAATGAATGCGATACATTTAACAAAAGCAGAGTTCTTAACAAAAGTAATGAACTACGAAAAGAACCCAAACCAGTGGGAATACTTAGGTGACAAACCATGTATAATAGATTTCTATGCCGACTGGTGTGGACCATGTAAAATGATAGCCCCAATTCTTGAAGAATTAGCACAAGAATATGACGGTCAAATTTACGTGTATAAAATAGACACAGAAAAAGAACAAGAATTAGCACAAGCTTTCGGAATAAGATCGATTCCAACCCTACTTTTTGTTCCAATGAACGAGCAACCACAATTGGTTAAAGGAGCATTGCCAAAATCAGAATTTAAAAAAGCAATAGACGAAATATTATTAAAAAACCCAATAAAACAATAACATTATGAATTCATTATGTAAAATTCGTGACATTTATGCAGCTATCGATTTGTTTGAAAAAAGCTTTGAAAAGCAGTATAATTTGTCTTTAAATGAAGGAATGCTACTTTGCACATTGATGGAATTTAAAGTACTATCTTCAACAGTTATAGCCAAAAAATTAGGATTAACTTGTTCTAACACATCAAAAGTTCTTAAATCAATTGAAGATCAAAATTTCATTCAAAGAAGTTTAGGAAAAGAAGATAAACGTCAGATGTACTTTTCTCTATCAAAAGAAGGCGAAGCAAAAATTAAAGAAGTTAAAACTTCAAAAATTGAAATTCCCGACATCCTAAAAGATTTATTAAAATAAAAACAACACAAAAAGCCATAATCAACTATGGCTTTTTTTTGTTTTATTTCCAGCCAATCAACTAAGCAAAACCCAAACATCAAGCATAGCAAAATTTATCCTTAACATAATTAAAAATAAGTCAAGGAAAAAAATATTTATATCAAGGAAAAAAATATTTTTATCAAGGAAAAATTCTTTTTTATCAAGGA
>JAQUTD010000001.1 GCA_028709955.1 Bacteroidales bacterium | reverse complement strand
GTTTGTCCTGCTGATTACTCTAAAGACAAGGAGATATATAAGGTTGTAACTACTATTATTGATAAGATAAGGTCGGATTATGATTTCGAAAACTTACAGAAACTTCATAAAGCAAATGCAGATAAGTCAAGATTAAAAAAATAGTAAGAAAGCCTTTTTATTTATACCTTTGTACAGCTTTTGCTTTTTTATTAGAACAAGGCAGAACGTTTTGTTGAATTAAATTAATTGAACTTTATGATAGATCATATAAATTGTACTCTTGAGAATGTTTGTGCTCACTGGGTTGGGAATAAGAATGATGAATTGCTTATTTTGGCTAAGAAGGAAATTAATATTGAAGATGAAATATTAAGAGATACCTTGATTAGTTATTTCTTTTCTTCTTTTAAGTCGGAGGAGTATTTTAACTTCTACCATGATAGTGACTTGAAGTTTAATGAGGTTTATAATTATATTTCTGAAATATTTGATAATTCTTCTAATATATTTCAGCAGTCAGTTCTTTTGGCTAAGCATTTATATGAAAAGAGTATTCACCCTAAGGTAAAAGGTGGGGAGTTTTATGTTGTTTATTTCAAGGAATGTTTTATTAATGGTAAAACTTCTGATTGTGTTGGAATATTTAAGTCTGAAAATAAAGATACTTTTCTTAAGGTACGTTCTACATCAGAAAATTTTAATGTTGAATTGGATAAGGGGATTAATATCAATAAACTTGATAAGGGGTGTTTGATATTTAATATTGAGAAAGAGAATGGTTATATTGTTGCTGTGGTTGATAACACTAATAAGGGTTCTGAGGCTCAGTATTGGATTGATGAGTTTTTGCATATTAAACAACGCCAAGATGAATACTACAACACTAACAATGTTCTTTCTTTGTGTAAGAATTTTGTTACCAAACAACTCCCTTCCGAATTTGATGTTTCAAAGGCAGACCAGGCTGATTTGTTGAATAAGTCTGTTAAGTTCTTTAAGGAGAATGAAACTTTTGACTTTGACAGGTTTTCAAAGGAAGTTATTGAAGAGGAAACAGTTATTGATAGTTTTCAAAATTATAAGAAAGGCTTTGAGGATGATTTTGGAGTTGAGATTATTGATAATTTTTCAATTTCTGATAGTGCTGTAAAAAAACAGGCTCGTGTTTTTAAGAGTGTTATTAAGTTAGATAAGAATTTCCATATCTATGTTCATGGAAACCGTCAAATGATTGAGCAGGGTCAAGATGATAAGGGGAAGTTCTATAAGGTTTACTATAACGAAGAGTCTTAATTTTATTACCTCAATTAAATAAAAAAGTGCCTATGATAATAATTATCAAGGCACTTTTCAATTAACTTAGGATAAAATCCTTTGGTCAAGCTTCTCTACAATAAACTTTTATCGTTACTGAAGATAATTTATTTTCTGTTCTTAGGAGCAACCGATTTAGACTTAGGAGTTTTTGTAGAGGCCTTAACTGCTGCTTTATTAGCCTTTTTTTGAGCTTTTAATGCTTTTTTCTCAGCTTTTTTTCTTTCTTTTTCAGCTTTCTTAAAAGCTTTTTGGGCATCTTTTTCAGCTTTTTTTATGTCATTCCTTGTTTGAACTTCACTTTTCTTAACCTGACCTTTTATTGGTTCTTGTGCAATTAATGATGTAGCACCAACACCAACAAGCATTAATGTTAATAAAATAATTTTTTTCATGTTTAATTTTTTTTATGTTAATAATTGAATATGTAACAACTTTCGTGCCAAAATTTAAAATCACTTTTTAAAAGTGATTTTGACTTATATATTTTAGTAACTTTGCAATTCGAAATATGAGTGAAGATAGAACTCTCTTGTTAGAAAGAGAAAAACCAGGGAAGCTATTATTAAAATATGCTTTTCCAGCAATTATCGCAATGATAGCATCATCGTTGTATAATATTGCGGATAGTATTTTTATTGGGCAAAAATTAGGCGCTTTAGCAATTTCTGGTTTAGCTTTAACATTTCCTCTTATGAATCTTTCTGCTGCTTTTGGTTCTTTGGTTGGGGTGGGAGGTGCAACAATGATTTCTATTCGTTTAGGCGAGAAAGATTTTGATTCCGCAAGAATGGTTCTGGGAAATGTTGTGATATTAAATATTATTATTGGTCTTATCCTAACTCTTGTCACACTCCCTTTTCTAACAGAAGTTCTTTACCTTTTTGGAGGTAGTAGTCAAACGGTTGGTTTTGCAAGAGATTTTATGCTCATTATTCTTAGTGGGAATGTTCTTACGTGTTTATATTTGGGCTTAAATGCACTTTTGAGAGCTTCTGGCTATCCTAAATTAGCAATGTTTGTCACCATATTTTCTGTTATTCTTAACATTATTCTTCTTGCCCTATTTGTTTTTGTTTTTAATTGGGGAATTGCTGGTGCTGCATGGGCAACAATTATTTCACAATTTGTTGCATTAGCATGGCTTATTCTAATATTTTGTAGAACAAACAAAATAATTCATTTTTCAAAAGATATTTTTAGATTAAAAAGAAAAATAGTGTTAGATATTTTTTCAATAGGTCTCTCCCCATTTTTAATGAATTTAGCAGCCACTTTAGTTGTGATTTTAATTAATTTTAGTTTGCAGAAGTATGGAGGTGATTTAGCTATTGGAGCTTATGGCATAATAAATAGAGTTGGTTTTATGTTTGTTATGGTTGTGCTTGGAATTACGCAAGGGATGCAACCAATTGTTGGTTATAATTATGGAGCAAAGCTATATCCTCGTGTTTTGGAAGTTCTTAAAAAAGGAATTGTATTAGGAGTAATTACCATGACTATTGCTTTTGTATTAGTTGAGTTATTCCCCTTTGCAATTAGTAGAGCATTCACAAAAGATGAAACTTTAATTGATATTGCTTCAAAAGGGTTTAGTATAGTGTTCATCCTTTTCCCTATTATTGGATTTCAGATAGTAAGTTCAAATTTCTTCCAATCAATTGGGAAAGCAAAAAAGGCAATATTTCTTTCTTTAACACGTCAGGTAATTGTACTTATCCCCCTTTTGATTATCCTTCCTCAATTTTGGGGAGTGAAGGGAGTTTGGTTAACAATGCCTGCATCTGATTTGGTTGCAACAATTATCACTGCTGTTTTAATATCAAAAGAAGTCAAAGAGTTGAAGAGTAAATCCGTTTAAGAAATCTTTTACCATAATTTACGCTTGCAGGAGTCCCTTTAAGTAATAGATTTTCAGCAATAGGGATTAATTCTTCTTTTACCCAAGAGTGTTTCCTTATAAAATATGAAAGTATTTCTAATTGCCACATCTTTGTTCCAATAGGGATATTCTTTTCAATCAACCAATTGAAAGCTCCTTCAATGATTACTTCATCATCACATTCTTTTAGGGCTTTTTGCATAATTGGAGTAGATTTATTTTTTGAATCAAGTCCCAAAACTAATGCAATCATTCTACCATAGTGGCGAGCACAAGCATAATTAGGGATTTTGTTATAGTCTTTGAGAATATCTTCAATAACAAGGTCAATTATTTCAATATTTTTCTCATACATTTTTTCTATTGTCCAAGCTGCATGAAATCCTATCTTTTGTTTCTCATTAAATGATATTTCATATAATACACTAATAGGAAAACGTTCTTTTTCAATATCCTTAATTATATCTTCAAGACATTGTCTACCCATTGGTTTGTTAAAGAATTCAATAAGATATTCTCTGCTAATCATTATTTATTCAAAAAGAATCAAGGTTTAGAATGAGAAAGAGGCTCCAATCATTCCCATAAATTTTTGTGAAGGAAAGTTGTAGTATTCTTGATAACGCTGGAATGCAAGATTATTTAGTTTAACAAAAAATGAAAGTTGGTCGTTATATTTATATTCCACATTCATATTTATATCAATGATTGGATCCAATGTTTTTTCTTGACCCAAATAGATAGCTTTCATCCCTGTCTTAAAGACTGGGATAAAGTCAAATATTAATTTATTTGATATAATGTATTGTAAAGATAGTGAGGTTGAAAAGGTTGGTTCGTAATAAGCGAAGGCTAATTTATCAGTTTTGAATGATTGTAATTCGGCATCCAAACTTAAAGCAAATACTTTAATTATATTGTATTCAAAATGTGCTTTAATATAGTATCTAATCGCATCATCATAGGTTAAATTGAAAATGTTGTTGTATTGAGCTAATGAATCGTGAATATAGAAGTGTCGATTAGTAAAGTTTTGCATTCCAGCCTCAACATTTATTCCAAGTTTATTGGAAAATGTTGAATTAAGTTTTGCAAAAAGCTTATAGTTTGAAGTTGTTTTTATGTTAAGATAAGGGCTAATATATGGGTTTTCTATCCTCAATGTGTTTAATGAAACTCTTTCAATATTTCCAATTAAACCTCCATCAAAATATATTTTTTTTGGAATTATTGGGAAATAAACAATTGCAGTTGGGTAGATGTAAAAATCTTTATTTTGTCCCATCTCTGCAACAAAATCTATTGCGGTGTGAAGTTGAAACTTATCCACCTTAAAGTCAAAATAAGGTTTAACGCTAACTAATCCAGTGTTATATGATTGAGATGGATTGGCAATTAAATCTAAAGGGATTACTTTTGTAGAAAAATATGGTGCATTTGTTAGGATTGAGGCATCAAAATTATTAAAATAATGTAAATATGAAAATATCAAACCTAATAATTGCTTGTCTTGATCAAATAATTCAAATCTTTTGGAGGCTTGGGCGTCAAATTGGAATTTAAGTTCGTTTGTTCCCCATTTCCCAGAAATGTCTTCAACAGAAAAGCTTAATTTATGATTAAGTGCATCTTGGTTGCGAAACAAACTCTCATAGTTTGTTTTAAATCCAACATTATGCCAAACTGATCTAAAGTCAGAGTTGTCAATATTTAGACTGTCATTATTAAATCCATAATAGTAGTTTATCGAATTATTGTAATATGCTTTTGCATCTACAAAAAATTTATTCCAAATTTTCTTCCCATAGATATTAATATCGTTGTTTGCAAAATGATTTTTTGCATAGTCATCTATCGACCAATGAGAGGAATAGTGGCGTGCTCCAATGGAGTAAAGGAGGGATTTATTCCTTGTTTCAGAATATATAGCTTCAAAATATGGGGTAAGATAGGTCCCAATTCCTGCCCTAACATTCCCATTATATAACATGGATATAGGCTCTCCCCTAACCATTGCTGGTTTTATTTCTTCAACCTCATATTTTGTTGGAAAAACATTATTCATTATCTGGTACTGAAAATTTGGAGTTGCAAAACTTGTATCAAATATGCTTGGATTGTCTGAAATTTTCATTGCCTCATTTACAACCGGATCAAATTGAGTAGAAATAATAACATTCTCGGTTAAATTCTGCCTAATATCTCTTTTTGCAGTGTCTGTTACAATTTCCTGTGCCATTAAATTAAAACTAATTAATGACAAAAATAAAAATAATTGGATTCTATTTATAGTTTTCATATTCAAAATTGTATTTAAAGTGATATTATTGAGTTTAGTTAGCCTTTGGAATTGAATTATTATTACCGTTGTTTTCATTAATAATGATTTCATCAACCTCTTGTTTTGATTGTTGAGCCTTTTGATCAATTTTCTCACTATTTGCTTTTTCCTTATTTTCAATCAATTCAATTTTCGATTTTGCAACTCCAACAAGTTCTTCTCCATCATAGTTTTCAACAATACTTTGGTAGGTTTGCTTTGCAATCATATTTTTCTTTTTTTCTACATAAACATCTCCCAATAGAATAATTGATTTTGCTAACCAATATTCACTGGTTGGATTCGCTGAAATTGATAATATTAGTTTTTCTGTTTGATCATATTTCTTATTATTAAAAGTGTTTTCTGCAAAAACATAGTTAGCTTCTCCCGAATAATCCCCATTCTTTGATTTTTTTAGCTTAGTGAACTCTTTAAGTGCATTTGTTGTATCACCTAATGAATAATAGCTTTTTGCAATGATAAAATTAGCTTCGTCAGTTGTTGAGGTAGAATTTTTTGGAATTGAAAGGACTTTTTGAGCAGAAACTATGGCAGAATCAAATTCATTTAAGTAAAAATCCGTTCTCATTATCCCTATTTCTGACATAGACTTATGATTATTTACTTCTGTTTCCTTCTTTAATTTTTTGAATAAATTATTTGCTTGTTGATATTGTTTTAATTCATAACTTATGTTTGCAGCATTAAGTAATGATTTTTCGGTAAACATATTTTTTTGACCAGAACAAATAAATAAGTATGACATTAAAGCGCTGTCTTTTTTGTTCTCTTTCATTAAACAATCTGCCAGATAAAAATGTGCATTTATTGAAAAATAGCCAATTGGAAATTTTGTTAAGTAGTCTCTAAATCCTTTAATTGATTTTTGAAAATCACCGCTCATATATAGGTTTTCGGCAGCCTCAAAAGTAACAGAATCTTCAGCATTGACTGTGAAATCTGAATTTGGGACTGTTTTTATGTATTCAGAGAATTCATCAATTTTATTCTGATTAACATAAATAGTTCTTATGCTCTTCATTCCAGCTTGTGATTCTTCAGTTTTTGGGTAGTTTTTTACCAATTTATCAAGAGTTTTAAGGGCTAAATCATCTTTTCCTTGTTTATAGTAGAGCATACCAATTTTACTTATAGCTGTTTTTGTGTGAATTGATTGAGGATGGTCTTGAGCAACTCTTGTATATGTCAGAAGTGCCTTTTCATTTTGCTCAAGAACTAAATATGCATTTGCAAGTTCAAATAACATACTTGCTTTATATGAGCTGTTGGGGAATTCCGCAATAGCTTTTTCTAAAATGCTTGACTTGTTTGCAACGTTTCCTAATGCTCCAACACATAATCCTTTTTGATAAGTTGCATAATCAACATCAATTAGGTTTTTGTTAATAACATAATTATATTCTTTTATTGCATTATTGAAATCTCTTTCCATAAAATGGCAATCAGCAAGACGATTATGAGCATCTGAAATAATTTGTGGATGTTCTCCTAAGCTCGTATTAATGAAACTGTTGAAATAATCCTTGGCTTTTACGTAATTCTTTTTCTTAAAATAGTTGTAAGCCATTGAATAATTAGCTTTAGGATAGTAAATGCTTTTGTTTGAATTTGGGACTTTGTAGAAAGAATTAAGTTCTCTTAATGAGCCTTCATAGTTTCCCAAACGATAAGAACATTCTCCCCTCAAAAAATATGCTGCTGCTGTTAGATTATTATCTAATTGATTTTCTAAACTTTTATTAAACAATTTTATAGCCTCAGAATAATTGCCCTCATTAAAAACTTCAATTCCTCTATTTAATGCAATTCTTTGATATGCTGCATTGATGGTTTTACTCCTCAAAGGAAGTTCTTCTATCAATTTGAGTGCGTGATGGTAGTTTTTTGAAGCCCCATACAATTGTGCTAAATATTCTTTAACTTGATTTATGTTTTTTGATTTTGGATAAGTATCATAGTATAGTTGAAAAGATTTTAAAGTTTCGTTGAAAGGATTAGGAAGTTCATAGGATAGTTTTGCAAAGTTGAAAAGAGCATCTTCAGTAATTTCTGAATCAAAGTCTAAAGAATATGCTTCTTGGAATGAAGAACGTGCAGAAACCTTATCTCCAATTTTCAAATAGCAGTAACCAATATTGTAAAGTGCATTTTGTGATAATGAATCTTTATTGGAGGATGCTTTTTGTAGATATGGAATTGCTTCTGAGTATCTTTCGCTTTTGCTGAGTGTGTAACCTAATAAATAATTATCTTGTGGAGTTGCGGCAGGATTATCCTTAACTCCTTTCTCAAGATATGGGATTGCTTGTTCAAAACGTTCAAGTTTACAGTATGCTTCTCCTAACATCCGATTTGTTTCGTACGAACGTTTGGAATTTGAAAGTTGGGAGAGTTCAGATGATTGTTTAACTAATTCAGAGTAATTGCCTTGTATATAATATATTTGAGCAATATAGTATGGCGAAATACCCTTAAAATTTCTATCGGTTTTTAAACTTTTAAATTCCTTTAAAGCTGCATCATATTTTCCTTCTGAATATAGGATATGAGCATAGTAGTAGGTTGAAGGTGAAGAATACTTGCTTTTAGTGTCTTTTACATTTGCAAAATAACCTTTTGATTGTTCAAAGTTGTTAATATTAAAAAGGCAATAACCAAGTTTATAATTAAATTCAAGCTTTTGTTCTTTAGACAGACTCCCATATTCAATTTCATTATAGGTTTTTATTGAACTTGCGAAGTCATTTTGTTTTTGATAGAAGTTTGCTAAAATAAAGTAAGCATCATTCTTTCTTACGTTATTTGGGAAAAGTGTTAAAAATTCTTTTATCTGATTATCTGCATCCTTATTTTCAAGGTTTGCTGCTGAAGTTGCTTTATAGAAATAGGCATCTGCAAGTTCTGTTATATTGCCATTCTTAAATAAATCAATATAATTTACATAAAGTTGATAGGCCGCAGCATATTTTTGCTGGTTAAAAAGAGCTTTTGCATCATCTAAAATTCTCTGAGGCTCTTTAATAATTTCGGTCTTTTGAGCCATTAGGCTAAAACATAATATGTTGCTAAAAAGTATAAGAGCTACAAGTTTTCTATTCATAATAATATTATTTTTCAAGGGATAAAATTACTCAATTATAACGTAAGTATATACATTAATTGGTATATTTTTCAACACAAAAAAGTTAAAATCTCAGTAAGATTTGATTTCTACCTATATTGCTTTTATTTTGGACTTCCTACAACAGCAACAGTACCTTGTTTCTTTTGATTTCTTCCATCTCCGTCCTTAAAGGTTATGTACCAAACATAAGTTCCGTCTTGAGCATATTTCCCATCCTTCAATTTGCCGTCCCAGCCTTCTCCTTTTTTATTTGTGAAAAATATTTGTTCACCCCAACGGTTATATATTGATAATTCATACTCAATAGCAACCGATGAATAAGGTCTAAAGATTGAATTTAAGTTTCCATTTCCAGGAGTGAAAGCATTAGGAAAATAGATTGCAAAATCAGGACGGACAGTAATTTTCCCTTTTGCAGTGTCTGGGCACATTGCTTCATTATATGCAATTAGCATAACTTGGAAATCTCCTTCCTCATCATTAGGATAAATATGATAACCACTTTCTTCGGTTGATGTTGTCCCATCTCCAAAATCCCAAAGTATTGAAAATGCATTAGATGTTTGATTAATAAAATGCATTTCAGAATTTGTATATGTTAGTTTTGTTGGGCTTAATGACATATTTGCATCAACGGCAGGGTAGGAAGTAATGGTGATTTCTCCTTTAGCCTCACAGCCATGTGAGTCATAAATTGTAACTGAATAGGTTGTTAGAGAACCAGGCATAACAATAGGGTTAATTGATGTATTATTTTGTGCTAATCTGAGGTCTGCAGGAATAGAAGACCAAATGCAAGTGACAGCATTAGTACATGAAAGCATAATACTATCTCCTTCACAAATTTTATCCCTATCAGTGCTCACTTCAGTTGTACCGGTATTAACCGAAAAATTTACATAATCTGAGATTTGCCTATTACATTCATCATTTACAGTAATTTTAATTGTTATTGGTTGGGTAATTGTTACGTAATTTAAATTGGAATTGGGCGTTTCTCCAATTGGCATATCATCAGGACCAGTCCATAAATATGTAACATTTCCTATCCCATTAATAGCTTCTGCAGATAATAGTTCTCTTTGAGGCAAAACATCATTACAATAGATAGTATCATTGCGAATTGATGAAAATTTAAATTCTTGAGGAACAATTGCTTTAATTGTTATTGTGTCTTGTGGAGAACATACAAATGTGTTTTCAGTAATAATATACATTGTTTTCACTTGCCCAGGAACATCTGTTGGGTCAGAAATAAAGTTAATTGTTACTTGTGCTATTGAGTCTCCTTCGGCAAAAGTAAGTTGATTTCCAAATGCAACGTAATCTATCCCCTCAACCATATCTCCAACAACTTGAAAAGTATAAGAATCACTGGTGGTTGCTGGCCTGTTAAGTTTAACCCTAATAGTAGTTGAAGAACAGTTTGCTTTCAATAATGTATCCCCAATAGTTTCTCCCTGAGTTGTGTTATCAAGAGAAAAAGCGTCTGCTTTAAATGAATTAGCTCCAAGATATACTGCAGAATTATAATTATCGTCACTAACGTCGCAAATTGAAATTGCAATAGAATATTTATAACAAGGTGCTACCACAATTTTCTTTGTTTCAAGAGCAATAGTGTATCCCTTCATTTTATTAATTGCTGAGCCACTTGGTTGTTGAATATGAAATTGGGAGTTTGTAGAATTTGCCCCAGAATTTGTGCCGCTATTTACTGTATTAATAGTTACGGGCTGTTCTGGGTCAGAATCAGGAATTATTGCAATGTTATAATTAGAAAGAGGAAAATATCCAGGAACACTTATGGGGCTAACTCCATCATCTGCGAATGGTCCTGAAACGAAAAATCCAAAAGCATCATTAAAATTAGAATTAACAAAATCAGGATATTCGTCACTTGCAAAAACATATTTAAATGAAACTTCATTTCCTTGAGGGACAAAATCAAATGTGAGTAATCCAATATCATTCATACTTTGGTTAAACCCTAATTGGGTAAGCAATAATCTAAGTGGCACAGCTATTTGTTCATCATCACTTGGAGGGACGGCTGTTGATCCATGAACTGCTGATGTTCCTGCTGCTGCGTCTTGAATATCCCCAGTAACAATAACCAAACCACTGCTTAGTTTTATATTGTTTCCAGTAGTATCACTATTGGTGAATGTCCCAAATTGATTTGAGTTAGATATCAATTGTCCATTAAATCTAACATTTGAAACTTCAACACCTCCTCCCATAAAATAATTTTCAATAATGGATTCAACCGTCTGACCATTTTGTGATGTGCATGCAACTTGTGAGTTGCAAATAATTGGGATAAGGAATGCAATTAGTAATAATAAATTTTTCATAACCAAACATTTATTTAAGTCGCAAAGATAATAATTTTTGTAATATTTATATAATATAACACCTTAAATCTAATTTTTGTTTAATTTTGCCACTGCAAATAATTAATTTAGGTATTGAAAAAGAAAAATATTTTACTAAGAAAGGGATTGAAACCTTTTTACAACATGTATTTAAAACTTTATCTTGAGTTAGAAGATAAGGAAAAGGAATTGGCAGAAAAAGAATCGATAAAGAAAATTATTCGATTAGATAATGATGTTTCTGATATTATGACAGCAAGAGTTGATATCTTAGCATTAGAAATCACTACTCCTTTTGATGAAGTAATGGAGGTGATTGCTAAAAGTGGATTTTCAAGAATTCCTGTCTACGACAAGGAGCTTGATCAAATAAAGGGAGTTCTTCATGTGAAAGATTTGTTTAAGTACTTATGTAATAAAAAAGAATTTGAATGGAGTAAAATTATTAGAGAGCCCCTTTTTGTTCCTGAAACAAAGGATGTTAATGATTTACTGAAAGAGTTCTTAGAGGAAAAAAGACATCAGGCCATAGTAGTTGATGAATTTGGATGTGTTGTAGGGATTGTTAGTTTAGAAGATATTTTGGAAGAAATTGTTGGTGAAATTAGTGATGAATTTGATTCTTTACAACCTTCTTTATTTACACGTTTGGGGAAGAAATCATATTTGTTTACTGGTAAAATAAGTATAAATGACTTTTGTAAAGCTATTGGTTTACCTGACGATAAATTTTTTGAAGAAGTTAAGGGTGATGCTGATACTTTGGCTGGAATGTTAATTGAAATTGCAGGTCATCTACCCAAAAAAGGAGAAAAGGTTAAGTTTAAAAACTATTTTTTTATTGTTGAGAAAGCAGATAATAGAAAAATAGAAAGAGTAAAACTAATTATTATCTAGTGAATTATTTTGATTTGAAATTAAATGAAAAAAATAGTTATATTAATATCTTTATTTTTTGGAGTTTTTCTTGTTAGTTGTGGCAAAAGCGATAATTCTACCCCTAAGCCTAAAACTTATTTCCGATTAGATGTCCCTGTGCCAACTTATCAAATCTTTGATACCTTGGATTTACCCTTTACTTTCAAGTATCCAAACTATGGGATTATTGAGAAAACAGAAGATAAATTTAATAATAAGAATTGGTTTAATATAAGCTATCCTAACTATGGATGTAAGTTATATGTTAGTTTCATTAATATATCTCCAAAAACAACCTTAGTGAATTTAGTAAATGATAGTTATAATTTTACAAAGGAACACGATAAGTTTTCAAGCGGAGTTATTGAAAGAGCCTATTCAAATAAAGAGGCTAAGGTTTATGGATATGTTTTTGAAATAAAAGGTTCTAAGGTTGCTTCTCCTTATCAATTCTATGTAACTGATAGTGTTAGGCATTTCCTTCGTGGAGCATTGTATTTTGATTCAAAACCAAATAATGACTCATTAGCTCCAATAATTCAACGTGTAACTGAAGATTTGGATTATATGATATCTACTTTTGAGTGGAAAGAATAGATTAATCAAAAACAGAATCTCATTACAATAAAATAGAATCAAGTTATAAAAAAATAGAACTTGATTCTATTTTCTTATAATCAAGTTCTATTTTTAATAATATTGAAAGTATTTGTTGCTTTATTCTTCTGTATTATTTTCTATTTCTTTTTCTTCCTCTTTTTCATTAAGATCAATAAGTCCCTTCTCAATTAATATATTATACCAAGTAAAAAGTTTTTTCATATCAGAAGTGTATACTCTCTCTTGATCAAAATCAGGAAGTATTTCTCTCATATATTTTACGAGCTGTTTATTATCTGATTTTGGGCTTAAACATTCTTTCCCATCCTCTTTCTTATATATTTCTTGAAAGACTTTTGCTAAAGGCACATCTTCATTTGTTGTAAATATACTAATATCTTCTAATGCACTTATCTTTTCTTTTGCAAATGCTGGTTGGCGTTTGCCATCCATTAGAGATTCAATTAATGCTCCGTTTTTTGTTTGTGAAACAAGTTTAAACAAACCTGGTTTGCCTGATATTGATAATATCTTACTTAAGTCCATACTTCTAATTTGTTTTGTTTTTATTAGTCTTTGTTGGTATAATATTTATATTATTTCTATTCTTTCTTCCCATATCTCCACATAATCTCCCTTTCTCAACTTGGCTCTTTTCCTAAGTTCAGTTTCGCCATTTAGCCTTACTTCCCCCGATGCAACCATTTCTTGTGCTATTGCTCCACTTTCTGCAATTCCAACTGCTTTTAGTAGTTGAATTAGTTGGATATAATTATTGTTTTCTCTTAATGGAAATTTTGTTGTCATTTTTCTAAATATATTGGAGGTGCAAATTTACAATTTTATGGATATGTAACGCTATTGTTGTGAAATTATTTAATCAATTGTCAAAAAAAAGAGCCCCCAACTCATTGTTCGAGGGCTCAATTTGATATTTTATTATATCTTATTTAGCAACTCTCTCAAGCCATTTAAGCATAAAGATCATTGTGAACATTGAAATTAAACATGCAGTAACAAAGATTGTCCATGTAGCCCATATTGGAATGCTATTATAGAAAATTACTCCAATAAATAGTAATTGGTTTCCTAAAGCTGTTGCACTTAACCAACCTCCTTGCATAATTCCTTGATATTTTGGAGGCGCAACCTTTGAAACAAAGGCAATTCCTAGTGGTGAGATAAATAGTTCGGCAACTGTTAGAATTAAATATGTGCCAATCAATAACCAAGGAGTCATTCTGGCAGCATCTTGAATCCCACCTGCTGCAATTCTTTCTTCAGATGATGGAAGTCCAATTGAACCTAATGCCATAACAGCAAATGCAGTTGCAGCAATACCCATACCAATTGCAATCTTCTTTGGAGTTGAGATTTCTATACCTTTAGCTTTTAACCATCCAAAGAAACCAATAACAATTGGAGTAAGGAATACTACAAATATTGGATTAAATGACTGGAATACCTCCGCTCCTTGAAGTGTGGTGAAGCCTAAGTTGATATTTAACATTTGAGTATAGTCATTTGCAAACTTTGTAAGAGTAACTCCATTTTGGTGGAAAGAGAACCAGAAGAAAATAACTACTGCAAATACTGCAAATAGAGCGTATAATCTTTGTTTAACTTCTTTAGCATCCATTTCAACAACAGTGCTATCTGATTTGTTTACAACCTTAACAGAAGGGTCTGGAAGGTTTTTCTTATTGATGATAAATATGGTTAATGAAATCAACATAGCTATGATTGCAATACCAAAAGAATAGTGATATCCTTCCATAAAAACGTTAAGATAATTGCCAGCAAATGCATCTAAATTAGCTGAATCTCCTCCAACTTTTTCTGCAAGTTCTACAAATCTAACCTTAGCATCTGGGCTTAATGTGCCGCTTATATACTGATTACAAAGTCCTGGAAGGTCAGCATTGAATTCAAAACCTTTGCTTTTTACCCACCAGTTTCTCAAGCCTACAGCCATAAGAGGAGCAAACATTGCACCAACGTTAATGAACATATAGAATATTTGAAATCCTACTTCTCTTTTGTCAGAATACTTAGGATTGTCATACAATTGACCAACAACTGCTTGAAGGTTACCTTTAAATAAACCATTACCAAAAGCAATTGAGAACAAACCAAAGCAGGTAAGTGCCAATATCAAAGGCATGTTTTCAACAGGAGTTTTTGTTGGAATTGCAAGTAGGAAATACCCCACTGTCATTAATAGTAATCCTATTAATATTGTGTTCTTATACTTCTTTGTTTTGTCGGCGATTAGTCCTCCAACTAATGCCAAAACATAGATTAAAGCATAAAAAATCGAATAAATAATAGCTCCCTCTGAACCAGAGAAGCCGAATTTATTGTTAAGAAATAATAGAAGGATTGCCATCATTATGTAGAACCCAAAGCGTTCTCCCATATTGGCAAGAGCAGCTGAGACCAGCCCTTTTGGATGATTTTTAAACATAGTTTTCTTTTTTAATTATTAATTAATTGTACTCTTTTACTAAATTTAAGATTGCAAATATACTTAGACTTCTTCAAATCTCCTAATATAATAAGTCGATTTTAACTTATTTTTTGTTATTTTTGCCCAATGGAAATTACAGATATTAATACAAATACAATGAGAAATGGAGTTAAGGAAAGGATAATTTTGGGTATTGACCCCGGCACAAATGTGTTGGGATATTCAGTAATTGAGCAAAAAGGAAAGGCAATTACCCTATTGGAAATGGACGTTTTGAAATTGGGTAAAATTAAGGATATGTCAACAAGAATGAAGGTTTTGTTCGACTCAATTGTTACGATTATTGATAAGTATAACCCCGATATCCTATCCATTGAAGCTCCATTTTTTGGGAAGAATGTTCAGTCTATGCTAAAGCTGGGAAGAGCTCAAGGACTGTGTATTGCGGCGGCTTTCTCAAGAAGTATCCCCTTTGTGGAGTATTCCCCAAGAAAAATCAAACAATCCATAACAGGAAATGGAGCCTCCTCAAAGGAGCAAGTGGCTATTATGTTACAAAGAATTGTGAAGTTTGAAGATATGCCTAAGCTTATGGATGCAACCGATGCATTGGCTGTGGCTGTTTGTCATTTCAACCAAAATGACATGATTCCAAAGGGAGAAACCAAGGTTTGCCCTAAATCAAAAAAAACTTCCTGGGCGTCTTTTGTTTCCAATAACCCTGATAAAATCTTCTAATTAATTCTCTCTTTCCGACCATACATTATATATATAGGGAAGATTTGGTGGTTATGAATCTTAGATTTGATTGTTTGCAGTAGAGGATTTACTTGCCCTGAACAACAATTACTATCTCTCCCTTAATGGTTTTTTGCTCGAAATAATCTATCAGTTCTCTTAGGGTGCCTCTTCTATTTTCCTCAAACATCTTGGATATTTCACGACTGACAGATGCCTTTCTTTCTTGACCAAAATAGTCCGCAAAGGAGTTCAAGGTTTTGATTAAACGATGGGGAGACTCATAAAATATCATTGTTCGTGGCTCTTCAACTAAGCTCTCAAGTTTGGTTTGACGTCCCTTTTTCTGCGGTAGGAAGCCCTCAAAACTAAATCTCTCACATGGCAAACCTGAATTTACTAATGCTGGAACAAAGGCTGTGGCTCCTGGAAGGGTCTCTACATCAATATCATTCTTAATACATTCTCTCACCAAGAGGAAGCCTGGGTCGGATATGGCGGGAGTTCCTGCATCCGAAATCAGGGCTATGGTCCTGCCAAACTTAAGTTCCTGTATAATCAAATTGACTTTTTCATGTTCATTATAAAGGTGATGTGATTGGAGTGGGGTGGTGATTTCAAAATGTTTTAAAAGAGGCTTTGAGGTGCGTGTGTCTTCGGCAAGAATCAGGTCAACTTCCTTCAATATCCTTATTGCTCGAAGTGTTATATCTTCAAGATTGCCGATTGGAGTGGGAACAAGATAAAGTTTTGACATGGTTTATAAAGGGTTTGTTAGAAGGATTTAAAGCCTATGATTTCCCTAACTTCTCGAATTGTTTTATCTGCAGAGGCTCTTGCCTTTTCTTCTCCCTCACTCACAACCTTGCGTAAATACTGATTATCACTCTCAATTTCTAAGATTTTCTCCCTTATTGGAGTGGTAAACAATATCATATCTTCTGCCAATTGCTTCTTCATATCGCCATATCGGATGGTGCAATCGTTGTATTTCTCTTCAAAATAATTAATAGTTTCTTGCTTGGAAACCAGTTTCATAAGCAGGAATATATTCTCTATCTCTTGGGATTTTTTCTCATTTGGAGTCTTAGGACCGGCGTCTGTTTTGGCTCTCATAATCTTTTTGCGAACAATATCAGCACTATCCACAAGAAATAAAGCATTGCCTTCAGCCTCCGATTTGCCCATCTTACCACTTCCATCAAGGCCTGGCACCTTAACCAAATCGTTGCCAAAATTATAAGCAATCGGCTCTGGAAAATAGTCAATATCATACATTTTATTAAAACGAGAAGCAAATGTTCTGGTCATTTCAAGGTGTTGCTCCTGGTCCTTACCCACTGGAACACGAGTTGCTTTATGAATAATTATATCAGCCGCCATCAAGGTTGGATAGGTCAAAAGCCCAGCATTAACATTATTAGGTTGCTTTCTCACCTTGTCCTTAAAGGAGGTTACCCTCTCCAATTCTCCCAAATAAGCATTCATATTAAGGAACATATACAACTCGGCAGTCTGCGGTAATTGGCTTTGAATATAGATAGTTGCCTTATTGGGGTCGAGTCCGCAGGCAAGGTATTGAGACAATATGGTCCTAACGTTTTGGTGTAAATCCTTAGGGTGAGGGTGAGTTGTTAGGGAGTGATAGTCAGCAACAAAGAAGAAGCATTGGTGATTTTCTTGCAGGGAGATAAAATTTCTTAAGGCGCCAAAATAACTTCCAAGATGAAGATTCCCAGTAGGGCGCATTCCACTTACGATTGTTTCCATTCTATATAACTAAGATTTTATATTTTGCAAAGATAGAATAAAATTAATTGCAACTAAGATTTATCAATTAGAAATTGAGTTTTTTATCCATTAGCAAATTCCTTTTAAAAAGAGGGGAAAGGGGATTTTCTAACTGCATATCTTCCAATAGATTATCTTATATCGCCGATTTGCAAAACCATAACGCCCGTTATGACATACTCATAACGGGCGTTATGGTATGGTCATAACGGGCGTTATGGTATAGTCATAACGGGCTTTATGGTATAGTCATAACGGGCGTTATGGTATGGTCATAACGGTAGATTTGATTACTCCAAATCGGCGATTTGACCATAGCATATCGGTAGATTTGACCCTTTCAAAACGGCGATTTGATGCCTCCAAAACGGCGATTTGGAACTTTCGAATCGAAATTTTTACGTTTTTATATACAATATTTATAATTCGGATTTCGTTAATCTTGGGTAAACATATTTTATTCACCATTAAAAAAGGAGGTATTTATGTCTTTGTTCTTTGTCCGTGTTCAACGAATGATTACTGTGGGTCTAACCCCTGGTTTGAAGTTCCTGGCTCGAATAAAAAAGAAGAAAACCATTGGCTTTGATGAGTTAGCACATAGAATTCAGGCTCGTTCGTCAATGACAAGAGGTGATGCTTACGGTGTTTTACTTCAGCTTTCCGACATTATGGTTGAGGAATTGATGGAGGGAAACCCTATTGAAATTGCTGGCGTTGGGACTATTTATCCTGATTTTAGAGCCAAAGCTGTTAACACCTTAGAGGAAGTTACAGTTGACACAATCACCAGCAGGAGGTTGAAATTTCGACCAGATAACAAATTGAGAGATAAGATTAAAACCATTAAGGTTGAGCTTGACCCTATTGAAGAAATTAAGGGTCTTCAACTTAAAACTGACGAGCCAAATCCGTAAATCTTCATTTCTCAGAGTTAAAAACAATTATTTATTAGAACCAAAACGCCAATTTACATAGTTGAAATTGGCGTTTTGCTTTTTCTATAAATTAAAATTGAAGTTTTTAAATCAAAATATTGGATAATTGGAAAAGAATAATTACTTTTGCAATTAGTAAATTTCAATCAACGATATAATTATAATAATATGTGTGGTATAGTAGGTTATATAGGGTATAGAGAGGCTTATCCTATATTGATAAAGGGACTGAAACGTCTTGAATACAGGGGTTATGACAGTGCTGGAGTAGCTCTTTTAAATAAGGATTCTAATCTTAGTGTGTATAAATCCAAAGGAAAAGTAAAGAATTTAGAGCAGTATTGTGAGGGTAAGGACATTAGTGGGACTATTGGAATTGCTCATACACGTTGGGCAACTCATGGAGAACCTAATGATGTTAACGCCCATCCGCACTATTCACAAACTGAAAATATAGCACTCATTCACAATGGTATAATAGAGAATTACCTCACCATCAAGAAGCTATTAATTAAGGAAGGATATAGCTTTAAGAGTGAAACCGACACCGAAGTTTTGGTTCAGGCCATTGAATATATTAAAAAGAGATATAATCTATCACTATTTGATGCTGTTAAAAGGACACTTCGATTTGTTATTGGAGCCTATGCCATTGGGGTGATTGAAAGAAATAATCCTGATGTATTGGTTGCAGCACGTAAGGGAAGTCCACTTATTGTTGGGGTAGGAGAGGGAGAATTCTTTTTGGGATCGGACGCAACACCAATCATAGAATACACTTCGGAGGTTATATATCTTAATGATGAAGAGGTTGTAAAGCTTGAAAGAGGTCATCAGCCCCTAATTCACACCCTCAAAGATATTGATGTTCAACACGAAACATCGAAGATAATGCTTACCCTTGAAGACATTGAGAAAGGGGGATATCCTCATTTTATGTTAAAGGAAATCTTTGAGCAGAGTAAGAGTTTGACCATGTGTATGAATGGAAGGCTCAATACGGAGCTTAAGGAAATAAAACTCAGTGGTGTAATTAACCATATTGACAAGTTTAAAAAAGCCAAACGCATACTTATAACTGCCTGTGGGACATCATGGCATGCAGGACTTATTGGCAAGTATTTGATTGAAGAGTTCTGTCGAATTCCTGTTGAGGTTGAGGTGGCATCGGAGTTTAGATACCGCAATCCGGTGATAAACCCTGGCGATATCCTAATCCCGATATCCCAGTCTGGAGAAACTGCCGACACCTTAGCGGCAATGGATTTGGCTCGTGAGAAAGGTGCATTTATATATGGAGTATGTAATGTTGTAGGCAGTTCGATAGCTCGAGGAACCGACTCCGGCACCTACACCCATGCAGGACCGGAAATAGGAGTTGCCTCAACCAAGGCTTTCACCACCCAAGTCACCGTTCTGATTATGATGGCACTAACAATTGGAAGAGAATTAAAGACCCTTTCAGAACAGCGTTACAAAAAAATAGTTACCGAATTAACCAATATCAACTCTAAGATAGAGGAGATATTCACCCTCAACCAAGAGATTGAAACAATGGCATCAGTCTTTACTTATGCTCGCAACTTTATGTATTTGGGCAGGGGCTACAACTATCCAGTTGCCTTGGAAGGAGCATTAAAACTTAAGGAAATTTCTTATATACATGCAGAAGGTTACCCTGCAGCAGAAATGAAACATGGACCTATTGCCCTTATAGACGAGGAAATGCCTGTTGTGGTAGTCACTCCAAAGCTCAGAACTTATGATAAGGTTGTTAGTAATGTTCAGGAAATAAAGGCAAGAAAAGGCAAAATCATAGCCATAGTAACAAAGGGTGATGTTGACATAAAGAAGATGGCAGATTTCTGTATTGAGATTCCCGACACCGAAGAATGCCTGACTCCTCTTCTAACAGTTATTCCTCTCCAGTTGCTTTCCTACTATGTTGCAACCAAAAAAGGAAGAAATGTTGACCAGCCACGCAACTTGGCAAAATCGGTAACAGTGGAATAAACTACCCAATAATTAAAATAAAACCTATTTATGAACCAACTTTCAAAAATAGATATAGAGCAAATCATTGAGCATGGATTAAGTGTTGATGAGGTTGAAGGGCAAATTATGAATTTTATTAAGGGCTTTCCCTTTGTTCAAATTTGCCAAAACGTAACAATCGGAAACGGAATTTTAGACCTTTCAGAAAAAGAAATAGAGCAGGCAATTCAGTTCTATGAAAAAAACCAATCCAAGCATTCCATACTCAAATTTGTACCCTCCTCAGGGGCAGCAACTCGGATGTTTAAGGATTTATTTGAGTTTTCTGCCCTCTATATAGGCTTGGACTACACCCTGAAAGACTTTCCCAAGGCACAGAAAACCATAGAAAACCTCAATAAATTCGCCTTCTACGATGAGTTGAAATCAAAAATTGATAGCACTTCCATTTCCTTAGAGCAGTTCTTAGAAGACAAAAACTACACCACAATAATAAACTATATCCTAACCGAAATAGGGCTTAACTACGGCAAATTGCCCAAGGCACTTATTGCATTTCACCAGTATCCATCACTCAAAAGGAAGATTCGCTATGCCATAGAGGAACATTTTGTTGAGGCAGTTGAATATGCAAAGGAGTCAAACTCAAATGTTAATATCCACTTTACCCTGTCTGAGGAGCATCAAACAGAGGTTGAGGAATTTGTAAATCAAATAAAGCCCTACTACGAAAACCTGTTTTCAGTAACTTATACCATAACCTACTCAATTCAAAAACCCTCAACCGACACCATTGCACTTAATCCCGACAATAGCTTAGCATACGACAAGGAAGGTCAATTAATCTTCCGTCCATCAGGACATGGAGCACTTATTGAAAACCTAAACGACATTAAGGGTGATATAATCTTCATTAAGAATATAGATAATGTTGCTCACGACAAGCTAAAATCCCACACCTACAAATACAAAAAGCTTATTGCAGGCATACTGCTTCAAACCCAAGAAGAAGTTTTTTCTGCCCTTAGGAAACTGGAAAAAGGGAATCTAAATGCTCAAGATGTTGTAGATATTATAACCCTAACCACTAAATTAGGCATAAGTCTCACCGAAAAAGAGAAGGAAAATGGAGATATTATGGATTTATTATTTAAGAAAATAAATCGTCCAATCAGGGTTTGTGGAGTTGTAAAGAACGTTGGAGAACCAGGAGGAGGACCATTTTGGGTTGAGAAACAGGGGCAAAGGAGCCTTCAAATTGTGGAAAGTGCACAGATAGATATTCTTGATGAAACTCAGAGAGACCTGTTTTACAATTCGCAATACTTCAATCCAGTTGACTTGGTTTGTGGAGTTAAGAACTATAAGGGGGAGAATTTCGACTTAAGAAACTATGTTGACAAGGACTTAGGATTTATATCCAACAAATCCAAAGATGGGAAAATTATAAAAGCACAGGAGCTTCCCGGACTTTGGAATGGAGCAATGGCAAATTGGATAACTCTTTTTGTTGAGGTTCCTATCGAAACCTTCACTCCTGTAAAGGAAATTACCGACCTTTTAAGAGATCAGCATCAGGGTTGAAAATCTAAAAAAAACTTAAAAAAAGGCTTAATTTGGCAATAAGTGAATCTTTTTCTCGTTTTTTTTTCTACCTTTGCAAATATATCATTAATATAAACAAAATAATTTTATTATGGCCGTTTCAAAAAGATTCTATACACTACTTGTCCTCTCAATTGTTTTACCATTATTATCAATGGCTCAGCTTCCAAAAGAAGATGGAATTCATGAACGAGGGATGATGAAGAATAGAACCAATGTTGGAAAAGAAAGTTCTGAATACCAAATAGGCATAATAAAAGATACAGTTCGCTTTCGTAAATCGCTTATGAACTTTGTTGGAACAAGCTTAGTTTACGATGATGCAGCAGAAAATGAGGAAGATATACTAAAAGAAACTACCCCTCACTCCACCTCAATCCACCGCAAGAAGAAAGATTTCTCAAACCTTAACGATGCAATATTAATCCCACTTGTAGATAATAAAAACCAAAAATACTTCTCATTTCCTTCAGATGGAGTACGAGTAACTTCACATTTTGGACCAAGAAGAAGGCGTTACCACTATGGAATAGACTTAGGTCTTAGAGTTGGAGAGCCAATCAGATCAATGTTTGACGGCAAGGTTAGAGTTGCAAAACGAGCAGGAGCTTATGGAAACTTGGTGGTTATTGAACACGACAACCAACTTGAAACCTACTATGCTCACCTTTCCAAAATACATGTTGCGCCAGGTGATGAAATTAAAGCAGGAGAAGTATTAGGATTAGGAGGAAGCACCGGACGCTCAACAGGGCCGCATCTACACCTTGAAATCCGCTACGAAGGAGCTGCAATTAATCCAGAAGATGTAATTAATTTTTCAACATACGCCTTAGTAGACAACACTCTTGAACTAACAAAGGATAATTTCCGCCATCATTCAACCAGAAACAATAACGTTAGGTTAGCCAATAATAGCACAAAGGCAACAAAGGGTGGAAAATACACAAAGGTTAGAAAAGGAGAAACTCTCAGCGTTATTGCAAAGAGAAATGGAACAACTGTACAGAAATTAGCAAAGCTAAACAAGATAAAAGGTTCCAAAATAAAAGCAGGACAAAAGATACGAGTTAGATAGTTTAGTCCTTAAGTCTTATTCTTCCGTGCTTATCCATCATATACATAACTCTGTTTGCTCTTTGGTTTAACCACCGACTTGGGTTTGCTGCATTTCGCTTGAGTGGGGAAGGAAGTACTGAGGCTAATAGTGCAGATTCTCTTTTTGTTAGGTTCTTTGCGCTTTTGTGGAAAAATGTTTGTGAGGCTGCCTCTACTCCATATATTCCGTCTCCAAATTCTATAACATTAAGATAAACCTCCATTATTCTTTCCTTACTCCAAGTAGCCTCTATTAATATTGTATAGTAGGTTTCGAGTCCTTTCCTTACCCAGTTTCTTCCGTTCCATAGAAATACATTCTTTGAGGTTTGTTGGCTTATTGTACTGGCTCCTCTAATCCTCTTTCCTCTTTTGTTGTGTTGAATTGCTCTTTCAATGGCTTTGGTGTCAAATCCGTTATGTTTGTTAAATAGGTTATCCTCCGATGCTATAACTGCCTTAATCATATTAGGAGATATTTCGTCAATATCTACCCAGTCTTTCTTAAGCCTTAGGTCTCTTTCGGATGAAAATGCTTGCTCAAAGCTTCTCTGAATCATTAGAATGGTGAAAGGAGGATTAATGAATTTATAGGCAAGGGTTAAGACTATTGACAGGGCAAAGTATCCTGCAGTTGTAACCCAAATTACTTTCCATAGTTTTCTCCAAAGGTTCTTCTTGTTTGATTTCTTCTTTTTTGGCTTTACTTTCTTATTACTGGTTACCATATAATATATGTATAATCTTATTTAACATTTTCTTCAAACCATTGCCAAAGGGGCTCTTGTGGTACTGGTGCGATAAATTTCATTTTCTGTTTTAGGGTTGGGTGTTCAAATGATAGTTCTCGAGCATGTAGGGAAATAGAACTGATTTTGTTTGAACGTCCAAATCCATATTTTAGATCTCCTTTTATTGGGCAGCCGATATTAGCCAATTGAACCCTTATTTGATGATGTCTTCCAGTAAACAATTCAATTTCCAATAGATTATAGTATTCACTTTGGCACAATAATTTGTACTTGAGTTCTGCCAATAATCCCTTTTCCTTGTCTTTGGTTATGTAAGATTTATTTTGGCTTTCATTTTTAATTAGATAATCAATCAAGTGTTCCTCTGGCTTTGGAGGTGCATTTCTTACTATTGCCCAATATTTCTTGGTAAAGAGTTTATCATGAATTTGCTTATTTAGTCGAACAAGTGCTTTTTCTGTTTTGGTGAAAACAACCACTCCACTAACTGGGCGGTCTAATCTATGAACAACTCCACAATATATATTGCCGGGTTTATTATATTTCTCTCTTAAATAATCTTTAATATAATCCACCAAGCTATCATCTCCTGTTTTATCGCCATGAACAATTTGGGAGTTCTTCTTATTTATTACTAAGATATGATTATCTTCGAATATGATTTGTTTGTCGAATCCTTCCATCTATAATGTTGCTAATACTGACAAACCACCCTTTACCTTATCTTCAAGCTCGACATGAACATTTGCTTCAAGGGGTATGAACACATCAACTCTTGAACCAAACTTAATGAAACCAAGCTCTTCACCCTGATGAACATCCTGTCCTTCCTTAGCATAACAAACAATTCTTCTTGCTAATGCTCCAGCAATTTGACGAACAACAATCTTATGCCCCTTAGCAGTTTCAATGCAAATAGTTGTTCTCTCGTTTAGGGTAGAAGACTTAGGGTGTTTTGCAATAAGATATTTGCCATTATGATAGTTGGTATATATTATTTTACCTGATATAGGATAACGGTTAACATGTACATTGTTTGGGGACATAAAAGTTGATATTTGAATGCATTCAATCTTTAATATCTCAGGTTCATATACTTGTTCAACAACAACAATTGTTCCATCAGCGGAACCAATAATTTGATCTGGATTATGAATTAATTCACGTTTAGGAATTCTGAAAAAACGAATAACAACTAATGCCAAAATAATTATAATCCCTGAAACTGAGTACCAATACCAGTTCCAATCATCGATAAAAATTTTCATCAAACTTAAGAGAATAATGACTAGAGAGATTGTTAATGCAATAATTCTATAACCTTCTTTATGTATATACATTTTTTGTTAATTTAATCTTAAATATAAGTAGCTAAAAATAAATGGTATTGAGATAAAAAGAATATCAAATCTGTCTAAGATGCCTCCATGGCCGGGAAGAATTTTTCCGCTATCTTTAACTCCTATTTGCCGTTTAAACATTGATTCAACCAGGTCTCCATATGTACCAATAACTGAAATGATTATTCCGATAGTCATCCAATCATAGAAATATAATGAAGTATTGGTTAATTTGAATAAAATAATAGATACTATTTGAGTCGCAATAAGTCCTCCAAAAAAGCCTTCCCAACTTTTCTTTGGAGATATTCTTTCAAATAATCTATGTTTTCCAAATTTAACACCAACTAGGTAGGCAAATGTATCATTAGTCCAGGCAAGAATAAAAACACTTAGAAGGAGGATGGGGGTAAATGAATTTAAACTTAAGGTTGGATTTACAATAAAATTTGTCAGACCCATTGGAATAACAATATATATCACTGCCACTAAAGTATATGAAATATTGGTAAAAGGATTTTCTTTGTTTTTGTATAGCTCGAAAATAAAGATTATAAAACAAAAGATTAGTGAAGCAATTATAAAATATGTATTCTCAATATGAAAAGCATAAAATACAAAACTGCAATAGGTTGTTATTGCTAGTGAAAATCCTAATATATTTTGAGTAATAATATTGGTTTTTTTTGAGTTATCGTAGAATTCATAAAGTGAGATTAATGCTATTAGTCCAAAAAAAACAGAAAGGATGATAGGGTTAAACATTATAGCACAAAAAACAGTTATTAAGTATACTGCACCAGTTATTGTCCTTTGAGTAAAGTTGTTCATATGCAATTCTATTTTGTATTGAATATATTTTCTATTGTGAAAAGATACAGCTCTTTTATTTCCTCTTTCAATATATAGCTCGGATTAATTGTCGTGATCAATTTTGGCATATCATTAATTAGTTGATTTAAACTTGTTTTCAAATCTGATGTAATTTGAGATGTGAAAACAATAATGATTAGAATATTAGGTAGTTTAAAAAATCCATTTCCATCAACTTGGTTTGAGGTTACTGTAATTAAACTATTTCTTGCAGAAACACTATTACAAAGTGTTATTCCTATTTCATTTTTTTCTTTATCATCTTCTTGCGTGTTAATCCCGTTTGTTTTTAGAAAATTCTTTAGATTCTTATCATAGGATGTAATTTTAAAAGACCAATTTCTGTATTCAATTAATGATTGGAGCTTATTAATAAAATCCTCTTCATCCTTACAATAGATAAATTTTCCACCGTTTGAAACAACTGATTCAGCAAATATCATAACCGGGTCATCATTCATTTGAGTATAAATGTCAGAATCCATATCTAGGTTTGAATATGGTATTTCCGCTTTATCGAGCAATGAATTTCGGATAAGCTTTAATACTTTTCCTTTCTCAGAATTCCCTTTCATTAGTATCTATTAACTAATTATTTATTTCTAAATTTTCATTGTTAAGATTATTTTCTTGATCAGAAGATTCAATTGTGTTTTCTGAATTTTCATCCTTTTTTTCATCGAAAGGGCGTTTCCCAAAAATTTCTTCTAAGTCTTCTCTAAATATAACTTCTTTTTCAACTAAAAGTAAAGCAAGTTTGTCAAGTTTATCTCTGTTCGCTAATAAAATTTCTTTTGCTTTAGAGTATGCTTGTTCAATCATTTTATGAATTTCAACATCAATACTTTCTGCTGTTTTTTCTGAAAAAGGCTTAGTGAAACCATATTCTGACTGTCCTGTTGAATCGTAATAACTAATATTTCCTATTTTATCGTTCAAGCCATAATATGCTACCATTGAATATGCCATTTTAGTGGTTCTTTCAAGGTCGTTTAAGGCTCCAGTGGAAACTTCTCCAAATACAATTTCTTCTGAGGCACGTCCTCCAAGCAAAGAAATCATTTGGTGCAACATTTGTGTTTTCGTCGTAATTTGTCTTTCTTCAGGTAAATACCAAGCTGCACCAAGGGCTTGCCCTCTGGGAACAATAGTGACCTTTACTAGGGGATGAGCATGTTCAAGCATCCAACTAACAGAAGCATGACCTGCTTCGTGGTATGCTATTGTTTTCTTTTCGTTTGGAGCAATAACTTTATTTTTCTTTTCTAACCCCCCAACAATTCTATCTACAGCATCAAGAAAGTCTTGCTTTGTGATTAGTTTTTTATTGTGTCTTGCAGCAATTAATGCTGACTCATTACACACATTAGCTATATCTGCTCCAGAAAAACCTGGGGTTTGTTTTGCTAAAAAGTTAATATCAACATCTTTCTTATCATATTTAAGGTTTTTTGTATGGACTTTAAATATAGCTTTTCTTTCTTCTAAATCAGGTAAATCAACATAAATTTGACGATCAAAACGACCAGCACGGAGCAAAGCTTTATCTAAAACATCAGCTCGATTAGTTGCAGCAATTATAATAACTCCTGCATTTGTTCCAAAGCCATCCATTTCAGTTAGAAGCTGATTTAATGTGTTTTCTCTTTCATCATTTGAGCCAGATGCAAGATTTTTCCCTCTTGCTCTGCCAATTGCATCAATTTCATCTATGAAAATTATACATGGAGCTTTTTCTTTTGCAGTTTTAAATAAATCCCTAACTCTTGAGGCTCCAACTCCAACAAACATTTCTACAAAATCAGATCCTGAAATTGAGAAAAAAGGAACCTTTGCTTCTCCAGCAACAGCTTTTGCCAATAAAGTCTTCCCTGTTCCTGGAAGCCCAACTAATAGCGCTCCTTTTGGAATCTTTCCTCCTAAATCAGTGTATTTCTTAGGGTTTTTAAGGAAGTCAACAATTTCCATAACTTCAAGTTTAGCTCCCTCTAATCCTGCAACGTCTGCAAAAGTAAACTTTACATCATTATCTTTATCGTATAGTCTTGCTTTAGACTTTCCTACATTGAAAATCCCTCCGCCCATTCCACCAGAACCTGAATTCCCTCCCCTCATCATTCTAAAGAAAACAATCCAAATTACAATTAGAATTAAAAATGGTAGGATAAAAGAAAAACTATCACCCCAGAAGTTTTTTCTAGTTTCTGTTGTTAATATTATTCTATGAGAACTGATAATCTTATTCTTTTCAACTTCGCTTATAGCTCCAATTGTATCTTGCGCTATCCATTGGTTCTCCACATCTTTAAGTTGATCTCTAAAATAGAGAAAGTCTCCAAATTTATATACATAGAAAGCGTTTTTTGGTGAAGATTGTGTCCCAAAAAGTCCAGATTTTGGTTTTAAATCATTGTATAGAGTATCGGAATTTAATGACTCAGTATTAATATAAATTTCTGCAAATTCTTTATTAACTACTGTTATTTTAGAATAATCCTTCTTTAAAAGGACTTGTTGAAGTTTGTCCCATCCAATTTCCTTACTAATTTTACTGTCTCCATTGTCAGTAAAAAATAGAATACCAATAAATATAAATATCGCTATGTATATCCAATATATATTGAAAGTTATTTTAGGTTTTCCCAATAATGGTTTTTTGAGATTGGTTTTTTTATTTTTTGAATTTTTTGTGTTCATAAGTTTTTCTAATTCAGTTAGTCAATATCCTCAAGATGACTTTGAGGAGCATCTTTCCACATCTGTTCTATTCTGTAGAAATCTCTCGTTTCTTCAAGCATAACATGGATAATAACATCAAAATAATCTAACAATACCCATTGACAATTTTGTAATCCTTCAACTCTTTTGGGATTTAGCCCTGTTGAAGTTTTAATTTCACTATCCACTGATTCAGATATTGAATCCACGTGTGAAGGAGAGTTTCCTGTGCAAATAATATAGTAATCAAATAGAGAACCTTCGATATTCCTTAAATCTATTGTTGTAATATTTTTTCCTTTTTTGTTTTGAATCCCTTTAATTGCTATCTCAAGCATCATTTGGGATAATTTATTTTCTATTTTCTTTCCTGCCATCTTAAGTAATTTAATTAACTTGCAAAGATATAAAATAATAATCTAGGAAATGAATTTTGAAGTATTTTTATTTAATGTTTAATCCTTTATAATTAATCCTCATCTTATTTCCTAAATATTTAATAAGATTCGAATTTTTGCTAATAATATTATTAATATTAGAAAATCGAATTTTTTATTTAAATTTGTACAGTTTTTTATTGCAAAATGATGAATGATAGAAAAAAATATAATATTTTAAAGTTTAGTTCCTTAGATTCAACACAAACCTATTTAATGAGTTCAGACTTAAGTATACTCCCAGAATGGACGGTTGTTCTCGCGCATGAACAAAAAAAAGGCAGGGGACAGATTAATAATTTATGGGAAACTGAAAAAGGAAAAAATCTGACGATGTCAATATTACTAAAACCTAACTTTATAAATATATCAAATCAGTTTTTGATAACTCAAGTCCTTTCTCTTGGCATTTATGATTATTTGAAAAAATATATTCAAGATGTATCTATAAAATGGCCAAATGATATTTATATTGGAAAGAAAAAAATTTGCGGTATATTGGTAAATAATAAATTGCAAGGTGAAGAATTTTCTTATTCAATATGTGGAATAGGACTAAACGTAAATCAAACAACTTTTAGTTTGGCTCCCAATCCTACTTCCATTAAAATTGAATTAGGAGAAGATTTTGATTTACTGAATGTAATATACGAACTTCTTGATTATATTTTTTATAGGTATAATCGGTTAAAGATAGATACAGATATAGACTACAAAAAAGAATATTTATCAAGACTTCTAAATTTTAATATTTGGGCAAAATATCTTTACGAAGATAAATCGGTTGAAGCAAAAATAGTTGATGTAAATGAATATGGTTATCTTAAATTGTTAAAAAGGGATAAAACTATTATAGAAGCCGAGCTAAAAAAGCTAAAATTTTCCTTTTAATTTTTCAAATTGAAGAATCAATTTCTTTAAACTAAGACAAGAAAATCTTTCAGAACTCATTATAGTTAGAAATTTCTGTTCTGATTTTATTATTTAAGACTAATATAAGCCATAAAAATAGTACTTTTTATTGAAAAATAAATATTTCATTTTAATATAGTTGAGTTACCAAATGCTGAATTATTTAATTTTTTTTTGGAAAAATTAGGTAGGGATGTTCAAAGTTAATATCTTTGCACTCTCTTTTTAAGAAAGCGATTGCTCTTTGAAATATCTTATTTGGCTGATTATTATGATTTATTTTACAATAATTCATTAAAATAATTGGTCAATTCAGAATTTATTTATAATTTTGCAATCCCTTTTTGTTTAAATTGGGTAGATGCCGATGTAGCTCAGTTGGCCAGAGCAGCTGATTTGTAATCAGCTGGTCGGGGGTTCGAATCCCTCCATCGGCTCAAAAATAGGGAAGGTTCCAGAGTGGTTAAATGGGGCAGACTGTAAATCTGTTGGCGACGCCTTCGCTGGTTCGAATCCAGCCCTTCCCACAAATGAATGTTTATAATTCTTTTGTAGATGCTAAACATAAAATTTAAATTAAACAAGCGGAAGTAGCTCATTTGGTAGAGCGATAGCCTTCCAAGCTATAGGTGGCGGGTTCGAGCCCCGTCTTCCGCTCAAAGCTTCAAAAAGAGCGGGTTAGGCAATCTAACTCGTTCTTATTGGCATAAGTAGATTTAAGCCGTTGTAGCTCAGTGGTAGAGTACTTCCTTGGTAAGGAAGGGGTCACGAGTTCAAGTCTCGTCAATGGCTCTTTCAAAATTCAAGGTTTATATAGAAAACAAATTAAAACAATTTATTAATACGTCAATTATTATGGCAAAAGAAAAATTCGACCGTTCCAAACCACACGTAAACATTGGTACAATTGGTCACGTTGACCACGGTAAAACAACTTTAACAGCTGCTATTACAACAGTTTTAGCAGAAAAAGGTTTGTCTGAAGTTAAGTCTTTCGATTCAATCGACTCAGCTCCAGAAGAAAAAGAAAGAGGTATTACAATTAACACTGCTCACGTAGAGTATCAAACTGCATCAAGGCACTATGCTCACGTTGACTGTCCTGGTCACGCTGACTACGTTAAGAATATGGTTACTGGTGCTGCTCAAATGGACGGTGCGATTATCGTAGTTGCTTCAACTGATGGTCCTATGCCTCAAACTCGTGAACATATCCTTTTGGCTCGCCAAGTAGGTGTTCCTCGTTTAGTTGTCTTCATGAATAAAGTTGACTTAGTTGATGACCCTGAGTTATTAGACTTAGTTGAAATGGAAATCCGTGATTTATTATCTTTCTATCAATTTGATGGTGAGAATACTCCAGTAATCAGAGGTTCTGCCCTAGGTGGTTTGAATAAAGAACCAATGTGGATGGATAAAATAATGGAATTAATGGATGCAGTTGATACTTGGATCCAACTTCCGACAAGAGATGTAGATAAAGAATTTTTGATGCCAATTGAAGACGTATTTTCAATCACAGGACGTGGTACAGTTGCTACTGGTCGTATTGAAACAGGTGTAATCAATTCAAGTGACCCTGTAGATATTATTGGTATGGGCGCAGAAAAATTAAAATCTGTTGTTACAGGAGTTGAAATGTTCCGTAAAATCTTAGATAGAGGAGAAGCTGGGGATAATGTAGGTTTATTACTTAGAGGTATCGATAAAGAAGAAATTCGTCGTGGTATGGTTATTGCTAAACCTGGTTCAGTAAAACCTCATAAGAAATTTAAAGCTTCTGTTGTTATATTAAAGAAAGAAGAAGGTGGCCGTCATACTCCATTCCATAACAAATATCGTCCTCAATTCTATTTTAGAACAACTGACGTTACAGGTGAAATTTCTTTACCAGAAGGTGTAGAAATGGTTATGCCTGGGGATAACTTAGTTATCAATGTAGAACTAATTGCAGAAATTGCTTTAAACTTGAACTTAAAGTTTGCTATCCGTGAAGGTGGTAGAACAGTAGGTGCAGGTCAGGTAACAGAAATATTAGACTAAATAATATTATAGTGGAAAGATTATTTCCACTATTCTAGGGGCATAGTTCAATGGCAGAATAGCGGTCTCCAAAACCGTTGATGGGAGTTCGAATCTCTCTGCCCCTGCTAAATAAAAATAAATATTGATGTCTAAGATAATTAATTACGTTAAAGACAGCTACGATGAACTTATGCATAAGGTATCGTGGCCAACAATGTCAGAGTTGCAAAATAGTACGATAGTAGTATTCGTTGCTTCACTTATTATAGCCCTAATAATTTTTATTATGGATATTTCATTTGGAGTACATCCAACTTTGCTTTGGAAGGGCTTACTTGGTTACTTATATAGCATGATGGGTTAATCCCCTTATTGCATATTTTATATATCTTGCTTCCCTCCGACAAATGTCAAAGAGATATATAAAGGGCAATTAAATGTTTATTTTTGATAATTATTAGATTTCAATTAATTTCAGATTATGAGTGAACAATCTAAGAAATGGTATGTTTTGAGAGCGATAGCTGGAAAGGAAAAAAAAGCTAAGGAGTATATTGATAATGAAATTTCCAGACTTGGTTTACAAGAATACGTTTCTCAAGTATTAATACCAGTTGAGAAAGTTTATTCAGTACGTAATGGGAAAAGAGTTTCTAAAGATAGAAATTTATATCCTGGTTATGTGTTGATAGAGGCGAACTTAGTTGGTGAAATTGCTCATATTGTTAAGAGTATTCCTAATGTAATAAATTTTCTTTCCGAGAAAAACGGTAATCCTGTTCCCATTCAAGAGAGCGAGGTTAAACGTATTCTTGGTCAAGTTGATGAATTATCAGGTCAAAATGAAGAATTAACAGATCCATTTATTATTGGCGAGTCTGTAAAAATTGTTGATGGGCCTTTTAGTAATTTCTCTGGTACAATTGAAGAAATTAACGATGAAAAAAAGAAATTGAAAGTTACGGTTAAAATTTTTGGTCGTAAAACTCCTGTTGAACTTTCTTTCATTCAAGTTGAAAAAGAATAATTAAAATTAATTTTTTTTAATAATCTATTAGCACAGTCACAAAATGGCAAAAGAAGTTGCAGGATTAATAAAATTACAAATTAAAGGAGCTGCCGCAAATCCATCTCCACCAGTAGGACCTGCATTAGGTGCTAAGGGTGTTAATATAATGGAGTTTTGCAAACAGTTTAACGCTCGTACTCAAGAACAAGCAGGTAAAATTGTACCTGTTATAATAACTGTTTACGCCGATAAATCTTTTGATTTTGTAATTAAAACACCACCTGTTGCTGTACAATTAAAAGAAGTAACTAAACTTAAAAGTGGTTCAGCTGAACCTAATAGAGTAAAAGTTGCTTCTATATCAATTGAACAAGTACGAACTATAGCTGAAGCAAAAATGGTTGATTTAAATTGCTTTACCTTAGATTCTGCTATCTCAATTGTTTCAGGAACAGCAAGAAGTATGGGTATCACTGTTAAAGAATAATCTTTAACAAGTATTAATTAGAATTTTCGCAAAAAAAATGGCAAAACAATCGAAAAAACAAAAAGAAGCTTTAGCTAAACACGATTTAACTAAGCAATACTCTCTCGAAGAAGCTGTCTCTATTGTGAAGGAAATTACATATACTAAATTTGATGCGTCAGTTGATATTGATGTACGCTTAGGAGTAGATCCTCGTAAAGCAAATCAAATGGTAAGAGGTATTGTAACTTTGCCACACGGAACTGGTAAAACCAAAAGAGTATTAGTTATTTGTACTCCTGATAAGGAAGAAGAAGCTAAGGCAGCCGGAGCTGATTATTTTGGATTAGATGAATATCTTGATAAAATTAAAGGCGGTTGGACGGATGTCGATGTAATAATTACAATGCCAAGTGTAATGCCTAAAATTGGAGTATTAGGAAAAATATTAGGCCCTCGTGGTTTAATGCCTAATCCAAAGACAGGTACAGTTACAATGGATGTAGGAAAAGCAGTCCAAGAAGTTAAAGCCGGTAAAATAGATTTCAAAGTGGACAAGTATGGTATTATCCATACTGGAGTTGCTAGAGTATCGTTTGAAAGTGAAAAAATATGTGATAATGCAAAAGAAGTATTAGCAACTATTTTAAAACTTAAACCAACTGCAGCAAAAGGTACATATGTTAAGAGTGTAACAATTTCTTCAACAATGAGTCCTGGTGTTCAAATTGACCCAAAATCCATAAGTAAATAAATCTTCACTTGTAAACTTTTGAAATATGATAAAAGAAGATAAAGGACAGATAATCGAATCTATTGGAGTTGAGTTGTCAAATTATCCTTACGTATATTTAGTTGATATTGCAGGATTAAATTCTGTTGATACATCTAAACTTAGGAGACTTTGCTTCCGTAGAGAGATTAAACTTTTGACAGTTAAGAATACATTGCTTAGAAAGGCGATGGAAAAATCTGGAATAGATTATTCAGAAATATTTCCAGCTCTTAATGGTTCAACTTCGATCATGCTTTCAAACGTCAATAATGGACCAGCAAAATTGATAAAAGATTTTAGAGGATCATCTCCAAAACCATTATTAAAAGCTGCGTATGTTGAAGAAGCATTCTATCTTGGAGACACTAACTTAGATATATTAATAAATATAAAATCTAAGAAGGAACTTATTGCTGATATAATTGCAGCATTAGAATCTCCTGCAAAGAATGTAATCGGAGCATTGCAGTCTGGTGGTAATACATTATCAGGCGTATTAAAAACATTATCGGAAAAAGCTGAATAATAAATATTGTTAAACATTTAATAAACAAAAATAAAATGGCAGATTTAAAAACGTTTGCAGAACAATTAGTTAATCTAACAGTTAAAGAAGTAAAAGAATTAGCTGATATTTTAAAAGAAGAATATGGTATTGAACCAGCAGCAGCAGCAGTTGCTGTAGCAGGACCAGCAGCAGCAACTGCTGAGGTAGCTGAAGAACAAACTTCATTTGATGTTATGCTTATTGAAGCAGGTGCATCAAAATTAAATGTAGTTAAGTTAGTTAAAGATCTTTGTAGTCTTGGATTAAAAGAAGCAAAAGAACTTGTTGATGCTGCTCCAAAGCCGTTGAAAGAAGGAGTTTCTAAAGATGAAGCTGAAGCATTAAAAGCTCAATTAGAAGAAGCTGGTGCTAAAGTTGAAATAAAATAAGACATTTCACAACAAAATTTTTATAGGAATATGGTATTCTTTCATTGGAATACCTATTCCTTGTTTGTGTTTGTATAAATCTTATTTTTTTACTAATTAATTTTTAAACCTTGGCACACAATAAATCCAACATAGTAAGTTTTGCGTCAGTAAAACAATTTGATTATCCTGATTTCTTGGATATTCAATTAAAAGCATTTCAAGATTTTTTTCAACTTGAAACAAACTCTGAAAATAGAGTTAATGAAGGCTTATATAAAGTTTTTTCAGAAAATTTTCCTATTTCAGATGCGAGAAATAACTTCGTTTTAGAATTTCTCGATTATTTTATAGACCCTCCTAGATATTCAATTCATGAATGTTTAGAGAGAGGCCTAACTTTTAGCGTTCCTTTAAAAGCTAAATTAAAATTGTTCTGTACCGATCCAGAACATGAAGATTTTGAGACTATCATTCAAGATGTATATCTGGGAATGATTCCATATATGACACCAAAAGGGACATTTGTTGTTAATGGAGCAGAAAGAGTTGTAGTATCGCAATTACATCGTTCCCCAGGAGTTTTCTTTGGAACAAGTAATCATGCAAATGGCATGCAACTATACTCAGCTCGAATTATTCCATTTAAAGGCTCTTGGATGGAATTTACAACAGACATTAATAATGTCATGTATGCTTATATTGATAGAAAGAAAAAATTACCTATAACAACTTTATTAAGGGCTATAGGATATGAAACAGATAAAGATATATTAGAGATATTTAATCTTGCTGAAGAAATAAAAGTAACCAAAACAAATCTTAAAAAGATAATAGGAAAAAGGTTAGCAGCAAGAGTTGTACGTTCATGGATTGAAGATTTTGTGGATGAAGATACAGGTGAAGTTGTTTCAATTGAGCGTACTGAGGTTATTATTGATAGAGAGGTTGAGTTAACTGAAGAACACATTGAAGAAATATTACAATCAGGTGTTCAAACTATATTATTACATACTGAAGATTCATCATCAAGCGACTATTCAATTATTTTTAATACACTTCAAAAAGATACAGCAAACAATGCCAAGGAAGCTGTTGAATATATATACAGACAATTAAGAAGTGCTGAACCACCTGATGAAGAAACAGCTAGGGGAATTATTGAAAAACTATTCTTTTCTGACAAACGTTACGATTTGGGGGATGTTGGTCGTTACAGAATTAACACTAAACTAAATCTTAAAGTTTCAAGTGATATTAAGGTTTTGACTCAAGAAGATATTATTTCAATTATAAAATATTTAATTGAATTGATAAATTCAAAAACTGATGTGGATGATATTGACCACTTAAGTAACAGAAGAATTAGAACAGTTGGTGAACAATTATATTCTCAATTTGGTGTTGGTTTGGCTCGTATGGCTAGAACAATTAGAGAGAGAATGAACGTTAGGGATAATGAAGTTTTTACACCAACAGATCTTATAAATGCAAAAACATTATCTTCAGTTATTAATTCATTCTTTGGGACAAATCAATTATCTCAATTTATGGATCAAACTAATCCTTTAGCTGAACTTACTCACAAAAGACGTATTTCTGCATTAGGACCTGGTGGACTATCAAGAGAGCGTGCAGGATTTGAAGTGCGAGATGTTCACTATACTCATTACGGTAGATTATGTACTATAGAAACACCTGAAGGCCCAAATATTGGTTTGATTTCTTCACTATGTGTGTTTGCTAAAATAAATAATTTAGGATTCATTGAAACCCCATACTATAAAGTAGAAAACTGTAGGGTGCTAAATGAAGAACCACCAATATATCTAAGTGCTGAAGAAGAAGAAGATAAAATTGTAGCACAAGCAACTACTTCACTTTCCAAAGAAGGAAAATTTGTTGAGCAAAGGATTAAAACACGAAAGATGGCAGACTTCCCAATTGTAACTGCTGAAGAAGTTGATTTGATGGACGTTGCCTCAAATCAAATTGCCTCAATTGCTGCATCTCTAATTCCTTTCTTGGAACATGATGATGCTAACCGTGCTTTAATGGGATCTAATATGATGCGTCAAGCAGTTCCTTTATTGAATCCGGAAATCCCAATTGTTGGGACAGGAATAGAACCTCATGTAGCTCAGGATTCCAGAGTATTGCTTATTGCCGAAGGAGATGGTGTTGTTGAATATGTTGATGCTGAAAAAATCACTATTCGATATGCTAGAGATGAAAAAGAAAGAAAGGTTAGTTTTGATGACGACACCAAAACATATTATTTTACAAAATTCCAAAGAACAAATCAAAGCACTTCAATTAACCTCCGCCCAATATGCAAGAAAGGTGATAAAGTTAAAAAAGACCAGGTTCTTTCTGAAGGATATGGAACTAAAGATGGAGTTTTAGCTTTAGGCCGTAACCTTCAAGTAGCATTTATGCCATGGAAAGGATATAATTATGAAGATGCTATTGTAATATCTGAAAAAGTTGTTAAGCAAGATTTATTTACCTCTGTTCATGTTGAAGAATTTATTACAGAAGTTAGAGAAACAAAACGAGGTTTAGAAGAGCTAACAAAGGATATCCCAAATGTTAGTCTTGAAGCAACAAAAGACCTTGATGAAAAAGGCATGGTTAGAATTGGAGCTTTTGTAAAAGAAGGAGATATTCTTGTTGGTAAAATTACTCCTAAAGGGGAATCTGATCCAACTCCTGAAGAAAAATTGCTTAGAGCAATTTTTGGAGACAAAGCAGGAGACGTTAAAGATGCTTCAATGAAAGTTCCGCCTTCAATTAGTGGAGTTGTAATTGATAAAAAATTATTTACAAGAATACACAAAGACAAAAAGTCAAGAGTAAAGGACAAAGATATTATCAAAGATTTAAAAGATCAAAATGACAAAGAGCTTTTCGATCTAAAGAATAAATTAGTTGATAAATTAATAGTTATATTGGCAGGAAAGATTTCTCAGGGTGTTTATTCAACATTCAATGAAGAGTTGATTCCAAAGAAAACCAAGTTTAATCAGAAAATGCTTTTAGCTATTGACTATAATAACGTAAATCCTAATAAGTGGACATCTGATAAAGAAACAAACTCTTTAATAAAAGAATTGTTGAATAATTACAATATTCGTTCTAGAGAGATTCAAGGATCTTATGCTAGAAAACAGTTTGTTACTTCAATAGGAGATGATTTACCAGCAGGAATAATTCAAATGGCTAAGATTTATATTGCCAAAAAACGAAAATTAAAAGTTGGTGATAAAATGGCTGGTCGACATGGTAACAAAGGTATTGTTGCAAAGATTGTTCGTGAGGAAGATATGCCTTTCTTGGAAAATGGAAAGCCAGTTGATATTGTTCTTAATCCACTTGGAGTACCTTCTCGTATGAACCTAGGACAGATATTTGAAACAGTTTTAGGATGGGCAGGAAAAGAATTAGGTATGACATTCCAAACACCAATTTTTGATGGAGCAACTTTAGATCAAGTTAACGATTATATGAAAAAAGCAGGATTGCCTGAAAATGGAAAATGTTATTTGTATGATGGTGAAACTGGTCAAAAATTTGATCAAGCTGCAACGGTAGGTTATATTTATATGCTTAAACTTCACCATATGATTGATGATAAAATGCATGCTCGTTCAATAGGGCCATATTCATTAATAACACAACAACCATTAGGAGGTAAGGCTCAATTTGGGGGTCAACGTTTTGGAGAAATGGAAGTTTGGGCTTTAGAGGCATTCGGAGCATCAAACATACTTCAAGAGATTTTAACAGTTAAATCAGATGATGTTGTTGGACGTGCTAAGGCTTATGAAGCAATTGTTAAAGGCGACAATATGCCAACACCTGGTATTCCAGAATCATTTAATGTCTTAATACATGAACTAAGAGGGTTAGGATTAGAAATTACATTTGACAATAATGAGAATATCTAATTAATAAGTAGTTCAATAAACAAATCAATTAGCATTAAATATCATGGCAATAAAAAAAGAAAACTTAATAAATAGTAATTTTAATTCAATAACCGTCAGTCTTGCGTCTCCAGAGTCAATTCTTGAACGCTCAAGAGGAGAAGTACTGAAACCTGAAACCATAAATTACAGAACATATAAACCTGAACGAGATGGTTTATTCTGTGAAAGGATATTTGGACCTATAAAAGATTGGGAATGTCATTGTGGTAAATATAAAAGAATCCGATACAAAGGAATTGTTTGTGACCGCTGTGGTGTTGAAGTAACTGAGAAAAAAGTAAGAAGAGAAAGAATGGGACATATTCAATTAGTTGTTCCTGTAGCTCACATATGGTTTTTCCGTTCTTTACCAAACAAAATTGGTTCATTACTTGGATTAAAAACAAAAGAATTAGAACAAGTAATATATTACGAAAAATACATTGTAATTAATCAAGGTATTTTAGAAAAAGATGATATAAAAATTGGAGTTCTTTTAGATGAAACTCAATATTTTGAATGTCTAGATTCAATCCCATCAGAAAATCAACTATTAGATGATGACGATCCAAATAAGTTTATAGCAAGAATGGGTGCAGAAGCATTAATTGTACTTTTAAAAGGATTAGACTTAGACAAATTATCATACGATTTAAGACATACAGCTAATAGAGAAACTTCTCAACAAAGAAAGCAAGAAGCTTTAAAACGTTTAAATGTTGTTGAAGCATTTCGTGATTCAAGAAACAGGATTGAAAATCGTCCTGAATGGATGATTGTTCAAGTAGTACCAGTTATCCCACCTGAATTGCGACCTTTGGTTCCACTTGATGGAGGACGATTTGCAACTTCTGATTTAAATGACTTATATAGACGAGTAATTATTAGAAATAATCGTTTAAAAAGATTAATTGAGATTAAGGCTCCAGATGTAATAATGCGAAATGAAAAACGTATGTTACAAGAAGCTGTAGATTCTTTGTTTGATAATTCTCGAAAAGTAAGTTCAGTAAAATCTGAATCTAATAGAGCTTTAAAATCATTATCCGATAGTTTAAAAGGGAAACAAGGACGTTTCCGTCAAAACTTATTAGGTAAACGAGTTGACTATTCTGGTCGTTCCGTTATTGTTGTTGGTCCAGATTTACAACTTCATGAATGTGGTTTGCCTAAAGATATGGCCTCAGAGCTATTCAAGCCTTTTATTATTCGTAAAATGCTTGAAAGAGGGATTGTTAAAACTGTAAAATCAGCTAAAAAAATTGTTGACAGAAGAGATCCTGTAGTATGGGAGATTCTTGAAAATATTTTAAAAGGACATCCAGTACTTTTAAACCGTGCTCCAACTCTTCACCGTTTAGGTATCCAAGCTTTTCAACCACGTTTAGTTGAAGGGAAAGCAATTCGTCTTCATCCTCTTGTATGTTCTGCATTCAATGCCGACTTTGACGGAGACCAAATGGCTGTTCACGTACCACTCGGAAATGCTGCAATTCTCGAAGCTCAAATTTTAATGCTTGCTTCACATAATATCCTTAACCCTGCTAATGGAGCCCCAATTACTGTTCCATCTCAAGATATGGTTCTTGGGCTTTACTATATGACAAAAGGCAGGTTATCAGATGCAGAAAGAAAAGTTAAGGGAGAAGGAAAATTGTTTTATTCCCCTGAAGAAGTTCAAATTGCATATAATGAAGGAGCAATTGATTTACATGCTAATATTAAATTAAGAAGATCATTTATTTATAATGGAGAATCAAAGGTTGAAAGGGTAGAAACAACAGTTGGTAGAGTTTTATTTAATATGGTTGTTCCTGTGGAATTCGGATACATAAATCAAGTGCTTAAGAAAACAATTCTAAGAGATATTATAGGTGATATTTTGAAAGTTTGTGGAACAGCAAAAACTGCAAAATTTCTTGATGATATAAAAAGCTTAGGATATATAATGGCTTTCAAAGGAGGCTTATCATTTAACTTAGGGGATGTAATTATCCCAGAGGAAAAAGCTATTCTTATTAATAAAGCAAATCAGGAAGTTATTGATGTTGTATCCAACTATCAAATGGGACTTATAACCAACAACGAAAGATATAATCAAATTATTGATGTTTGGACAAATACCAATAGGGATTTAACAAATATTGTTATGAAACAAGTTGCAAGTGACAGACAAGGTTTCAATCCTGTTTATATGATGTTAGATTCTGGAGCTAGAGGTTCCAAGGAACAAATACGTCAGCTATCGGGTATGCGTGGTCTTATGGCTAAACCTCAAAAGTCTGGAGCAACTGGAGCAGAAATTATTGAAAATCCAATTATTTCGAATTTTAAAGAAGGATTGTCAGTTTTAGAATACTTTATTTCAACTCACGGAGCTCGTAAAGGTCTTGCCGATACTGCTCTTAAAACTGCAGATGCAGGATATTTAACTCGTCGTTTGGTTGATGTTGCTCAAGATGTTATTATATCTGATGAAGATTGTGGAACATTAAGAGGAATTCCTACTTTTGCACTTAAGAAAAATGAGGAAATAGTTCAAACCCTATATGATAGAATTTTAGGTAGAGTAACTCTGCATGATGTTATTCATCCTCAAACAGGAGAGATATTAGCATATTCAGGACAAGATCTTACCGAAGAAATATGTAAAAAGATTGAAGAATCCCCAATTGAAGAAGTTGAAATTCGTTCAGTTCTTACTTGTGAATCTAAACATGGAGTGTGCGCAAAATGCTATGGACGTAATCTTGCTTATGGAAGAATAGTTCAAAAAGGAGAAGCAGTTGGAGTTATCGCCGCTCAATCAATTGGAGAGCCAGGTACACAGCTAACTCTTCGTACATTCCACGTTGGGGGGGTTGCCGGTGGTAACATTGGAACAAACTCAAGAATAATTGCTAAATATGATGGCGAATTTGTTGTTGACGAACTACGTTCAGTTGAGGCAAAGTCTGCTGGAAGAGAAAAATATCAAGTTGTAATTGGCCGTTCTGCTGAATTTAGAATCATGGACACAAACACCGATTCAATATTAGCCTCAGGTTATATTCCATACGGTGCAAAATTATATTATGAAAATAAATCACAAGTTAAAAAAGGTGATTTAATTGTAGAATGGGATCCATACAATGCAGTTATTATAACAGAAGTTTCTGGTAAGGTTGCATATGAAAGTATAATTGAAGGAGTAACATTTAGAGTTGAATCTGACGATCAAACAGGATTGCAAGATAAGGTGGTTATAGAATCACGCCAAAAAGCAAAAAATCCAGCTGTAATGATCCTCAATTCTTCAGGTGAAGTACTAAAAATATATGATATTCCAGTTGGTGCTCACATAATGGTTGAAGATGGACAAAAACTTAATGCTGGAGACAGTCTAGTTAAGATACCTCGTTCATTTGGAAAAGCAGGAGATATCACAGGAGGACTTCCAAGAGTAACTGAATTATTTGAAGCTCGTAATCCTTCCGATCCAGCTGTTGTAGCAGAAATAGATGGTGTTGTTTCATTAAGTAAGAAATTAAAGAGAGGTAATCGTGAAGTTATAATCACAAGTAAAACCGGAGAAACCCGTTCATATCTTGTATCTACTTCAAAACAAATTCTTGCTCAAGAAAATGACTATATAAAAGCTGGTTCACCACTTTGTGAAGGGGCAATAACCCCAGCCGATATTCTTGCAATTAAAGGACCTATGCGTGTTCAGGAATACATTGTAAATGAAGTTCAGGAAGTATATCGTCTACAGGGAGTTAAGATTAATGATAAGCATTTTGAAGTTATTGTAAGACAGATGATGCGTAAGGTTGAAATTGAAGACCCAGGTGATACAACATTCTTAGAAGGTGAAATTGCAAATAAGATTGACTTCCATGAAATAAATGATAGTATTTATGGAATGAAAGTTGTAGAAGACCAAGGAGATAGTGAATACTATGTTAATGGACAAATTATTAGTGCAAGAAAACTTAGAGATGAAAATTCAACCCTAAAGAGAAAAGATAAGGCACAAATAGTTGCACGAGATGCAAAACCAGCAACAGCACGTCAAATTCTTCAAGGGATTACAAGAGCCTCACTTCAAACAAAGAGTTATTTATCAGCGGCATCGTTCCAAGAAACAACAAAAGTTTTAACAGAAGCAGCAATAAATGCAAAGCAAGACGACTTGTTAGGATTAAAGGAAAACGTTTTAGTAGGGCATTTAATTCCTGCAGGAACAGGATTGAAAGAATACCGAAATGCTTTTGTGGCAAATAAACAACAATTAGAAGAATTAGCAGCACAAAATGCTCCTTCTAAAAGAGGTCGTAAAGCCAAAGAAGAATAAATAATATTAAAATCATTGCCCTTATTAAACACTAATTGAAATATCATTAATGTTTAATAGGGGCAAAATATTAAAAAAAATGGAAAACAATAAAGAACAAAAAATGGATATTGAATTGCCAGCAGAAATAGCTCCTGGAATATATTCTAATCTTCAATTAATTACACACTCTTCAACAGAATTTATTGTTGATTTTATCCAAGTAATGCCAGGTGTTCCCAAAGCACAAGTTCGCTCAAGATCAATCCTGTCACCACAGCATGCTAAAAGATTATTATATGCTTTGAAAGAAAACATTGAAAAATACGAACAACAAAACGGTGTAATAACAGAGCCGGAGCAATCTATCCCATATCAAATGAATCCAATGGGACAAGCATAG
>JAQUTD010000081.1 GCA_028709955.1 Bacteroidales bacterium | reverse complement strand
AAAGAAAGACAAAGAATAGAGACTATTGCAATTTTTCTAAGCATAAATATAATTTTATTCTAACAAACCTAATAACGATATAAAATGTTGTTTATTATTTTATTTTCAATAATCAAATACTATAACCCCAAAAACTCTTAGCTTTTCACTCTTTTTTGGACGTATGCAATACACACTCAAACTAAAAACTTAAAAGCCACAAAATATATCAACTATAATTATTTTTTTCCTTGATAAAAAAACTTTTTTCCTTGATAAAAAAACTTTTTTCCTTGATATAAATATTTTTTTCCTTGATATAAATTTGTCAGCATCAGGATTCCCTGGTAAACCCGTCGTGTGGTATCCCGCACAACGGGTATTACAATAAGGGGTTTGGTTTATAAACTTATACTTACTCCAACAATTGCCCATATCCCTGGTTGGGGGATGTTTCCTAAATCGAAATATTCTGTATTGAAAACGTTATTTATGTTTAAGTAGAGTTTAAGTTTTTTATAGTTATAGTTTAGGCTTAAATCGAGTATGGAAAATGCTGGATATATTGTTTTTTGGGTTGGTTGGTTGTCTATATATTTTAGGTATTCTCCCATTCTTTTTTGATAGCGATAGGAGAGGGTTGTGGTGAGTTTATCTTTATAGATTGGTAGTGTTAGTCTGAGGGTTAGTTTGTCTTTTAGGTTGTTTAGAATGTAGTTTGATATGTATTCATTTTTCACAACTTCTTGATGCATCATGGTGTAGTTGGCTTCAAATAGTGTGGTGTATTTTAGGATTGGGATTATCTCATTAATAAATACTTTTCCTCCCATTTCTATTCCAATTTTATCTATTTGTGTTATGTTTTCTGATTTCCATTTATCTTCGGGATTTATTTTCACCCAATCTATCATATTTCTACCTTTCATATGGAAGGTTGAGATATAAGAAACAATATATCTGTTTTTCTGTCTTAATCCTATTTCTATGCTTTGTGATTCTTCTTGTTTTAGATTGCTATTGCCAATGTGTGTTGAGGTTGTATAATATAAATCGGTGAAGGTTGGTAGGCGTGAGGATTTTGAAAAAGAAGTGTAGATATCTAAATTTTCAATAATTTGATAGTTTAGGTTGATTGAGGGGTAGAGTATAAATTTGTTTTCTATGGATGAGTTAACAAAGCCTAAAACTCCTAAGGATAATGTAAAATTCTTATATTCTATGTTGTGTTGTAACATATAGCTCAAATTTGTTCTATTATCTTTTTTTGTGAAATTGCCAATAGGGCTATTCATTGTTTGACCTAAAACATTACTTAATATACCCTCGTTTCTTATTTCAATTCCAAAATTTGTTATTCCAATTTTTGAAGTATATTCGCCATTTAAATTTCCTCCAATCACATCGGTCCTATGATAATTGGCATTACCACTATTTTTAATTAATTCGAATTTATCGTTATGTCTGTTCCAATAGAAAGAGGGCAGGAACTTTATTTTTTGTCCAAACTCTCCCTTAACGGATGCTATGATTGAATTGGTTCTGTCGAACTGGTTGGGGAACTTTGCCGAATAGAAAGAGTTGGCTCCGTAAGCTTTTTTATTATATCCAAATTGAAAGTCTATCTTATCTTTCTTTATGTTTAACCTGCTCTGGTATAATATATTGAATATCTCATAATCGGTGTTCTTAATGTATCCATCGGAGGATTTATAGCCCATTGATATATAGTTTTCTACATTCTTTATCCTATAACTTCCACCAATTTCTCCATTCCACAAATTATGCCCTCCTGCTTCCATTTTAGCATTAAGTGATTTATCAATACCTTTTTTTGTGATAATATTTATTCCTCCACAAAAAGCCGATGAGCCATAAATGATTGAGGATGGTCCGTGAATGATTTCTATTTTTTCAATGTCCGAAAGGTTGATTGGAATGTCAAAGCTATAATGACCTGTTTGGGGGTTAGAGATGTTAATGCCGTTTAGGAGTATTGCATTTTGATCGAATGAGCCACCTCTTATTGAAATATCGGATTGAACCCCATGTGAGCCTCTTGTTTGAATGTCTAACGAGGCAACGTATTCTAAAATATCTTCAATGCTTTGGGGCGAAAGCCGCTGAATCTCTTCTTTTGAAATTATTGTAATTAGCTTAGCAATTTGATTGATAGGCTGATTGATGGAGGATGAGCTAATAATAACTTCATCAAGCTCTCTTTCCGCAATTTGGTTGATTTTAACTGAGTCGGTCTTTTGTGCTGAGGCTTCTTTTAGGTTTGCAAAAGTTAGACAACCAACGCTTAAAACCCCAATTGTAACAACCTTATGCATACTGTTGTATATGCTATAAGATTTTCTTGCAAACCGCTTAAATCTAAATGTGTTTTTTTGATGGATTTTTTTCTTTTCCATTTCTTTTCATTTTTTTGTTAGTAATTATTTGTTAATAAAAAATAGCAACTTAAAATATTTAAGCTGCCATTTATAATTCTTAGAAATATCATTCCTATTATTTTAGTCTTTCTGAATATTCGGAAGTTCTGGTATCAACCTTAATTTTTTCTCCTGTTTCAATAAATAGAGGCACCTTAATTTTAGCCCCAGTTTCAACAGTGGCTTCTTTGGTTGCATTTGTTGCTGTGTTGCCTTTCATCCCTGGCTCGGTGTATGTTATTTCCATGTCAACAAAGGGAGGTAGTTCACATGAAAGAGGTGTTTCGGTGTCTGCATGAACAATCATTTCAACATATTGACCTTCTTTAAGAAATTGAGGAGCATTAATTATCTCTTCTTGAATTGAAATTTGTTCAAAATCTTCTGCATGCATAAAATTATATCCACTATCGTCTTTATAGAGAAAAGTGTAAGGTCTGCGTTCAATTCGAGCTGTTTCAATTTTTGTTCCAGCCAAAAATGAATGTTCTATGGTTCTGCCTGTTTTAAAACTTTTCATTTTAGTTCGAACAAATGTATTTCCTTTGCCTGGTTTAACGTGTAAGAACTCCACAACAGAGAGTAAATCTCCATTCATCACAATACATAATCCGTTCTTAATATCTGAGGTTGTTGCCATAAAAATTTAATTATTTAATTATTTATATCTTTTTTCTCTTTATTTGAAAGTTCATTGAAGCCTCTTTGAAGAAATTCGTGATCTTCTTTGAGTTTATTATAGTGTTTTTGGTAATAATTTGCCCTCAAATTACTTCCAACCATTCTTATAATTGAAACTAAAAGCAGGCCAATTAGTAGTGTTTCTGAGCTTGGTTTTGAAAAAATATAGTATCCAATGATAGCAACTATGCCCAAATAAGATAATATATCCAATAACTTTGATATTCTAATAATGTTCATCTTATAATTTTTCAATGAGTTGCAAAAATACTCCTTTTTTTCTTTTTGACAAAATATTTGAATAATGAGGATAATTTATCTATATTTGCAGTTTGAGATTAAAAAAAATATAGTCTAAATCAATATCTAACTATGAATAGAATATTTTTAAGCATAATAGTATGTTTATTTTCGTTAAATGGTTTTGCTCAAAACCTTACTGATCTTGATGATCAAAAGCTTACAGAATTCACCAACAAACTAATTAAGCTACCATTTCCTGAAAGGGATGTGATAATTAAGGCTTGTGAGGTTTTTGAAAAAGATTTTGCTACCGATCCTTATGTTGCCGATTGGGCATTCCAAATCCTCTACAATTACCACGAAATAAGCTGTGAAGACAAAACCAACACACTTCACAAAACCTTTTCAGAAAAAGAAATTAGAGGTTATTTCCATAAAGATATATGGGTGCTTCCAAAGCTTAAATCCGATATTGCTGCGTTCATAACTGAATATGCAAAATGGGGATATAGAATTTCCTCCGATGAAGACACCTCCTACTCCATTGAGGTTGACTCCACCTTTCTAATTAAAAGATTAAGTAAATATCTATCTCCCGATTTTTCCTACTATTTCAACAACTATGTTGCCGACCTTTCTGTGGCACCAGTATGGCACTCCGAACTTAATATTCCAATTTCGGAAGTTATGCGAAGAGTTCAGTGGAGAGATTTACTACTTGACAAAAACCCTGATTTTGTTAGAAGTGATTTAGTTACAAGGCAAATAGAATCTCTTCTATTTATTGTAACAAAAGGAGTGGAACACACCCCAATTTATGGAACAAATGAAGACGAAACCAAGGTTCACGACCCAAGAGAAGGATTTGACTTTACCAAAATAGCAAACGAAACTGAAATAATTCTTCCAGAATATAAAGATGCAATACAATCCTATTATAGAACCTACACCGACACAAAATGGGGACTATACCTAACAGAATTTATGCATCGTTTAGCTCTCAACAAGTATCGTTTCTCCAACGAAATAGATAGCTTCGTTTTAGAAAATCTATACCCACAAAACAGAAAAAATATTGATCCTTTAATGAAATATAAGGATATGATGATAGACAACTTAATTGATTAGAAACCCCCATGAAAAGACTATTATTAATTTTATTGTGCTTTTTCTGCACACTAAACGGCTATTGCCAAAACAAAATATCGATAGAAAACATATATTCCAAAGGAACTTTTAGACAAAAATCTATAAATGAAATCCGTTCAATGAAAAACGGAGACAACTACTGTGTTCTCACACCAAAAGGAATTGAACTTTATGAATATAAAACAGGGAAAAAACTTGACACCATTGTTGAGTTTGCACTATTGGATTTTGGTGAAAATAAAAAGAATGTTGTTATAGATTATATTTTCTCAAAAGATGAAAAGAAGATATTATTAGCCGTTAATCCTGAATTTATATATAGATATTCCTATTATGCTGACTACTACATTTTTGAAATAGAAACCAAAAACTTTTATCCCCTCAACACACAAGGAAAGCAAAGATTGGCAGATTTCTCTCCTGATGGAAAACATATATCATGGATAAGAGATAATAACCTATTTGTAACGGATTTATCCACGCCAGAAAGAAATGTTGTTCAAATAACAAAAGATGGAAAATTTAATGAAATAATATACGGAACCTCCGACTGGGTTTATGAAGAGGAGCTCTCTTTGGTGAAAGGATATGCATGGAACGAAAAGAGCAATAAACTTGCCTACTATCGTTTTGATGAAAGTGGTGTAAAGGAATATTCAATGCAAATTTGGGGTGAGCTATACCCTAAAGAATATAAATATAAATACCCAAAAGCAGGAGAAGATAACTCAGTTGTTGATGTATTTGTTTACGACCTAAGCTCGCAAGAACACAAACAAGTTGATTTGGGACAAAACAAAGACTATTACCTACCACGCCTACAATGGTCAAAAGATGAAAATCAATTAATAATTCATAAGCTGAACCGTCTCCAAAATCAATACGATATAATATCAGTTAACACACAAGACTACTCAACTCAAACCCTCTATTCCGAAACCAATAAATATTATATCAGCGAACCCGACAATGTCTATTTCCTAAAAGATAATTCAGCTTTTATTCTAAAATCGGAAAGAAGTGGATACTCACATTTCTATTTAGTAAAATTAAAGGATAAATCAATAAATCCAATAACTTCTGGCAATTATGATTGCGAAAAGCTTTGCTATGTTGATGAAAAAGAAGAAAAGATATACTATACAGCAGCACAAAGCTCAGCCATAAATCGTGAATTATGTGTAGTTTCTTTTAATGGGAAAAAACAAAAAATAATCTCAAAACAAATAGGAACCAATGATGCGGAATTTTCTAAAAATGGTAATTACTATATAGGAACATTCTCCGACCACCAAATACCAACCATCTACACCGTTAACAATAGAAAAGGAGAAACCCTGATAACACTTGAAGACAATTCCTCACTAAGAGATTCAATAAAAAAATACTCATCTGAGAAAAAAGAATTTGGATCATTTACAACCTCAACAGGAGTTAGCTTAAACTTCTGGATGATAAAACCTTCAAATATGCAAGAAGGTAAGAGGTATCCAGTATTGTTTTTTGTTTATGGAGGCCCATCAAGTCAGGAGGTTCTTAACTCTCAAAGAAGAGCTTCCGATATGTATTGGTTTATGAGCTTGGCACAAGAGGGCTACATAACAATATGTATTGACCCAAGAGGAACAGGAATGAGAGGAGAGGAATTTAGAAAATGCACCTATATGGAGCTTGGAAAATATGAAACCGAAGACCTAATTGAAGCAGCAAAATATTTTGGATCCATAAACTATATTGACAAAACTCGAATGGGAGTGTTTGGATGGAGCTATGGTGGTTATATGTCAAGTTTGGCAATAACAAAAGGAGCAGAATATTTTAAAGCAGCAATTGCAGTGGCACCAGTAACCAATTGGAGATACTACGACAACATATACACAGAAAGATTTATGCGTACTCCCCAAGAAAATCCAGAGGGCTATGATTCCAACTCCCCAATAAACCACGTTGAAAAATTAAAAGGAAACTACTTACTTATTCACGGAACAGCCGACGACAATGTTCATGTTCAAAACTCAATGGATCTTGTGGATGCCCTAATAAAACAAAACAAACAGTTTGAACAATTCTACTATCCCAACAAAAATCATGGAATATATGGAGGTAACACCAGATTGCACCTCTACAAACTAATGACAGACTTTATTAAACGTAAACTATAAATTGTTTTAATATGGTTAAAGAATTCAAATCCTATATTGAAGATAACCAGATTTTCCATAAAGACGACACAATTCTTTTGGCCGTAAGTGGTGGAATAGATTCAATGGTTCTAACCGACTTGTTCATTAAAAGTGGTTATAAATTTGCAATAGCACACTGTAACTTTCATCTAAGGGAGGAAGAATCAAATACTGATGCCCAGTTTGTTACAAACTTTGCCCAAGCAAATAATCTAACCCTACACTATATAGAATTTGACACTTTCACCTACATGAAAGAGAAATCCATAAGCTTGGAAATGGCGGCAAGAGAACTTCGCTACAAATGGTTCTATCAACTATTAGACGACAATAACTACACCTATCTGGCAACCGGTCACCATGGAGACGACTCAATAGAAACCTTTTTTATAAACCTTTTAAGAGGAACAGGCATTGCAGGACTTCATGGAATTTTGCAAAAAGTTAATAGACTAATACACCCTCTGCTTTTCACCAATAGAAAAGAAATAATAGACTATCAGCAAAAAAATAAACTACAATATGTTGAAGACTCCACTAATGCAACAACCAAATACACCAGAAACAAAATCCGTCACGAGCTAATACCTCTTTTAAAAGAAATTTCACCAAATTTTCAAAAAACAATTCTAAAGGAAATTGAAAGATTTAAGGAAACCGAAGAAGTATTTCGCACCCTAATAAACAAAGCCAAACAAGAACTAATAACCAAGCAAAATAACCATCTAAAAATATCAATAGAGAAAATAAAAAACCTAAAACCCATAAATATATATCTCTACGAAATATTAAGCGAATACAACTTCAACGAATCAACCATCAATTCCATTAAAGAATCCTTAGACGACACCCCAGGCAAACAATTCTACTCCGAAACTCATCGTCTTGTTAAGGATAGAGAATACCTGCTAATAACTCCAAACATAAAACAAGGAATAACAGAATATAAAATAGACTTAGGGCAAACCTTTGTTACTGTTCCAATAAATCTTCAAATAGAGGTTCTAACAGACCTTAGTTTTATTAAAATTCCAAAAACTAAAGATATAGCCATGCTCGATTACGACAAATTAGTATTCCCACTAATACTGCGTAAATGGAAAAATGGCGACTCATTCTACCCCTATGGAATGAAATCAGAGAAGAAAATTTCAACCTACTACAAAGACTTGAAATACTCCCTCTTAGACAAAGAAAGCCAATGGCTCCTATGCTCCGACAACAATATAGTTTGGGTTGTAGGACAAAGAATTGATGAAAGATACAAAATTACCAACAAAACAAATACCATATATAGGCTTGAATTAGATGAATAAATACAAAATTATAGTATTATTAATAATTCTTTTCCCTTATGTTGTTCTGGCACAGCTCAACCCTGAGTTAATTCAATATAAACAAGATATCAACCCCGACACCATAAAACAGAGTGTTGAGCAACTACAAAACTTTGGTTCAAGATATGCCTTCAATCCAAATAGGGTGGAGGTTTCAAATTATCTTAAAAATAGATTAGAACAGTATGGATGGGAAGCAAAAATAGATAGTTTCTATATGGAGAATTTTGAATATCCTTACTTCTCCGGAATAATCAACACAGGTTGGCAATATAATGTTGTAGCCGACAAAAGAGGACGATATGCTCCCGACACATTTTTTGTTGTTGGAGCTCACTACGACTCCTATGCATATTTCGATTCTTTAACCTATTTCCACAACTCCCCCGGGGCCGATGATAATGCATCCTCAGTTGCAGCAATATTAGAAATAGCAAGAATTTTCCAAAAACACAATATACAACCAACCAAAACCCTTCGTATAGAATTTTACGCCGCCGAGGAATTAGGACTTCACGGAAGCTCCATAGCCATACAACGCTCACACTACAAATTCAATGAACATATATCAGGAATGTTAAATTGCGATATGATAGGCTATAAATCAGACCCCCTAAGCCCAGACACAGTAAAATTAATATATTACGACAATTCACAAGAGCTAACTGACTTTGCAGAACAAACCACCCTCAACTACACAACCCTAATTCCAAATAAAACAACAGAACTAAATCAATATTCCGACTCCTGGTCCTATTATAGTTGGGGAAGAAGAGCCATATTTCTTCAAGAATCAGAATTCCACCCCCTCTACCACACTTCCAACGACCTATCCACCACCCTCAACTATCCCTACCTCTCAAAAATTGCAGAATTAGCCTTCTCAATAGCCTATTTAGCATCCACAACCAACACCTACTACCCAATCTCAATCTCCGAAAAACCTATCCCAACCCATTTTGTGCTAAAACTAAATGCCAACCCAGTCAAAGACAATATAAAATTCACCTATATTACCAATACCCATGAAGACCCAAGTTTTCAAATCATAAATCAAATAGGGAAAATTGAAATAACCTCAAAACTATCAACCTATCAAACCAATTTTAACAAATACCAAATCCCGATCCATAACCTCAAATCAGGAATATATTACCTTATAATAGAGAACCAGATTGAGAAAATTGTTGTTATAAAATAAATTATCAGAATTTCCTTTTACCCTTTCTATTTTGCAATCTCAAAAACCCCCTAAAATAGAATCAAGTTCTACGCAAATAGAATCAAGTTCTAATAAAATAGAATCAAGTTCCACGGAAATGAATCAATAAAAATATTATGAGAACATACGTAGAAAACAATTTGATTTAGGGAGAAAAAATTGAATATGAAACAACATATCACTGGATGATATTTATTTCTCTTCGAACCATTCTAACACTTTTGATTGAGCTATTAATAAAACATTGGACAGATGATTTTGTAA
>JAQUTD010000080.1 GCA_028709955.1 Bacteroidales bacterium | reverse complement strand
AATGTTAGTTGTTGAAAATTGTATTGTTAGTGAGGATATTAGGGATGTTAAATTTTGTTGTAATCTTCAAAACTGTAAGGGTATGTGTTGTGTTGATGGTGATTGTGGGGCTCCCTTAGAAAAAGAAGAAATGAAAATGCTTAAGAAATTATTACCTAAAATCAAACCTTATCTTACTGAAAAAGGGCTTGATGAAATAAATAAGTATGGGGTTTCAGACATTGATATTACAGGAGAATTGTCAACTAGAATTGTTGACGGAAAAGACTGTGTTTTTTTAACATATGAAGGAGAAATTGCAAAATGTGCCATTGAGAAAGCTTATGAAGAAAAGAAAATAGATTTTCAAAAGCCAATTTCCTGTCATCTTTATCCCATTAGAGTTCAGAATTATGGTGAGTTTTTCGCCGTTAATTATCATGCATGGGATATTTGTAAATATGCACTCAATGAAGGGGTTATCCAAGACCTTCCTTTATATAAAATGTTAAAAGTGCCTCTTATAAGAAAGTTTGGAGAGAAATGGTATGACGAATTAATTTCTCAAATTAAGGAAAAATAAATTTGATTAATCAAAGTCTTTTTATACTTTTGCATTAAATATATAGATAAAAAATTAAATCATTTATAATAAGAAAGAAATTAAACTATGCTAAATAATAAACTCTTTAAAGGGAAGACCTTAGCAATTTTATCGGGAGGGGGAGATACTCCCGCAGTAAATTCAAGTATTGACGCAATCAGAAACCGAGCTTCAATGTTAGGCTTTAGAGTTTATGGCATTAGAAAGGGGTGGAAAGGACTTCTGGGTGATGGTGATATTGTTGATTTAACAAACCAGCCATACAACGGATATTATGGAGGAACCGCAATCCGTTCTTCCAGAACAAATCCATTTCCATCCAAATCCAACTCCGAAGATAGAACTTCTCAAGTTATTGGAAATTTGAAACGATATAAAATAGATATTCTTGTTACAATTGGAGGAGATGACACAAACGGAGCCGCAAAACGTTTATATGAACAAGAAGGAATTCCTGTTATTGGATTTCCTAAAACAATTGATAACGACTTAAGAACAAATACAACTCATAATTTTAATGGAAAATCTATAGAATCTGTTATTTGCCCAGGTTATCCCTCAGCAGCACACCGAATTGCAGAATTTGCATCCATAATTAAAACTAATGCTGAAAGTCATTCAAGAATTATGGTTATGGAGGTTATGGGAAGGAATGCGGGTTGGTTGACGGGAGCAGGAAGTTTTGGAGGAGCTAAAATTTCTCTTGTTCCTGAGCTTGAAATGACAAAAGAAAGAAAAGACCATTTCTTTGATGTTGTGAATGAAAGATATAGAAGGAAACAAACTGTTCTTATTTCAGTTTCGGAAGGAGTTAGGTGGCACAATGAAAAAACTGGAAAAACAGACGTTGTTTACGCTTCAAAAGAATTAGATGAATATGGTCATGCTCTTTTAGGTGGAATAAGTGGAATAATAGCTCATGAAATAACATCTAAGCTCAAACTTCAAGCTCGCTCACAAGTTACAGGATATTATCCAAGAGGAGGAAGATGTTTTGAATATGATTGTAGATTAACTCATGCCCTTGCTGACAAGGTTGTGGACTTAATTTTAAGAGGGGATTATGGAAAGATGCCAGTGATGAAATCAATATGCCCAAATGAAGAGGTTGAGGAATACAATTGTGATGCAATAGATATGTCAGAAATAGGCAATCTTTCACTCCCAATTGAATATTTCGATGAAAAATTATTCACCTTTACAGATTCATATAATGACTTTTTGTCAAAAATTATTGGAAAACCAAACTATCCTAAGTTTGAATATGATTTTCCTAAAATTATACCAGAAATATAAAATAGTAGTTATTATATAATTATTAGAGTATTAACCAAAACCAAATGTAATGGATAAAATAAGTAATGAGGAATTAAAATTCTTACAAGAGCTTTCAAAGCATTTTCCAACAATTCAGGCCGCAAGCACCGAGATTATAAATCTTGAAGCAATCCTACTTTTGCCTAAGGGGACAGAACATTATATTACAGATATACATGGAGAATATGACACCTTCAATCATATTTTGTCTAATGCCTCAGGCTCAGTTAAAAGAAAAATTGATGAAGTTTTTGGTAATACAATAACAAAGGCTGAAAAAAATCAACTTGCAACCATAATTTATTATCCAAACGAAAAGCTAAGAAGTCTAATAGCCTTGGGAAAGGTGAATGAAGAATGGTATAACATTACTTTAAATAGGTTGGTTAAGGTTGCAAAAGAAGTTACTAAAAAATATACCCGCTCAAAGGTTCGTAAAGCAATGCCAAAAGAGTATGCTTTCATTATTGATGAACTCCTAAACGAAACAAATCCCGATAAACAAAACTACTACGACAGTATTATTCAATCAATAATCAATCTAAAACGTTCAGATTATTTCATAGAGTCTATATGTGTTTTCATAAAAAGAATGCTTATTGACCGTCTTCACGTTATTGGAGACATATATGATAGGGGACCAAAGGCAGTGGATGTTGTTGAAATGCTAAAAGGACACCATTCAGTTGATATACAATGGGGAAATCACGACATAATTTGGATGGGAGCAGCCTGTGGTAACAAACTTGACATTGCAGAAGTTATACGTCTTACAGCTCGTTATGGAAGTCTTGATACCATTGAAGATGACTATGGCATAAATCTAATGTCATTAGTAACATTTGCACTTTCAGAATATGAAAATGATCCAGCAATTCCATTTATTCCAAAAGGGACAAAACCAGAAAACTATAAAGACTCCAATGTTAGATTGATGACCATTATTCATAAAGCAATTGCTGTTATATCCTTTAAGCTTGAGGGGCAACTTGTGAAAAGAAATCCTCAATTTGAAATGCAGCATAGATTGTTGTTGGATAAAATTGATTACAAAAAAGGAACAATCACCATTGAAGGAGAAACATACGAATTATTAGATAAATACTACCCAACCATAAATCCAAAAGACCCATACAAACTAACCCCTGCGGAAGAATATGTTATGGAAAAACTCAGATACTCATTCCTTAACTCCTACAAAATGCAAGACCATATTGCTTTTTTGTTTGCCAAGGGAAGCATATATTTGACATTTAACAACAACCTAATGCTTCATGGTTGTTTACCAATGAAAAATGAAACAGAATTTAGAGAGTTTAATCATAATGGAACATTTGTTAAAGGAAAAGAACTTTGTGATTCTTTGGAGAAAACAATTAGAAACGTATGGTTAAATAGAAACAACTCAGAAATCAATTCAAATGACGGCGACTATTTTTGGTATCTATGGTGTGGACCAGTGTCTCCAATTTTTGGAAAACACAGAATGGCAACCTTTGAACGATATTTAATTGATGACAAAAAGCAACAAAAAGAAATCTTAGACCTCTATTTCAAACTAAGAAACGAAGAACGATTTTGTGAAATGATTCTAAACGAATTTGGATTAAAAAATAAAAATTCCAGAATTGTAAATGGACATATTCCAGTGAAGGTAAAAAAAGGAGAAAGTCCAATTATGGCGAATGGGAAACTATTGGTTATTGATGGAGGAATGTCGAAGGCATACCAGATGGAAACAGGCATTGGAGGCTACACATTAGTTTATAGTTCAAGCAGAATGTTTTTAGTAGAACACGAACCTTTTTCCTCTCGTCAGGAAGCCATAGAAAACGAATCAGACATTATATCAACAAAATTTATGATAGAAGAGCGTTCAACCCCAATATTAGTAAAACACACCGAAATAGGAGAAGAACTATATCGTCAAATTGATGACCTAAAAAGACTAATTCAAGGCTACAATAATGGAATGATAAAGGAAAAGTAATTTAAATTAAATAAAATTACTTGTTTCTTCTCAAGAACAGACATTTAACCAAAAAAAATCATTTTTTACTTGACAAAAGTGTTTTTATGTTGTATATTTGCATTAGAGAAAAAATATAATTGCAGTATTGGCCTGATCTTGTGTTTTAATACGGATTATTTTTTTTCTTCGTAATTGTTTTGGAAGAGTATTTAATATCTGCACATATTTCTTTTTATATGTGGTTTACGAAATAAATTAAATACTCTTCTTTTTTTATGCCTTTTTTTCATTGAGTATTTTTTGTCACTTGTTGTTTAATCAAAAATTTGGACAATATCGTAGCGGATTGAGTTGTCTATTGATATGCTTTCAAAAAGGATGACAGGGGAGAGAGTTAGGGTTTGTTTCTCAATGGAGAATAATTTTTTTATTTCTTCTTTTTTTGTCTTATCACTTAGATTTTTTATTTTGCCAATTGTTATGTGAGGAGTAAATTGGGGTTGGAGTTGTGTTATGTTTTTATCATTGAATACCTCTACAAGTTTTTGTTTTATTTTTTCTAAATATATATTCTTTTCTATTCCAAAATAAACTACTAAATTATTTTTCTTAATTTCAAAATAATCTACCTTATCAATACTTATTTCAATCTCTTCTTGTTTGTTATCTTTAAATATTTCTTGACAAATTACAATTATTTTTTGCATTTGTTTTACACTCGTATTTCCAATGAAATGGAGAGTTAAGTGATAGTTTTCTATTGATGTGGGATTAAAATCTTCAAATCCAAAATGTGATATGATATTTTGCCTTTGTTCTAATAATTTCTTTGTAACGGAGAATTTATAGGCTAAGAATATTCTTTTTTCAAACATAGCATTTCCTAAATTAAATTCAATGTCTTCAATAAATTGCGAGATATTTAAGTTTTCTTTTTTTTCTTTTTTGTTGGTTTTAGAAATTTTTGGGGTAATAATATTTTCTTCAAATAAGTTTAATGTTTGAGATTTTGGATTTTGGATTTTATTATTTTTTTTATTAATGTTTTGTGAAGGATATATGGTTTTGATTAGTGATATATTTGGAATTTTAGTAATTTGGTCTGCAAATTTTTCAGCATATTTAACATGATCTCGCCCAATTAGTATGTAGATATAATCAAAGTTTATTTTTGTTTTAATCAGGTTTTTATTGCCTATTAAAATTTTGTTATCGTTGTTTTTATTGGCAATAAGGAAGTTCTTTAAACGATATAATGGATTATAATAGTAGTAGTTTTTGAAATAGGTAATTTGGTCTATTTCTTTGTTGTAGCTTTCAAAATCTTTGAATAGTTTGAGCTTGGTTTCAAAGAGAGTGTTTATGTCTTGTGCTAAGGAAAACCCAGATATGGTTGTTGCAATTCCAATAATTGTAATTTCATTATCAGTAATTTCGGAGTGTATTTCACTTAGTTCTTTATTCATATTTGCTCTTTCTAAACTCATACAAAAGTAAAGAATTATTTGTAAATAACAAAAACTAAATATATATTTGCAAAATAGATTTTTATGTGTAAGAGAACTTAAAAACAATTTTAATAAATAAAAAATTTAGATTTATGAACAACACAACATTCTTTTTTGAAAGACCAAAAAACGAAGTAGTTATGGGGTATGCTCCAAATTCCCCAGAAAGAGACTCTTTGGCAATTGAACTTGAAAGGCAATATAACACTGTAATTGAAATTCCACTAATTATTGGTGGAAAAGAAATTAAGACTGGTAAAATGGGTAAAGTTGTTATGCCAACTGAACATAATCATGTTTTGGCTCACTATCATATGGCAACCGCCGAAACAGTTGAAATGGCAATTAAAGCTTCAATTGAGGCACATGATAAATGGTCTAAGCTTCATTGGATTGAGCGTTGCTCAATTATGTTGAAGGCTGCGGAATTATTATCAAAGAAATATCGTAATTTATTGAACGCAGCAACAATGTTGGGGCAGGGAAAAAATCCTTACCAAGCAGAAATTGATTCAGCATGTGAGGCAATAGATTTTCTTCGATTCAATGCCTATTTTGCATCTAAGATTTATGCACAACAACCAATAAGTGACAACACTGCCATAAATCGTTTGGAATATCGTCCATTAGAAGGTTTTGTTTACACAATTTCTCCTTTCAACTTCACGGCAATAGCTTGTAACCTCAACATTGCACCAGTAATTATGGGTAATGTTACTGTTTGGAAACCAGCAACCACTGCAATCCTTTCAAACTACTATTTAATGAAACTATTTAAAGAAGCTGGAATTCCTGATGGAGTTATTAATTTTGTTCCAGGAAGTGGATCTGTTATTTCTGAGGCTTGCTTTGCTTCAAAACATTTGGCAGGAATTCATTTTACAGGTTCAACCACAACTTTCAACAATTTCTGGAAACAAATAGGGGATAATATGAGAATTTACGACACCTATCCTAAAATTGTTGGAGAAACAGGAGGAAAAGACTTTATTTTTGCACACAAAACCACAAATCCAAAAGAATTGGCTGTTGCAATTGTTAGAGGAGCTTTTGAATATCAAGGACAAAAATGTTCTGCAGCATCAAGAGGATATATTCCACAAGCAATTTGGGAAGAAACTCTTGTATATATAAAAGAAATGGTTGCGGACATTAAACAAGGATGCGTACGTCAGATGAGTAATTATGTTAATGCTGTGATTGATGAAAAAGCTTTTGATACAATAATGAAATATGTTGAAAGAGCCAAAGTATCACCAGAGGCTAAGGTTGTTGTTGGGGGAAAAGCAGACAAATCGGTAGGATATTTTATTGAACCAACCATAATCCTAACAACAAATCCAAAGTATGAAACAATGGAAACTGAGCTATTTGGGCCAGTGTTCACAATATATTTGTATGATGGAGAGAAATATGAAGAAACCCTTCACCTTTGCAACACAACCTCCCCATTTGCACTTACAGGTTCCATATTCTCAAATGATAGATATGCAACAGAAAAAGCCTTAGACATATTACGATATGCTGCAGGAAATTTCTATATCAACGACAAACCAACCGGAGCCGTTGTAGGAAATCAACCATTTGGAGGAGCAAGAGCTTCAGGAACAAATGATAAGGCAGGTTCGGAATTAAATCTCTATCGTTGGGTCAGTGCAAGGTGCGTTAAAGAAACACTTATACCACCAACAGATTATCGCTACCCATTTATGGGATAAACAATAGCATTTATTATTTAATTTTAAAGGTGTGTTGCAAAACATACCTTTTTTTATTTTTATACTATTTGTAAATGCGTATTTTCAAAATACATTATTTCCTTGTTCAAATATATTAATAATCAAGTACATCAAATTCTGTACAAAAAGTTTTCATCAAAAAGTTTGGAAAATAAATATTTATGACATACATTTGCAGAATATTATTAAAGTTTTAAAGTTATAATGAGAGAAAAAATACTTTTTATTTTTTTATTTTTCTTACTCCCTATGATTTCTTTCTCTCAGATAGGGCAGCATTATAAACTTGTGAGTCAAAAAGACAGTTTTAATATAGAATTTCCAAATCACTCTTTTGAAATTAAAACAAATTATCTAAATAATTCAAACTCTTTAAAGCAAATTGAGGAACTAATGTTTTTTGTAGGTCAAAAGGAAATAGACAGTATTACAATAGTTATTATTTTTTCTTCAAATGACAATACTCCCTCAAACCGAAAACTCTCTAAAAAAAGAGCCAAATCAATAAAGAACTACTTTAATTTGAAATATTCACATATACCTGTTTCTAAATTTAAAATAAAGACTGATGATGTAAAAAGAAATGTAGTAATACACTATTATAAAAGAAACTATAATATATCATACATTCAAAATCAAAATTCCCTGATTGAAAAAGAATATGAGAAAGAAAACCAAATTCAAGTTAAAGCATTCCAAGACTCCATAGCCCATAATTACGAAAAACAAAAATATAATTTAATAGATTCTGTATCCCAAACAGAACAAAAAACTCAAAACAAGATTGAATTCACTCCAATCTTTCAAGAATCACCTTCAAACACTCTTAAAAATAATTCATTTACATTTTACCTAAAAACAAATCTACTCTACTATCTTGCCCTTGCACCAAACATAGAAGTAGAAGTCCCCATAAAAAACTTTTCCATAAATTTTGATTATTTGTTTCCTTGGTATGTAAATGCCCCAAAAAGATTTTGCTATCAACTACTTCTTGGCGGCATAGAGGGGAGATATTGGATTAAGAAGACCAAACAAGAATCCAATAATAACCCTCTCACAGGTTTCTTTGTTGGAGCATATTTGCAAAGAGGAATATTTGATTTCCAAAATTCAGATAAGGGAGTACAAGGCGATGTAGACTTTTTATATGGAATAAGTTTTGGCTACACTAAGCCAATTTCAAATTATTTCAACCTTGAATTTAGCTTAGGATTAGGCTACTTTAATTCAAAAAACATAAACTATTATGCCTATGAAAACATACTATTAAGAGAAAATAATAGTGATTTCAGGTATTTTGGACCAACAAAAGCAAAGGTTTCATTAGTTTGGAAAATCAATAGTAGGAGGGCAGAGAAATGAAACATTACCTAAGGATTTTCCAAAACAAAAAAATATACATAATAATATCACTTGTTCTTTCAATTATGTTTGCAACTTCATGTGAGAGAAGAGATATTTTTGAACTACCAACTGCAAAAGTACATATAAAGATTAATTGGTCGTTGGAAAAACAAAAAACAGAATTTTTTTATGTTGTTGTTTATCCAATAGACAAATCTAAGCCAATAATTAGAGATTTTATTGAATCCGACGGAGGTGTTGTTGCAATTCCTCAAGGCAAATACGATATTTTGATATATAGCTTCAACTATGAAAAAATTGTTGTTAACCCTTCAAATTCCTTGCTTAATTCTGTCGCCACCACAAATGATATTAATCAATACTTTGCTGGAATGTTAAAATCAATTTCTACAAGAGTTTTAAATGAAACTGACGAGATATTCTATATTTCAAAATATGAGTCATTGGAAATTGATGATATTGAAAAGGATTTCTACATTGAAATGACTCCAAAGAACATAATTAAGAAATATGAGATAAGAATAATGGTTGATAACCCAAGTTCAATTTATAGTGCATTTGCAACCATTTCAGGTTTTTCAGGCTCATATCTTTTAGGGCAGCAACGTACAATGAACGATAATGTTTCCCTATTATCTGATGTAATAATTATTGATGATAAAATTGTAATCCCATTTTGCACCTTTGGACTTATCCCATTTGAAGAAAATAATCTTAACCTAAGAATAAAATTAATAAACGACTCAATATTGGAAGAACAAATTAACATTACAAACCAAATACAACCCATGCCAAATGGAGGATTAATAATTATAGATACCTTATTAAAAATACCAATTGTTACATCTTCAGGAATTGGAGCTACTGTTGGAGGCTGGACAGATGAAGAGGGAGTTGATATTATTTTATAAAGGTAAAAGGGAAGTAGTAAAAGAATGAATCTATATTATAAACAAAAAAATGAACATTATGGAGAAAAACAAAGATCAAATTAAAAACAAAAAGAATTTAGAAACAAATCAAACAAATCAATTAACAAAC
>JAQUTD010000079.1 GCA_028709955.1 Bacteroidales bacterium | reverse complement strand
ATTAATAAGAGAAGAGAAAAGATAGGTTTAAGCAATTGCTATTATGAAAGACTAAGAAAAATATATCAACATAATAATTGGATTAATTTTTATTATTATGAATTTTAGAGATTAATTTCTAATCTTTAAATAATTAATTGAGTAATCTAACAATAATATCCTTTCTATTTGTAAGCATATATCTTTGGCTTTACCTTAAAGAAAGTGGAGTAATCTCACATCTTTATTTGTTTTTATTGGCTTTATTTACCATTATAGGCGTTCATGGTCCTATCCATTCCTATTGTAGAGAATGACTTTATTATTTCGTTTACAGTATCAAACTTTAGGTTTAATGTTGCTTTTTCTCCCTCTGAAAAATTCCCTAAAACATAATCTATTTGTTTCCCTTTAGAGAAATTATCACCTATTCCAAAGCGTAATCTATTAAATTTGTTTGTCCCTAAGATTTCAATTATATTTTCTAATCCATTATGCCCACCTGCACTCCCTCCCATTCTCATTCTTATAACTCCAAGATCTAATGCAATGTCATCAACAATTATTAGAACATTTTCTAATGGGACTTTTTCTTTATCAATCCAATATTTTACTGCCTTTCCACTAAGATTCATAAAAGTTGTTGGCTTTGCCAATATTATTGTTCTGCCTTTATGCTTAGTTTGAGCTATATATGCATGACGTTCTATTGAAAATTTACAGCTTTCAATTCCATTCGCAAAGTAATCTAAGGCCATAAACCCAACATTATGTCGTGTTTTTGAGTATTCCTCTCCAATATTCCCTAATCCTATAATTAAATACTTCATATTTTCTTTATTGAAATAGTTTTAGTTTGCAAAGTTAGTTTTTTTGTTTGAACTGATATTTTTTAAAATAAAAAACAGCGAGCATTTTATTGTTCGCTGTTAAATATCTAATATATTTTAAGCTTATTTTGCTTGACGAGTTGGTTTAATCCATATAAGAACTGATGATTTAACATCTAATTTTTCTATATTAGGGATGTCAATATCTTCAACTTTAACTCCTTGACCTAAATCAAGTTTTGAAATATCAACTTCAACGTATTGAGGAAGGTCATTAGGAAGACCTTTTAATTTCATTTTACGAATTTTAGTTGTAAGTTTTCCTCCTTGTAGAACACCAGGAGCAACTCCAACAGTTTTCACTGGAACTGAAATTGTAATAGGTTTATCATCAAATAGGCGTAGGAAGTCAGCGTGAACCACTTGGTCAGTAACAGGATGATATTGAATTTCTTGAAGGACAGCTTTTGTTATTGTGCCATCAATATTTAAGTCAACAAAATTTGTTTCTGGAGTAAATAATAATGATTTGAATTCTGTTTCAAGTACAGAAAATCTTACTTGTTCTTCTCCTCCATACACAACACAAGGTACTCTTGATTGACGACGAAGTTCTTTTGCATCTTTTTTCCCTACGTTCTGTCTAAGAGAACCGCTCATAGATACTGTTTTCATCTTTTATTTTATTTATTAATTAATTATTTCCCTACTTTCAATTTAGGGTTTATTTTTAAAATTTAATTGTTACCCCTTTTTTGCTGATTGCCATTTCATAGAAGTCGGCAATTGATTCATTGCATTCAACTCTACGAATAGCCTCTGCTAAAATTGGTGCCACAGATAAAGCTCTTATTTTTGAAGATATTTGCTTTAAAGGAATAGTGTCTGTTACAATCAGTTCTTTCATTGAAGAGTCCTCAATTTTTTCAACGGCAGTTCCACTCAAAACTGCGTGAGTTATCATTGCTCTAACAGATTTTGCTCCATTATCAACAATAACTTCTGCTGCTTTACATAAAGTGTTCCCGGTATCAACAATATCATCAACCAAAATAACATGCTTCCCTTTAACATCTCCAATTAATTGCATAGTTCCTATTTCGTTTGGTTTGTTCCTTTGTTTGTAACACATAACAAAACCACATCCCAATTTTTTTGCATATTCACTTGCACGTTTTGTCCCCCCAACATCAGGAGAAGCAAATAAGACGTCATCTAAATTAAAGCTATCGCTTGCAAGACCTCTTAAATAAGGAATAAATATTGAAGAAGCATAAAGATGGTCAACGGGAACGTTAAAGAAACCTTGTATTTGGTCGGCGTGAAGGTCGATTGTTATAATACGAGTTACTCCAACAGAGGTTAGGAGGTCAGCAACAAGTTTTGCAGTTATTGGAACACGTGGTTTATCTTTTCTGTCCTGACGAGCAAATCCAAAGTATGGAATAACAGCAATAATTCTTTTTGCCGAGGCACGTTTTGCAGCATCAACATACATTAATAGTTCCATTAAGTTGTCTGATGGAGAAAAGGTAGACTGAATAATAAATACATCTTTTCCTCTAATGTTTTCTTCAAAAGAAGGTTGAAATTCACCATCAGCATATTGAAGCACTTGAGATTTTCCAAGAGGTTTTTCGTAAATTTCTGAAATCTCTTTAGCTAAGTATGAAGTTGCCCTACCTGTAAAAAGTGCAACAATGTCTTTCGAACTATTATTTGGCATGATTTATACTTAAAATGTTTAATTTTGAGTTTGCAAAGTTAGTGAAGAATTTCGAATAGAGAAAAAAAATAGGAGTTTATTTGTATAAAAAGAAAATCTTTGTACCTTTGCAATCCTATTTGAGAATAGAAATAGTTGCATCAGTGGCGGAACTGGTAGACGCGCTAGACTCAAAATCTAGTGAGGTAACACTCGTGCCGGTTCGATTCCGGCCTGATGTACAAAAATAAGGATTCTAAGTATTAGAGTCCTTATTTGTTTTTATTATATGGAGATTATTCGAAACTAATCTATCATATTAAACAAACATCCAATATAAACTCTTAGTCCAGAGTTAAAAATTTCATTTGAAGGAGATATTAGATAATCACATTTCATGCTTAGGTTTGCTTTTTTTGAGATAGCATACTCAAAAGAAAGAAAAGGAGATAAAATTAATGAGCTTTTTTTTCTCCAAAATACCATGTCAGGAACTCCTATTTCATTATTAATTTTGATAATATCCATTTGTTTATTTACAGCACCTCCAAAAGTAAACCCAATAATAAAATTACTTTTCTTCTTGTTATAGAATAAGAATTCTCCTAAAACTCCTCCCCAACCAATAGAATAGAAACTACCATCATTTTTAAATTCAGAACTACTACCATAGCCTTCGGTTCCTATTCTTAAACAATTACTTAGTTTAAAAGAGATTTTCCCTCCAAGCCCATAGGAGAAATCATTTATATTACTCAAATAACCCGAGTGAACATACATGCCACCAATCAATTTTGATTGATTATTATCTTGAGCATAAAGAAATGTGGAAGATAAAAAAAACAGGGCAAGACTTAAAAATTTTAGTTTCATATTAGAAGTTAGTTTTCATATTAGATAGCAAAATAAAGAAAATAAAACAAGAGAATCAAAAACATCAGACTCTCTTGTTATTAAATTCTACAATATGTTTTAGCATATTAGAATTAGATACTCTTTTTATTTATTTTTCAACAGATCTCTAATTTCTGTCAATAAAACTTCTTCTTTTGTAGGACCAGCTGGAGCTTTTACTTCTTCAACCTTTTCTTCTTTTTTCTTTGCAGCGTTAAGAAGTTTTATTACCATAAATATTGAGAAAGCAATAATTATGAAGTCAAATGCAACCTGAATAAAATTACCATAATTAATTGTAACTGCGGGAATTTCTCCAACAGCATCTTTTAAAACAAATTTAAGATCGGTGAAATTTACTCCACCAACTAATAATCCAATTGGAGGCATAATAATATCACTAACAATTGAAGTGATAATTTTTCCAAAAGCACCTCCAATAATGATTCCCACAGCCATATCAATGGCATTCCCTTTAATTGCAAAGGATTTAAACTCGTCTAATAATTTCATAATATTCGTTTTTAAGTTTTTTAATAAGGAACTTTGAAGCAAAGATAATAATTATAATTTAATTACAAAAAAAAGCTGTCCTAAATTTAGGACAGCTTCAAAATGTTTTTTATTTGTTAGATTATTTATTCCAATCTTGGCTTGCCATTCTCTTATATGAGTTGTATCGCCATTTTGCATTATCTTCAGAAAGACGGAATAATTCTTCTGCATCTTGAGGGAATGCTTTCTTCAATGAACTATAGCGAACTTCACTGTCAATAAAGTCTTGGAACTTACTCCAATCTGGTTCTTTTGAGTCAAGTGTGAAAGGATTTTCTCCCTTTTCTGCCAATTCTGGATTATATCTCCATAAATGCCAATATCCACATTCAACAGCACGTTTTCCTTCTTCTTGTGTTTTGCCCATACCAAGTTTCAAACCATGGTTAATACATGGAGCATATGCAATAATTAAAGAAGGTCCGTTATAAGCCTCAGCTTCTTTCAAAACTTTAAGGTATTGTGATTGGTTAGATCCAATTGCAACTTGTGCAACATAAACATAACCATAAGTTGTTGCAATCATTCCAAGGTCTTTCTTTCTAATACGTTTTCCTGATGCTGCAAATTTAGCAATTGCACCAACTGGAGTAGCTTTTGAAGCTTGACCTCCTGTGTTAGAATAAACTTCAGTATCCATAACAAGAATATTAACGTTTTCGCCAGAAGCAATAACGTGATCTAATCCACCGTAGCCAATATCATAGGCCCAGCCATCACCTCCAAATATCCATTGTGATTTTTTCACAATATATTGACGGTTTTCGTAAAGTGATTTGCATATATCACAACCACAGCTTTCCAATGTTGGTACTAATTTATCGTAAATTTGTTGAGTAATTTCTGCATTTTCACGATTATCTAACCATAACTGGAATAATTCTTTTTGCTCATCAGAACAGCAAGTGCAAACCAAGCCTTCTTTCATTAGGTTTTGAACCCTATCTCTCATTGTGCGAGTTGCAATTGCCATACCTAAACCAAATTCTGCATTATCTTCAAATAATGAGTTAGCCCAAGCCGGTCCTTTACCCTTAGCATTTGTTGTGTATGGCATAGATGGACATGAACCACCATAAATAGAAGAACATCCAGTTGCATTTGCAACCATCATTCTATCTCCAAATAGTTGAGTAATAAGTTTTATGTATGGAGTTTCTCCACAACCAGCACATGCTCCAGAGAATTCAAACAATGGTTGTGCAAATTGAGAGTTCTTTATATTCTTTGATACTTCAACTAATTCAGATTTATAAGAAACATTTTTTGAAATTAAATCCCAACGTTTAGCTTCTTCCATTTGAGTTGTTAGTGGCTTCAACACCAAAGCTTTTGTTTTTGCAGGACATACATCAGCACAGTTTCCACAACCAGTACAGTCAAGAACACTTACTTGAATACGGAATTGAAGTCCTTCAAATTCTTTTCCAGTTGCTTTAAGTGTTTTTGTGTCTTGAGGAAGTTTAGCTAATTCGTCTTGATTGATAAGAAATGGGCGGATTGCTGCGTGAGGACAAACATATGAACACTGATTACATTGAATACAATTTTCAGATAACCATTCAGGAACATGTGAAGCAATACCTCTTTTTTCGTATTGTGAAGTTCCAGAAGGGAAAGTTCCATTTTCATTTCCAGTAAATGCTGAAACATGAAGATTGTCTCCCTCTTGAGCATTAATAACATCAACAACGTTTTTAATGAAATCAGGACGATTATTAGTTTCAATATGCTTTTCAGCACCTACTTCATTTGCCCATTCTTTCTTAACCTCAACTTTTATTACTTCAGCTCCACGGTCAACTGCTGCATAATTCATCTTAACAATGCTTTCTCCCTTGTTGCCATATGATTTGTCAATAGCTTTCTTCATTTGAGAAACAGCCAATTCGTAAGGGATTACGTTTGCAATTTTAAAGAAAGCAGATTGAAGTATTGTGTTTGTTCTATTTCCTAAACCAATTTCTTCTGCAATTTCTGTTGCATCAATGATATAGAAATTAATATTTTTTTCTGCTAATTCTTTTCTAATTTTAGAAGGAAGGTTCTTAACAGTTTCTTCAGCATTATACATAGAGTTTAAAAGGAAGGTTCCGTTTGGTTTAATCCCTTTTAAAATTTCATACATATTTAGGTATGCAAATACGTGGCAAGCAACAAAGTCTGGAGTTGTTACTAAGTATGGGGAACGAATCGGAGTGTTTCCAAAACGAAGGTGAGAACAAGTGAAACCACCTGATTTCTTACTATCGTATGCAAAATATGCTTGGCAATATTTATCTGTGTTGTCTCCAATAATTTTGATAGAATTTTTGTTTGCACCAACTGTTCCATCTGCTCCTAAACCATAAAATTTAGCTTCAAATGTTCCTTCAGTTGAAATTGAAATTTCAGGAAGGAGTTCAAGTGAGCGGAAGGTAACATCATCAACAATACCAATTGTAAATTGATTTTTTGGAGTTGAAGATTTAAGATTTTCAATAACAGAAATGATTTGTGCAGGAGTTGTATCCTTTGAAGATAAACCATATCTACCTCCAATTATCATTGGACGATTTTCTTTGTTGTTGAAAAGTTCAACTATATCAAGGTATAGTGGGTCTCCATTTGCTCCAGGTTCCTTTGTTCTGTCTAAAACGCAGATTTTTTTAACTGATTTTGGGAATACATTAAAGAAGTATTTTGCAGAAAATGGACGATAAAGATGTACAGAAATTAATCCAACTTTTTCACCTTTATTAGCTAAATAGTCTATTGTTTCTTTTATTGTGTCGGAAACAGAACCCATAGCAACTATAATGTTTTCTGCATCAGAAGCTCCATAATATTCAAATGGCTTATGTTCACGACCAGTCACTTGAGCAACCTTTTGCATATAATCATTAACAATATCTGGAATTGCATCGTAGAAAGGATTTGAAGCTTCTCTTGCTTGGAAGAAAACATCAGGATTTTGAGCAGTTCCACGAGTTACTGGATGTTCTGGATTAAGTGCGTTATCTCTATATGCTTTAAGAGCTTTTTGATCAATAAGACCTGCCATATCTTCGGTTGATATTGATTCAATTTTTTGAATTTCATGAGAAGTTCTAAAACCATCAAAGAAATGAAGGAAAGGAATCCTTCCTTTAATTGCACAAAGATGAGCAACCCCAGCCAAATCCATAGCTTCTTGAACTGAATTTGATGCTAACATTGCAAACCCAGTTTGGCGACAAGCATAAACATCAGAATGATCTCCAAAAATAGAAAGAGCCTGAGAGGCAATTGTACGAGCAGTTACGTGAAAAACTCCAGGAAGAAGTTCTCCAGCAATCTTATACATATTTGGAACCATTAATAACAAACCTTGAGAAGCAGTAAATGTTGTTGATAAAGCACCTGCTTGAAGAGAGCCATGTAATGCACCAGCAGCACCTGCTTCTGATTGCATTTCTACTAATTTAACTTCTTCTCCGAATATGTTTTTTCTTCCATTAGCTGACCATTCGTCAACATATTCTGCCATTGGTGAAGAAGGAGTGATAGGATAAATAGCTGCGCATTCAGAAAACATATATGCCACATGAGCTGCTGCCTGATTACCATCGCAAGTCAAAAATTTCTTTTCTTTTGCCATTTCTTTTGAATTTTATAAGTGTTTGAATTAAATTCGTTTAAAGTGAAACCGTTCACTTAATTAACTTGCAAAATTACAATAAATAAATTGAACAAAAAAAGAAAAAGGATAAGAATTATAGATTATGATTTTAAAGTGACTACAATTTTGATTTTGTGATAGTAAAAAAGATTTGATTAAGCTGTATTTTAGGTTAAATACACATTGGTTTAGCTTGCATAGACCTTTTTAATAGTCAATTTATTTCTTAATTATCTTTCTATTAATAATAGTGTCTTTATGTTTAAGTTTTAATATATAGGTTCCTTTCTCCAAGAAGTCTAAATCAATTGCTCTGTTATTATATATTTCTTTTCTAAAAACTTCTCTTCCAAATAAATCAATTACACTTAAATCAATTGGATACTTATCCGAACTAATATTTATTTCTTTATCTATTATTGTTGGATAGACTGTAATTTGGTTATTATCTTGTTCAATTTCCTTTGTATCTAAACGCATATAACAATAGCCATAACCTGCATCGTAAATTATATTATTGTTTTTATAAGCACATAATAGATTCCATGTTGAGTGAAGGAAGTCATCGTTTTGGTTAATAAAATCTCCATTGCTTCCAATTCCTTCAATCCAATAAAATCCCCATTGAGGATTTAGAGGGTCTGCTCCATTAAAAAAGATTCTTTTACAATATTGATTATCTATTTCAATTGAATCAATAAGGCTTACTACCAAAGGTTCAGGATGTAATTCATATTGTTCATACGTAATATGGAAAGTGTCATTTAAGCAAAGATTGAAATCAAATAATATATATTCTCTTGGTAAATCGTAGTAGACTCCATTACAAGAAGTATTGGAGTAAGTGAATATATAAACCCTATTGCTATCTTCTCTAATCCAATTATTTGTTTGCCAGTTAACAGCTAAGGATGTATCGTAGTCAGAAGCTTTGAGTAGTTTCAAATATGCTTTATTATCAATTATTGTGTCTTCTGAACTAATCCTATATAAGTTTGTGAATTTTTTATTCTCCTGAGTGCCAGTAAAAGTATGCAAAACATTCCACTGCTTTGTCGTGTCAATAATAGATTTATTAACTTGAGAATAACTAATCTTGCTTGAAAGGGTGATTAAGCAAATAGTTAAAAGAATTAATGTCTTTTTCATAAGGCTAATTATTTCTTAATTATCTTCCTATTTATGATAGTGTCTTTATGTTTAAGTTTTAATATATAGGTTCCTTTCTTCAAGAAGTCTAAATCAATGGCTCTGTTATTATATATTTCTTTTCTTAAAACTTCTCTTCCAAATAAATCAATTACACTTAAACTAATTGGATACTTATCCGAACTAATATTTATCTCTTTATCAATTAGTGTTGGATAGACTTTAATCTCTTTATCTATTTCAATTTCATCTAACCCATAAGTAATAAAACAATCACTATCTGTGTTGGAGTAAATATAATCTTCCCCTTGTTTTACACATAAAAGAGAAGAATATCCTGCGTCTATCAAATATCCTGACTCTAAAAGCCCATAAGTATTTCCTATGCCTTCTATCCAAGCAAAACGAAAGTGCATAGTTTCAGTATCATATATGTTAAATATAATTCTCTTTAATAGTATTCCATTAACTTCAACAGAGTCTATTATGTCAACTACTGCATTACTTTCCATAAAAAGACCATTGTATTCTCCTCCAAGAATAATTGGCTCATTAAATTCATCGCCAACATTGAGATTAAAATTATAAATGATTATTTCTTCACCAGATGCATTATTATTATTTATTAAATATAGATACACAATATTGGAATCTTCTCTAATTAGATGATTGCAAGTCCAATTATTCATCAATGTATCTCCCCATATACAATAATTATTTGTATATACTTTCTTGTATATCTTATTATCTACTATTGTATCTTCTCCTATTTTGTTGATAATTGTATATGCTCCTGTCCTATATCCATTATGCCTAAAAGTATTCCACTGCTTTGTTGTGTCAACAATAGATTTATTAACTTGAGAATAACTAATCTTGCTTGATAGGGTGATTAAGCAAATTAATAAAATGAATAATACTTTTTTCATATAATTATACTGCTAAGGA
>JAQUTD010000078.1 GCA_028709955.1 Bacteroidales bacterium | reverse complement strand
GAACATCCAAGGGTAAGCTATGCAATAGTGATGTGTTTGCCTATAAGGTTTTGTATAAGACAAGATACACCCAAGACCAAGTTTTTGAAAAAACAGGACTTGTTAGTTTAATTAGATAAAAAAGATTAGAATATAAAACAGAATTTATTAGAATTCTATTTTAAGTTATCTTTTATTGTTTGTAGCTCTTCTCTAAGTTCTTTTGGGAGATGTGAACCAAATATTTCATAGAATTTTTCTGTACGAATGATTTCAGTTTCCCATTCTTTTTTATCAATCTTCATAGCTTTTTCCATATCTTGTTCAGATACTTTCAAGCCTTCTATGTTAATTGCTCCCGGTTTAGGAATTTTGCCTATTGGTGAATCAATTGCAATATCTTCATTATTACATCTATCAAATATATAAGCTAATACCCTTGAATTTTCTCCGTAACCAGGCCATAACCATTTGCCATTATCTTTTCTAAACCAATTGACACAGAATATTTTTGGAAGTTTATCTTGCTCTGTTTTCTTTCCTAAATCTATCCAATGTTGGAAATAATCCCCCATGTTGTATCCACAGAAAGGTTTCATTGCAAATGGGTCATGACGTAATTCCCCTTCTTTTAAACCAATAACTGCTGAGGTTATTTCCGAACCAATAACTGAACCAATCATAACTCCATGATTCCAATTTTTAGCCTCATAAACCAGTGGAACAGTGGTTTGACGTCTTCCTCCAAACAAAATTGCAGAAATTGGAACTCCATTTGTTTCATCATAAGCAGGGTCGGTGGCAGGACATTGAGCAATTGGAGCAGTAAAACGTGAGTTGCTTTGAGCACAAGGCTCTGATGAGTTTTTATCATAAACTCTATTTTTCCAATCCAAACTGCCTTCAGGACATTCGTATCCAATTCCTTCCCACCAAACATCATTATCTGGGGTTAGCCCAACATTTGTAAATAAAGTATTATGTTGTATTGAAAGATATGCATTTGGATTTGTTGATATTGAGGTTTGAGGAACAACTCCAAAAAATCCATTCTCTGGATTTATAGCCCAAAGACGTCCATCCTGTCCAAACTTCATCCATGCAATATCATCTCCAATTGTTTCAACTTTCCAACCAGGAATGGTTGGAATTAACATTGCAAGATTTGTTTTTCCACAAGCTGATGGAAAAGCAGCAGCAATATATTTCTTTTCTCCCTTAGGATTGGTTATCCCTAAAATAAGCATATGTTCAGCCAACCAACCTTCTTCTTTTCCTAAAACGGATGCAATTCTAAGAGCAAAACATTTCTTTCCAAGTAGTGCATTGCCTCCATAACCGCTTCCGTAGGACCATATTTCTTTTGTTTGTGGAAATTGACAAATATATTTTTCTTCAATTGGACGACATGGCCACTTAACATCTTTTTGACCTTCCTCTAATGGATATCCAACCGAGTGTATACATGGTATAAAATGTCCATTTTCTCCTAAAACTTCAAGAGCCTTGGTGCCCATTCTTGTCATTATTCTCATATGAACAACAACATAAGGTGAGTCGGTGATTTGAACTCCAATATAGGATTTATCAGAACCAAGAGGACCCATAGAAAAAGGCATAACATACATAGTACGTCCTTTCATGGCTCCCTTATACACCTTAAGCATTTCTTGCTTCATCTTGTTTGGATCTTCCCAATTATTGGTAGGTCCTGCCTTTTCTGGAGTTTCGGAACAAATAAAAGTTCTGCTTTCAATTCTGGCTACGTCAGAATCATCAGTTTGAAAATAATATGAGTTTGGTTTTTTTTCTTCATTTAGTTTAATTGCAACGCCACTTGCAACCATAGAATCCAATATGTTTTGGTTTTCTTCTTCTGAGCCGTCGCACCAGTGAATATTTTTAGGTTGAAAAATCTCTTTCCAATGGTTCACCCAATTGATTAATTCTATATTTTTAGTCATAAGAAATATGTTTTTAACAAGAATAATCATGCAAAAATAGAAAACAAAAGGATAGGAAACAAAAAAAACTTAAATATTTATTTTCAAATTGCCATAAAATGCTTTCATTTGCAGTGTTAAGACAATTTCAAAAAATAACTAAGACTTACACAAAAATAAACTTAACTTATTTGAAAATAACTCAGACATATTTTTGAATAACCTTTGATTATTATTTAATAGGGATTATAAGTGAAATTTATATTAAAACGTTCTCGAATTTTTTCTTTTTTCAAGTAAATTAAAGAAAAAATGCTTGAATTTATTATCTTTGCACTTATATGAAAGAAGCAGTTTTATATCTTTTCCCAACCCCAATTGCAGACAATGATTTAAAATACTCCATGCCTGCAATCAATCTTGAACTTTTACAAAGATGCGATTGTTTTATTGTGGAAGAATTGCGTACGGCAAGAAGATTTCTTAAAAAAGCGGGCTATAAAAAAGATTTTGATGAGGTTGAGTTTTTTATTCTTAATGAACACACTAACTCACAAGATATTGAAAATTATTTAAATCCTATTCTTAGTGGGAGAAATATTGGATTGATGTCTGAGGCAGGTCTTCCCTGTGTTGCTGACCCTGGCTCAATGGTGGTTAGTTTGGCTCAAAGAAAAGGCATTAAGGTTATTCCATTGGTTGGGGCATCTTCTCTTATGATGGCTCTTATGGCTTCTGGTTTTAATGGACAAAACTTTGCGTTTGTTGGTTATTTGCCTGTTGACAAAGCACTAAGAGTGAAAAGGATTAAAGAATTGGAAGCTATTGTTTTTAAAACAAATCAAACGCAAATTTTTATTGAAGCTCCATACCGAAACAACCAAATGTTAGAAAGCTTAATTCAAAATCTTAATTCCACAACCTTAGTTTGTGTTGGCGTTGATATTTCAATGGAAACGGAACAAATAATTACAAAAACTGCTAACAATTGGAAAAAAACCAAGATTGATTTAAACAAAAGAAACACTGTTTTTTTGATACATAAGTAAAAATAAAATGAATAAACCACTTGCTGCATATTTAAGACCAAATACCTTAGATGAATATATTGGACAAAAGCATTTAGTTGGACAAGGGGCAATTCTTAGAAATGCAATTGAAAGTGGGAATATCCCTTCAATGATTTTGTGGGGAGAGCCAGGGGTTGGAAAAACAACTCTTGCCAACATTATTGCAAATAAACTGTTTTGCCCATTCTATTCTCTTTCGGCAATTAATTCAGGAGTTAAGGATGTTAGGGAAGTTATTGAAAAGGCAAAACAAGGAGATAGGGCTATTCTTTTTATTGATGAAATACATCGCTTTTCAAAGAACCAACAAGACTCTTTGCTTGGTGCTGTTGAACAAGGAATAATCACACTAATTGGAGCAACAACAGAGAATCCATCATTTGAGGTTATAACACCACTTTTGTCTCGTTGTCAGGTTTTTATTTTAAAATCATTAGACAAAGAAGATTTATTGCAACTAATTGATAAGGCCATAAACTATTATCGTGAAGTTGAGAATAAAGAAATTATAGTTAATCAGACAGAAAGCTTGCTTAGAATTAGTGGGGGAGATGCAAGAAAACTATATAATGCAATAGAAATAGTTGTTAGTCAGTTAGGAGAAGATGGAATAATTACAAATGCAAAGGTATCGTCAATCATTCAACAAAATCTCACCTCCTACGATAAAAAAGGTGAAAAACACTATGATATAATTTCTGCTTTCATTAAGAGTTTAAGAGGTTCAGACCCAAATGCCGCAGTCTATTGGCTTTCAAGAATGATTGTTAGTGGTGAGGATGTTCTATTTATTGCAAGAAGAATGTTGATTTTGGCCTCAGAGGATATTGGAATGGCAAACCCTAATGCTCTTATTATTGCCAATGCTTGTTTTGATGCAGTCAACAAAATTGGATATCCTGAATCTCGAATAATACTTTCTCAAACTGCAGTCTATCTTGCAACATCTCCCAAAAGCAATTCAGCCTATATGGCAATTAATAAAGCCATTGATATTGTTGAAAAGACAGGGGATTTGCCCGTTCCTCTCCATTTAAGGAATGCCCCAACATCACTAATGAAAGAAATCGGCTATGGAGAAAATTATAGATATGCTCACGACTACAAAAAAAACTTTATTCCAATGCAGTTTCTTCCAGATGAATTAGTTGGGACTAAAATTTATGAAATGGGCAATAATCCAAAAGAAAATGATATAGAAAAAAATATAAAACAAATGTGGAAAGATTATTACAATTATTAATATGGGTTATGAATTAAACTTTTTATATCCTAAGGTTAAAGTTGAAAACACATTTGTGTTTAACACAAGGCTTTGGACATCTAAGGATAAACTTATAATGGCACCAATGCACACCCTAACGGGCTATGTGTTTCGGAATGCCTTTGATAATATATTTCCTCAATCAATTGATAAAGCTATAACTCCATTTATATCCCTAACTCACGGAAACCTTGAGTTTAGCAAAAGAAAATATTCTGATTTATTAAAGGAAAATAATACTTCAACAATTGAAATCATACCTCAGGTTTTAGGAAATGATCCTAAGGGTATTATTGAGGTTTGTAACACTGTTTTTCAACTTGGTTATAAGGAGATAAATTGGAATATTGGATGTCCTAATCAAAGGGTTATGAAAAAGGATAGGGGTGCAGCACTTTTGAAAGACACTCTCCGAATTGAAAGAATTATTTCTGAAGTAATTGAAAAAATTCAAATTCAATTTTCAATCAAAATCCGACTCGGCGACCAATCCAAAGAGGATATTTATAGATTAATACCAATCATTAATCAATACCCAATCAACAATGTGATTATCCACCCTCGACTGGCTATAGATAGTTATGAAAAGGCGGTTGATTTAGATAGTTTTGAAGATGTGATTAAGCAAATTAATAAAAGAATTGTTTATAATGGAGATATTTTTACAAAGGAGGATTTTTCAACGCTCAAACTTCGTTTTCCCCAAATTAATGATTGGATGATTGGCAGAGGATTGTTATTCAATCCACTCCTTCCCTCAGAAATAAAATCAATTGAATATGTTGACAAAAAAGAAAGAATACTTGCTTTTCATAATGAGTTAATAAAAGAGACTAAATCTCTAAATAAGTTTAAAGAATATTGGAATTATTTTGCTGTGGGTTTAAGCTGGAGCCAGGAGAAATTAAATCTTCTGTTCCAAACGCAAACAATTGAAGAATTGGATAATCTTGTAAAAAATAATATTTAAAACATACTTTGATTGTATCTAAGATAAGCAATTTAATGCAATAATGTAACGTTAAAACATATAGAATAATATTATGAACATTGGATTTGAATTAAAGAAAAGTATTTTAGCTAATTACCAAAATCATACAATATAAACATTATTATTACTAAATTTTATGGAGATAATTGCTGATAACATTATTTTAATAGGTGCCGTTCTTATTTTTATTAGTATAATTCTAAGCAGAGCAAGCTCAAGGTTTGGAATTCCAACCTTACTTATTTTTCTTGTTGTAGGGATGATTTTTGGTTCCGATGGTCTTGGTATTAAGTTCTATAGTGCTGGTATTGCTCAGTTTATTGGGATGATAGCCTTGAGTATTATTCTTTTCTCAGGAGGGATGGACACTAAATTTAAGGAAATAAAACCAATCCTAACTCAGGGAATAGTACTCTCAACAATGGGCGTATTACTAACTGCTCTAATAACAGGGTTTTTTATATTTTGGATTTCTGGCTTTCAATTCACAAACATATATCTGCCTCTTGCAACCTCACTTCTTTTAGCCTCAACAATGTCTTCCACTGACTCAGCCTCAGTTTTTAATATTCTTAAAACTCAAAAAATCAGATTAAAGAATAACCTTCGTCCAACTCTTGAATTGGAAAGTGGAAGTAACGACCCAATGGCATATATGCTTACAATTGCTCTGATTCAATATATTAATTCCTCAAGTTTAGGAATTGGAAATGTTGTTGGAAGTTTCTTTGCTCAATTTATTGTTGGTGGAGTTATAGGATTTGTTGTAGGGAAATTATCCGTTAAGCTTATAAACAAAGTTAAAATACCATATCCTTCTCTCTATCCCTTACTTTTGTTAAGTATTATTCTTTTTACCTTTGCAATAACCGATATACTTAAAGGTAATGGATATTTAGCAGTATATATTGCCGGAATTATTGTTGGAAATCAAAAGATAGTATACAAAAAAGAAATTTCCTCATTTTTAGATGGATTGACTATGTTTGCTCAATTAATAATGTTCTTATCCTTAGGACTTTTAGTTAATCCGAGCGAATTATTAGATATATTACCTGTGGGTATTCTAATTGCGGTGTTTATGATTTTAGTTGCAAGGCCGTTAAGTGTTTTCTTGTGTCTTGCTCCATTTCGAAAGTTAGGAATAAAATCAAAAGCATTTGTTTCATGGGTTGGTTTAAGAGGTGCCGTACCAATAATATTTGCAACCTACCCTGTTGTTGCCAATGTTGAGTATTCCGAACAAATATTTAATATAGTGTTTGTTGTGACATTGGTGTCTCTTATTGTTCAAGGAATGACCATAACTTCAATTGCTAAAAAATTAAAATTAGACTTGCCTTTAAGTGAAAAAGATAGTGATTTTAGGGTTGAGATACCAGAGGAGCTGAATGTACATCTTAAAGAAATAGAGCTTACAGAAGAAATTCTCAACAAAGGGAATACCCTCCAAGAAATGACATTGCCCGAAAGAACTTTGGTTATGATGATAAAAAGGGATATTGAGTTTTTGGTTCCAAATGGTCAAATGGAACTAAAAGAAGGGGATATACTTCTAATAATTTCTCAAGATGAACAAGAACGATTAACCGATTACTACAATCACACAATTGAATAAAACTTATAAATTCAAGTTTCAGAACAAAACATAAAAAGAGGCACTTCATAATGAAAGCCTCTTTTATACTTTTAAAATCTACTTCAAAACTTAAAGAAATCTTTTTAGTAGTTCTTTGGATGAATTTCAAAATATGCTTTTGGATGCTTACATGCAGGACATTTCTCCATAGCTTTTTTGCCAAAATGAACATATCCGCAGTTTCTGCAATACCAAAATACTTCTTCTTCTTTTTCAAAAACTTGGTTCTTTTCAATGTTTTCAACCAATTTTCTATAACGAAGCTCGTGTTCTTTTTCAACCTTAGCAATCATTTTGTAGGAAGTTGCAATTTCTGGGAAACCTTCTTCTTCAGCAATACGTGCAAATTCAGGATAAAGCTCAGTCCATTCTTCATTTTCACCATCGGCAGCAGCTTTAAGATTGTCAATAGTTGTGCCTATAACACCTGCAGGATAAGAAGCAGTGATTTCAACCATTCCACCTTCCAAATAGCGGAAAAATACTTTTGCATGTTGTTCTTCTTGATAAGCAGTTTCTGCAAAAATTCCTGCAATTTGCTCATAACCTTCTTTTTTAGCTTCCTTAGCAAAAAAAGTATAACGATTTTTTGCTTGAGATTCACCAGCAAAAGATTTCAATAAATTTTTCTCTGTTTTTGTTCCTTTAATACTCATAATTCTTAATTTAGTTTAAACCCGATTAATACTATTAATACATTATGTTTTTATTCATAACATTCAATTGGCAAATATATGAAAAATATCAAATTAAAAGTGAAAAAATTACTCTTAAATATTCAAAAAAAGATAAATAGTTGTACATTTGCTCAATAAATAAATAAAATTATGAACAGAAATAGTTTTAATGCTAATATCCAAGAAACTTTAGTATCACATTGGGATTTTCCTGCACTAACCGATTATAATGCCGAGTCATTAAAGTTTTCAGAAGTTGCAATACAAATTGCTAAATTTCATATTTTCTTTCAACAATGCAACATCAAGCCAGGAGACAAAATAGCAATTTGTGGGAGAAACTCATCAAATTGGGCAATAAGTTTTTTCTCTGTTCTAACCTATGGAGCGGTTGCAGTACCAATTCTTAACGAATTTAAGACAGATGCAATACATAACCTTGTAAATCATTCAGAGGCAAAAATACTTATGGTTGGAGATGTGGTTTGGGAAGGCTTGGATGAAAGCAAGATGACAAATCTTCATGCAATAATTCAAATGCAGAACCTTAATTTAATTGCTTGCAACGATAAAACATATCGAAATGCATTCGAAACAATAGAAGAGAAGTTCAAGGAAAAATACCCAAACGGATTTTCAAAACAAGACGTAAGCTATGTAGTTGACAATTACGATGACTTAGCCATAATAAACTACACCTCAGGAACAACAACCCTGTCAAAGGGAGTAATGTTATCAAATAGAGCAATAAATTCAAACCTTCAATTTGCAATAGACACTATGCCATTTATGACACCAGGCAAAAATATAATTTCAATGCTACCCATGGCACATATGTATGGATTAAGCTTTGAGATAATTTTCCCGTTTATTGCCGGAGTAAACATACATTTCTTAACAAGAGTTCCAAGTCCTAAAATAATATCAGAAGCCTTTGCAAGAATAAAACCCGATCTAATAATATCTGTGCCATTAATTATTGAAAAAATATATAAAACAAAATTAAAACCTGTCATAGATAAACTTTATATGAAGATATTCCTTCGAACTCCAATAATTGACAACTTTCTGCGAAATATGATAGTAGAACAGCTAAACCAAGCATTTGGAGGAAGATTCTATCAAGTAATAATAGGAGGAGCATCAATCAACCAAGAGGTAGAGAAATTCTTTAGAAAAATAGGCTTCAAATACACAATAGGATATGGAATGACAGAATGTGCACCACTTCTAACCTATTCCGACTGGACAACATTTAAAGAAGGCTCCTGCGGAAGACCAGTAGAAAGAATGCAAATAAGAATAGATTCAGCAGACCCAGAGAATATTGTAGGAGAAATATTAGCAAAAGGAGAAAATGTGATGATGGGATACTATAAAAACCCAGAAGCAACCCAGAAAGCATTCACCTCAGAGGGATGGTTTAAAACAGGAGATATGGGACTAATAGACAAAGAAGGAAACCTGTTTATAAAAGGAAGAATTAAAAATATGATACTTGGCTCAAGTGGACATAATATCTACCCAGAAGAAATAGAAGACATACTCAACTCAACACCCTACATACAAGAAAGCATAGTCTTAGAACAAGATAACAAATTAGTAGCCTTAGTATACTTAGACCAAGAACTCCTAAACAAAGAAAAAATTGATTTAGCACGCTCAAAACACATAATGGGAGAAATAAGAAAAGAAATAAACAAACAACTCCCCATTTATAGTCAAATATCCTACATCTTCATACAAGAAGAAGAATTTGAAAAAACACCAAAACGTTCAATCAAACGTTATCTCTATACATCAACCGCAAATATGCCAATAAAAACAGAAAAATGAAAAAGATAATCATAATCATAATAGCAATCCTTTGCTCAACATCAGCAACAATAGCACAAAACGTTTACGATGAAAAAGCAGATGGCTCAAAACAATTAGACAAGGCAATACTTCAAGCAAAACAAGAAAACAAATACGTTTTTGCAATGGTAGGAGGGAATTGGTGTAAATGGTGTTTAATGTTTAATGAATTTGCCACCACCAACCAAAACGTAAAGAACGCTTTCGATAAAAGCTATATATTCCTTCACATCAATTGGTCAAAAGCCAATAAGAACGAAGAAGCAATGAAACGCTTAGGCTACCCAGAACGCTTTGGCTTTCCAGTTTTTGTAATCCT
>JAQUTD010000077.1 GCA_028709955.1 Bacteroidales bacterium | reverse complement strand
AGGAAGAAAAGCACTGCAATTCTTTTGTAGGCTAAGCCAAAATAAGTTATGTACCAATAGTTTCTTATTATTACCGATATTGTCATTATTATATTTTGTATTATCCAAACGATTGTGAGGTTTTTTAGCCATTTATTTTTGGAATAGAAATTTAGATTGTCTTTAAAAAATAGTATTGCAATTAGTGAGGAGAGTATTATAGAGAAAATAAGTAGCCATGTTCCTTGATGTACAAATTCTTTTAGGAAATTTCCATCCCATGTGAAAAACCATACTGTTTTTATGTCTATTATATTAAATATTAGGATTAAAATATTAAGTGATATAAGTGTTATTACTCCCATAAGGGTTTGGTTTTTGAGTCCTGTTTTCTTAAATGGGAAGTAGTGATATTTTCTTTTCCTTATTAGATAATCTGATGATGTTTCATCAATTTTTAGAAGCCCTATGCTTTGTGATTTTCTCAGCAGAACATTTGAAACAACTATTCCGAGCAAAAAAACAAGTATTAGTATTATATTTAATTCTTGATATATGTTGTTTATAAATTTGAAAAAGGGATTCATTGAGTCAGCAAATTTGGAACTTGCTCCTACGTAGATTAGGAAAAAGACTATAATCGATATTAGAGGTACAATTCCAAAAAGAAATATTTTAAGAAGAATTGTTGATAGTTTTGAGCGGTTTTTTGCTTGGTCTATAAAATTTTGATTTGCAAAATGTGTTGTAAAAATTCTGGCAAAAGTGTCAATTGAACAATATGCAAAACATCTGTAATCCCTATAACTTAAAACACTTGAGGTGGTTAGAAGTAGTGCTAAATTGATAAAGATTGTCCAAGGGGTATTGATTATAACAACCATAATTGAACTAATAAAAAGACTTGCAATAAGTGTTCTACTTAGTAGGTTTGGAGTGAGAGGCTTGTTCAAGTAAATTATTAGTGGTATTAATAACCATTCGAAAATTAGGAGGTTTATACCTAAATTATTTTTATAGAAAAGAAGAGTGAAAATTATTGCAACTAATGTTGTTATTAGAATAAATTGATTCCTTTTCATATTCAATATGTTATTTATGATTATTTTTTGTTTTTAACGGAATTTGGGATGGAAATATTATTTAATTCTAATAAATATTAATTTGTTATTGTAATTTGGTTATCATTTTTGTAAATTTGCACTTCAAACAATTAAATTATTGAAAGATGAAATTAGTTAAGAAACTTTTGGCTGTTATAGTTGTTATTATTGCAATTATTATTGGGGTGTATGCTTATTTTGGCGGTTTTAGTAAATTGAATTTTAAGGTTGCAAATGAAGGTGGAGAAACTATTGTTTATAGGGAAATGATTGGTGATTATGGTAAGAGTGGTGATTTGATGAAGGCTGTGAATGATGAACTTGTGAACGATTATGATATGATTATAAATCAAAATATTGGCATTTATTATGATAATCCTGATGAGGTGGTTGAGGATAAAATGCGCTCGGATATTGGGTGTATTGTTAATACTGATGATGTTAATAAATTGAGCGAGTTAAGTAAAAGTTTTCTAGTAAAAAAGTGTCCTAAACAAGAATATTTGTCTGTTAAATTACCTTTTAAAGGCTTTTTCTCTATTATGATAGGTGTTTTCAGGGTTTATCCTGCTATGGATGATTATCTTGATGATAAAGGTTATGATGATGAGGGTCCAATTATGGAAATTTATGACCTCAAAAATAAAACAATAACATACAGAAAAGCAATCACTAAGGAGTAGTTATACTATTTGTCTTTAATAAGTTGATTAAAAATAAGACTCTCTTTTATTTTTAGATATGGAGTTTGAAAAAGATCTAAATTTCTATCTTTCAGAGGGAAATCTTTTGCGGGTAAAATCGGCACAATTTTAGTATCGTATCCTATTGCATCGTATATGTTTCCAACAATTAAGGAAAAGGCTTTTGGATTAACTGGCTGATAAAACATATTGAATTGTTCTAACCCTACTCTTTTTGGTTGAGCATTATGGAGAAATGTTTCGTCATTGCAAGTGTAGAGCCCAAGTTTTTGTAGCCAGTAGTTTGCTTGAAGTGACATACAAAACACATAGGTTATGGTTGGGTTAAGTTTTAGTATTTTTTTTATTCTATCAACTCCTTCAATAGCTTTCTCTTCTGGAATAAGAACGTGTTTTCCTTTTGGTGGTGGAGTAACATACTCATTGCAAAGATTAGTAAAATATATTTCTTTTGATTTTACTTTATTATTGGTCAGGTATATAATATGTTCGAAAAGTCTGCGCGATTCAACATTACGACTTCTTTCTCCATGGTCTTGAGGTATTGGTTTGAAATAGTAATCTGCAAACATAACAAATTCTGGCACTTCTTCATTCCAAACAAGATTTGAGTCTTCTCCAATAACTAATATCTTTGCTTCATATTCCGAAATAAGGTCTTTTGATTTCATTTGTTTTTATTTATTTTATTTAATTATTTGAATATAACTCTAATATATCTTCAAATGTATTTTGAATTTCTTTATAGTCAGTTGAGCTAACAAGTTTTATGCGATGAGGTTTAAAATTTGATAGGCCTTTAAAATAGCCAGAATATGTTTTTCGCATTTCTAATATTGCATTCTTTTCTCCTCTTAGCTCAATTAGTTGGTCAAGATGATATTTACATACTTTAACTTTCTCGGCAATTGGAATTATTGTTGGAGATTTTCCTTCAAGCAATTCCTTTGTTTGAAGGAAAATGAAAGGGTTGCCTATTGTTGCTCTACCAATAAGTATTCCGTCAACTCCATATTTATTTTTATATTCAATTGCCTTTTCTGCACTATCAATATCCCCATTTCCAAAAATTGGGATACTCATTCTTTGGTTGTTTTTTACCTCTGAGATCAGTGTCCAGTCTGCTTCTCCCTTATACATTTGGGAGCGCGTTCTTCCATGTATGCTTAGGGCTTGAATTCCCACATCTTGTAGTCTTTCGGCAATTTCAACAATTGGTTTTGATTCTTCACAATAGCCTAATCGAGTTTTAACTGTTACTGGAATATTGCTTGCATCAACAACAGCCTTTGTTAGTTCAATCATTTTAGGAATATTATTCATAATTCCACTTCCACAACCCTTGCCAGCAATTTTCTTTACAGGACATCCCCAGTTTATATCAATAAAATCAGGGTTTTCTTTTTCGGCAATTTGTGTTGCTTTAATTAAACTTTCAGCATTATTTCCAAAAATTTGAATTCCAAGAGGACGTTCCATTTCTTCAAAGTCCATTTTAATAATACTATCCTTGATGTCTCTTGAAAGTGCATCGGAGGCAATAAATTCTGTTATTAGTATATCAGCTCCATATTGCTTGCAAATCTTCCTAAAAGGCTTATTGGTTATAGCCTCCATTGGGGAGAGGATTAGTGAGAATTTTGGTATTAGGTCTTTGAACAAGTTTATATTATTTGTTACAGGTTATTTATAGTAGGCGATCTTTATGATTGAAATCGCTATCATGATCAGGGTTATAGGGCTTGTTCTTATATGTCTTAATAAATTCTTTTATAATTAAATATAGAAGAATGCCAGTAATTAAAACAACAATAGTTATAACAATAAATGATTTCATTTTCTAAATTATTTTTATCCTTAAAAACGAAACAAAGATACTAAAAGTTTTCGTTTCACTATAAAATTGTATACTTTTGCTTAATAAATTTATTACAAATGGAAAGAAAATCAATAACTATTAACTATATTCAAACAAATATCTCTGAATTAAATAATCAAGATAGAGAACTCCTTTTTCAGGCAGAGAAATCAATTGATAATTCTTATTCCCCTTATTCCCATTTTAAAGTTGGTTCGGCTATTTTGTTGAGTAATGGACAATATGTTAGAGGTGCCAATCAAGAGAATTCTGCCTATCCTTCCGGACTTTGTGCTGAAAGAGTTGCTCTTTTTTCTTGGGGAACTAATTATAGTGATAATAATGTTGTTGCAATAGCCATTTGTGCAAAAAACATTAATGGAGAGTTTTGTTTGGCCTATCCTTGTGGTTCTTGTTTGCAGGTTATGGTTGAAACAGAAATTAGAACTAAAGAAAAAATACGTTTTTTAGTTCAAATTAATGATTTGAAAGTTGAAATATTTGAAGGTGTTGAATCTTTACTCCCTTTTTCTTTTAGCCTTTAAGATGCTTCAAATCCTTATTGTCAAGCAGTTCAAAAGGAAGGAAGCTTGATACAAAGTAGTTGTTATGTTCAATAGCCTTTGAAGTAAATGAAATTACAGGAATCTCACTTTCCTTTAACATCTTTTGAGCAACAGCTCCAATATAGTTATCCCTCACACCCAATTCTTGATGTGTCATAATCATTAGCAAATCTCCATCCATTTTTTTTGCATGATCAAGAATAACTTTGTGAACCGGAATATCGGATTTGTCGTATAGTTCTGCACTACAATTAATTCCTTCTTGCTCAATAATATATTTTGCCTTATTCATCTTTATGTTCAATCTGCTTTTAGTTGATGAAATTCCTCCTGAGAGTACTCCAACAAGATGAATTGTCGATTTATAATATTTTGCCCATGAAAGAGCTTTTACTAATTTTTCAAGTGTTTGTTTAGTTAAGTCAATTGGTAGTACTATATTCTTAAATCCATTTTCATTTATTGTTTTTTCAGAAACTGTGATTATAGGACAGGTTGACTCACTCACTATTTGCATATTGTTTGATCCAAATATATTGAAATCAAGGGTAGAATTCTCCATTTTCCCCATAACAATATATTGGGCATTGAGTATTGTTGCCTGTTCCAAAATTACGTCTATTGGATTTCCTTGCTCAATGATAGTTATAACCCTAACTCCTGTTTCTTTTTTTGTTTGGGTTGCAATTTCTTTTAACTTTGATGTAACTTCTCTTTGAATTCTCCTATTATCTTTATCGCTTCTAAATAATTGAGAAAAGAAATCTCCTTTTCTTATTACTGAAAGAAGGTAAATTTCCCCTTTTAAGTATTTTGTTATTGTAACAGCTTCTTTTAGAGCTGAAACGGATTTGGGACCAAAGTCATAAGGGACTAAAACTGCAGATTTTCTTATTATTTTTGCTGACATATTAAATTCTTTCTATTTTTTGTGATAATAATCTTTCTACAAAATTACAAATTAAATTATTTTTTTCCATAAAAATGAAGGAATAATTAACATAAAAAATGCAATTATACTCCAGTACTGTGGGAAAAATGCTCTCTTGTTTCCTTTTTCAATTGATTTATATAGAAGGTTTCCTCCTTTTTCAAGGCTAATTGTTAGTGGATATTTGGTTTTTACAAACTCAGTGTCTACAAAACCAGGAAGGATTGTTGTGACTTTAATATTTAATTTTTTATTTTTGGCTAATTGCCCAAGTGCTTTTAGATACATTATATTATATCGTTTTGAGGAGCAATAGGAGGGGCAGATCGATAGTGTTCTTATTCCTGCAACCGATGCAATTCCAACAATATGACCTTTTCTCTTTTCTTCAAAATAGTGATATGCAATATTAATTAGTTGAGTAAAGCCATAAACATTTACTTCCACTGTTTGAATTTCTTTGTCAATATCCATTTCTTTGTTAACATAACCTTTACCCGAACAATAAACAAATAAATCCATTCCTCCCATTTGTTCAATCAAACTAAGGAGTTGCTCTTTTGCTTGAGCTTTTGTTGTATCCATTTTTTGAATAAAAACATTTGAAGGATTAATTTGTCTTATTTCTTCCAATAAATTTTCCCTTCTTGCTGCAATTCCAACAATGTTTCCATTTTTTATATGATGTAGTGCTAATTCTCTACCAAGACCAGATGAGGCACCAATTATTATTACTTTTTTCATCTTTTTATATTTGAATTAAGGGGGCAAATGGGTTCATTAATCACAAATCACTAACCATTGTTGCAATGTATTTGATTAAATGGCATACGATTAATAATTGAACGTCCTAATGTAATTTCGTCTGCAAATTCAATATTATCTCCAATTGCTATTCCTCTTGCAATAGCAGATATTTTTAGGTTAAATCCTTGAAGTAGTTTGTTTATATAAAATCCTGTTGTATCGCCTTCCATGGTTGTTGGTAGTGCGAGAATAATTTCTTCAATTGAGTTTGATTTTGCTCTTTCAATTAATTGATTGATTGTTAGGTCGCTTATTCCAATTCCTTCAATTGGAGAGATAACTCCTCCTAAAACATGATACACTCCTTGATATTGGTTTGTATTTTCAATTGCAAGTATATCTCTAATGTTTTCAACAACACAAATTTGGCTATGGTTTCTTTTTTCTTTTGAGCAAATGGAGCATATTTCATTGTCTGAAAGTGAATAACAAATCTTACAATATTTTATTTCCTCTCTCATTTTACTAAGTGAAATAATCAGGTTCTGGGTTGCTTGGTTTGGTTGTTTAAGCAAGTAGAGAGCAAATCTAAGTGCAGAACGTTTTCCTACTCCAGGGAGTTTTGATAATTCATTAACTGCATTTTCAACCAAAGTTGAGGGGTATTCCATATGTTTTTATTAGCTATGTTTGAAAAATTATAACTATTTTTGCGTTTTATTATTGAAAAAATACTTTACAAATATACAAACCTTTTCTGACTTATGGAGCAAATTATATTCTGGGTTTTTATAATCTACACACTAATTCTTTTTGGAATAACTTATCTGACAGCACGCAAGGCTAATAATCAATCTTTTTTTTCAGGAAATAAACGCTCTCCTTGGTTTGTGGTGGCTTATGGAATGATTGGTGCTTCACTTTCAGGAGTTACTTTTATGAGTGTTCCTGGATGGGTAAATGAGCGATCCTTTACATATATGCTTACGGTTTTTGGTTTTTTCTTAGGCTATATGGTGATTGCATTTGTTCTTATGCCAACATATTATAAACTTAATCTTACATCAATATATCAATACTTAGAAACTCGCTTTGGTAGGTTCTCTCACAAAACTGGCTCTTTCTTCTTCTTGCTTTCCAGAACATTAGGAGCTTCACTTAGAATGTTTATTGTAATTATTGTTCTCCAGAAATTTGTGTTCGGACAATGGGGAGTACCCTTTGAACTAACTGTTGTCCTTTTCTTACTATTGATTCTTCTTTTCACTTTTAAGGGAGGAATTAAAACAATTATTTGGACTGATACTCTCCAAACAACCTTTATGTTAACTGCCCTTGTTATGTGTTTTGTTATGGTTTCTCAAGCTATGAATATGTCGGTTGGGGAGATGTTCTCATCAGTTTGGAAGAGTGATTATACAACAATTTTTGTAACCGATTCATCAAGTAGATTATGTTGGTGGAAACAAATTTTGGGAGGAATGTTTATTTCTATTTCAATGACTGGATTAGACCAGGAAATGATGCAAAAGAATTTAAGCTGTAAGGATATAAAATCTGCTCAAAAGAATATGACAACATTTAGTATAACTCTTTTCTTTGTTAACTTCCTTTTCCTTATGCTTGGAGCTGCCTTATATATTTATGCTAATAAAATGGGAATTGATGCAAAGGGAGATAATCTTTTTCCAACCATAGCAATTGAATATCTTAGCCCATTTGCGGCAATAGTATTTATTATAGGTCTTATTTCAGCACTATTCCCTTCGGCAGACGGTGCATTAACCTCACTAACAACAGCTTTTTCAATTGATTTCCTAAATCTTGAGAAACGAGAAGACTTTTCTGAAACAAAAAAAACAAGAGTTCGTCACCTTATTCACACTCTTTTTGCATTATTATTTGTTGGAGTAATAATATTCTATTATCATTTCCAAAATCAACATCTTATTGATATTCTTTACCAAGTAGCAAGCATTACATATGGACCACTTCTTGGTTTGTTTGCTTTTGGTCTGCTTACAAAAAGAACAGTTAAGGATAAGTTTGTTCCCATTGTTTGTCTTTTGGCTCCAATAATTTGCTTTATACTAAGCACTAACTCTAAAGCATGGTTTAATTATGGTTTTGACTTTGAACTACTACCTCTAAATGGCTTTCTGACATTTATGGGATTAATGCTAATTAGCAGAAGAAAAACGATACAAAAGGTTTAATTTATCCATAAAAGCAAGAATAAGAAACTAAACTTAACTTACTCAAAAATAAACAAAGGTTATTTGAAAATAATCGGTGTTTAAAGAAAAAAAGTCGGTGTTTAATTTTGATTAAATACCGACTTTTTTTTTAATAATAAATTAAGAGAAGAAATATTTACTTCTTTATTTGCTGGGTTAGGATATAGGCTTATTGAATTATCTTATGCTATAATAGAGTTAAGGCTCCGTGCAGGAGTAAAACAATCTTCTACTCCTTGAGGATAATCGTGATAGAGTAAAATGTCATTATGTTCATAGCAACGGTTTCTTCCTAAAAAGTCAAGCCCCAATAGTTTTGTACTCATATCATATAATAAACCTTCAATATTTCCCATTCCTTCAATCCATAAAGCTATATTAAAAGATTCATATCCTTCTAATCCTATATAAAATGCTCTTCTTAAAGCACCTCCATAATTAATAGTATCTATTGTTTTAACTTTAGCAATATAAGGAAAATCACCAGTCTTAATAGTAAATGTATCTCCAACAGAAAGAGAAAAATCACAAAGTATATTTTTTTTGTGCATTAAATCCACCTTTATAAAAAACCTGCCTTTGTTCATTCTCTCTTATCCCTCTAATACATTTGGAAGTAAGAGAATCAAATTCACTGCCACTAAATAGATATAATTTTTTATAAGTTTCATTTTCAATTATAGTATCTTCTTCAGTAAGAGCATATCTATAAAAATGATAAATAACACCTTCAGGAGTAAAACAGGGGAAAAGAAATCCATAGAACTAATTTGTAGATATTTAATTTGATACTCATAATGAATGATTATTAATAGTGTTAAGACTAACTATCTAAATATTTTCAAAAAGTACATTTTTATTTTATATTAAACAGATTTTGCTTCCCTTAGTGTAACAATTAATGAAATCAAACCTATGATAGCAGCCAATAGTGAAGCTATTAGTATTGCAAACTTTGCATTATTTTGAATGGAAATATCATTAAAAGCTAAAAGGGTTATAAATATTGACATTGTAAACCCTATTCCTGCAAGCATCCCAACAGAAAGAATATGTTTAAACCTTAATCCATTAGGCAAAGAGCATAGTTTTAACTTAATTCCAATGAAACTAAAGAGCCAGATTCCTAATGGTTTACCAAACATTAGTCCAAGAATTATTCCAATACTATAGGGTTGAAATAAAGTGTTTATTATATCGCCTTCAACTTTTATGGCAGTGTTGGCAAGAGCAAATATTGGAATTACAAAAAAGGAAACGGGTTGATGAAGGAAGAGTTCTAATTTCCGAGAACAAGATACTTCTTTTTTCTTCCTAAATGGTATTGCAAAAGCTAATAAAACTCCTGTAATTGTTGGATGAATGCCCGAGGAATAAATAAAATACCACATTATTATTCCTCCTAAAATGTATGGAATTAAGTTGTGAACTTTCTTGTAGTTGAGAAAAAGAAGGATTAGAAATATTCCAATTGCAATTAATATATTTGATATGACTAATCCATTGGAATAGAATATAGCAATAATTAGTATGGCGCCCAAATCGTCAAAGATTGCAAGAGCAATTAAAAATACTTTTAGTGATGTAGGAACTCTTTTGCCAAGCAATGACAAAACTCCAATTGCAAATGCAATATCTGTTGCCATAACTATTCCAAACCCAGAGGAAAATCCTGAATTGAAATTAAAGGATGTGTAAATTAGTGCAGGAACAAACATTCCTCCAAGTGCAGCAAAAAG
>JAQUTD010000076.1 GCA_028709955.1 Bacteroidales bacterium | reverse complement strand
CAATAGTTATAACAATTTGATAGGCAGCTAAGGCTTGAGTTGATACCCATCCCATCATAATAGTAACACCAAGCAAAGAGAAAAACTCCAAAAACATCTGTCCAGCAATAGGAATTCCAAGCCTTAAAAGTTTAACATGATAGAACTTCGATAAGTTGGAAAAAGCAAAGAAGCTCAAATATCTTTTGTAGTTGGCTTTAAAATAAAGATATAAAATAAATGCAATAGGCATTAATATTCGAGAGATTAAAGTTGCCATTGCAGCACCAGTAACTCCCATTTGAGGAAAACCAAATTTCCCAAAAATCAAAAGATAGTTTAACACAATATTTAGTAAATTAGCCGAAATTGTAATAACCATAGAAGGCTTAGTGTTCCCCACTCCTTCCATAAATTGTTTGAAAGAAAGGAATATAAGTTGAGGAATAAAAGATAGAGCAATTATAAAATAGTAGGGATAGCAAATATCAATAACTTCTTTAGGCTGTCCAAAGTACTTAAGAAAAGGCATAAGTAAAAGAAGAATGGCAGTAATAACCAAAGATATAATAGTATTAAGAGAAAGGGAGTTTTGAAGTAATATGGAAGAAATTTTATGTTCTTTTCTTGCATAACTCTGCCCGGTTAGAGGAGTTAGAGCCATAGCAATTCCCATTCCCACAACCAAAGCATTAAAGGAAACACTACCAGCAAAAGCAACTGCAGCCAATTCAGTTGTTCCCAAATGCCCCACCATAATAGTATCTACCATTTGCACAAAGGACTGACCCATTGATGCTAAAATTATAGGAAAGGCTAATTGAAGGTTTGTTTTGTAATAAGATTTACTAAGAAACATTTTGTTTAAATAATTTCTGCAAAGATACTACTTTTCCCCAACTTAAATTTTTAATCCCTTAATTGGATATGATGTTTTTATGTGTGAATTTTTAAGTCATTTCTTGGAAATTTATCCTTATAAAAATCTAATTAATACTTGATTTAATGTCGCTAAAGCCTGTTTAGAACTATTTAAATGAAGAGTTGATGTGGAAATCATGCCATGATGTTGTCAATATCATGCCATGATGTTAATGATATCATGCCATGAAATGCTCAACATCATGCCATGAAATGGACATGGAAACTAAGTTTAAAAAGATTGATATCTTATATTTTTAGTTTTATATTTGATTTCTTGAGTTTTTATCTGCCGAAAAAATGTTTTAATTCTCCTGATTAAGGAGTAGTGCTATTTTTCTTGAATTTTGCCATATGAGGTTTTTTTTGTATTTTTGGCAACTGATAAATTTAATTTTGAAAAGATGCAAACTATACTTATTCTTGATTTTGGGTCTCAATACACACAATTAATTGCTCGTAAAGTTAGAGAACTTAATATTTATTGTGAGATACATCCTTATAATAAAATACCTGAAATTACTTCTGAAATCAAAGGAGTAATTCTTTCAGGAAGTCCTTGTAGTTGTAGAGATGAAGATTCTCCTAAACCTGATTTATCTGCATTTAAAGGTAAAATTCCATTATTGGGAGTTTGTTATGGTGCTCAATATATGGCTCATATTGCAGGAGGAACAATTTTGCCATCAGAAATTAGAGAATACGGTAGAGCTAATTTGAATAGTGTAGATAAGGAATCTAAACTAATGAAAGATATAACTATTGGTTCTCAAGTTTGGATGTCGCATGGAGATACTATTTTAAATATGCCTTCTAATTTTAAGATAATTTGTTCAACAGATAGTGTGAAGAATGCAGGTTATAAGATAGAAGGTGAAGATACTTATGCAATTCAATTTCATCCAGAAGTTACTCATTCTCTTGAAGGTCTAAAATTATTAAAGAATTTCGTTGTTGATATTTGTGGATGTTTACAAGATTGGACCCCAAATAGCTTTGTTGAAACAACAATAGAAAGTCTTAAACAACAAATTGGTAATGATAAAGTTGTTTTAGGTCTTTCTGGTGGTGTTGATAGTTCTGTGGCTTCAATACTTTTACATAAGGCAATAGGAAAGAATTTAAACTGTATCTTTGTAGATAATGGTTTGTTAAGAAAGAATGAGTTTGAAGAAGTATTAGAATCATATAAAGGTATGGGATTAAATGTTGTTGGCGTTGATGCAAAACAACTATTCTATGATGCCTTAAAAGGTTTAAAAGACCCAGAAGAAAAACGTAAAGCTATTGGAAAAACATTTATTGATGTATTTGATTCCGAAGCTTCAAAGATAAAAGATGTTAAATGGTTAGCTCAAGGAACTATTTATCCAGATGTGATTGAGTCATGTTCTGTAAAAGGACCTTCTGCAACAATTAAGTCTCATCATAATGTTGGTGGCTTACCTGATTATATGAAATTAAAGATTGTTGAGCCTTTAAAGAGCTTGTTTAAAGATGAGGTTCGTAGAGTAGGAACAACTCTTGGTATAAAACAAGAATTATTAGGTCGTCATCCTTTCCCTGGTCCTGGTTTAGCAATTAGAATTTTATCAGACATAACTGCAGAAAAGGTTAGAATCCTTCAAGAAGTTGATTATATTTTTATACAAGGTCTTAAAGACAATAATCTTTATAACAAAGTTTGGCAAGCTGGAGCTATGTTACTTCCTGTTCAATCGGTTGGGGTTATGGGAGATGAAAGAACATATGAAAATGTTGTTGCACTAAGAGCTGTTGAAAGCAACGATGGAATGACAGCCGATTGGTCTCATCTACCATATGAATTTTTGGCAGATATTTCAAATGCAATCATTAATAGGGTTAAGGGAGTAAACAGAGTAGTTTATGATATTTCTTCTAAACCACCAGCAACAATTGAATGGGAATAATATTCTAAAACAAAGTCTATGAATCGTTTTATTTATAATTTATTATTATGCGTTATTTCTTTTGTATTGCTTAGTTATTCTTCAATAAGAGCAGAACAAAAATTTAATGCTCCCGACAAAACCATAACCTTTAATAAGAAATCATTGAAGATCGCTATGTTTTTGCCTTTAGCATATGATAAAATAGAAGAACTCGATTTTACTAAATTCAATATTGAAGAAAAAAAAAGAATTAAATATCGTAGTTTTGAATACATAACTTTTTACGAAGGAGCGAGAATTGCCTTAGAACGTTTGGAGGCTGAGGGATATGCAGTTTCTCTTTATGTTTATGATGTTGCCGAAGACGATGTAAATCAGATAAAAAACTTATTGTCTCAACCAGAAATGAAAACGATGGATTTAATTATTCCATTAGTTTTTCAAAAATCATTTTCAGTAATATCTGAATTTTCAACTCTAAATAAGATTCCGCTCGTAAATCCAATGAGTTCTAACTCTTCAATAATTATTGATAACCCTTATGTCTTTAAAATTCAGCCATCAGATGTTGCTGACATAGAAACAACACTAAGATATATAAAAGCTAATTTTCAAAATCCAAATATCACATTAATATTTACACCCTCTGATAAAAAGATTGTGGATATGTATCAAAAAGGAATTGAAAGAGAAGGTTGGTCATGGATTGGAATAGATTATAATAAATACTCCAAGAGAATTTTTGAGAAAGTAGATTCAAGCAAGGACAATATATTCATTTCAGTTGTGGATAAAGGAAACTATAAAATGAATGAAGCCTATGCTAACACATTATTATCTCAATTAAATAACAAAAAAAATCTTCCCCAAATAAATCTAATTGCACAATATAGCTGGTTAGACTTTCCCTCAATTGATTTATCTCTTATTCAAAAATTTAATTTTCATTTCTCTTTAAGTTATCTTAATGACTACACTAATGCTAATTTTGTAGACTTTATTAAGCAATATAGAAATCATTTTAGACAAGAACCAGATAAGATTTATGCAGCCTTGGGTTATGATATTATGATGTTCTTTGTTCCTGCCCTAACTCAAAAGAGAGAAAAATTTATTAATGAGCCAAATGTAGAGAGATCGAAATATATGATAAACTCTTTCTTCTTTGATAGAAATGATCCAAAAGATGGTTGGCAAAACAGAAGAACGGTTTTATATAAGATTAATGATTACAAAATAATATCGGTGGGAAGATAAATAAATATTTATAATGAAAAAACTTCAAACAATACTATACTTACTATTTAGTTTTATAACACTATATACCTATTCTCAAACAACAGAGCTAAACAACAATATAAATACGGAAGGCTATCTTAAGGAAAACGGACGTCTGATGGTTTCTTTTAGTTCAAAAAACAATGAAAATATTATTTTCCATTCAATAATATCATCTAAAGGTTCGAAGCAAATCTATTCATTACGCCTTCAATATAGTTTAGATAAAGAAAATTGGATAGATGTTTTAGACAATAGAGCAAGAGTTATTGAATTTGTTTCTGCAAGGAAATCAAAAACCAACTCTTTTAAAGTAAATATTCCAGAGCTTTGTGAAAATAAAGATTCGGTATGGATATCTTGGAAAGCAACTCGCATAAAGGGGAAAGGTCTCTACCCAGAACTAAACATAAGAAATATTAGTATTTTGGCAGATTATGATAAGTATTTAGGTAAAAAGCCTCAAATAAATATTCGTTTAAGGTCTCAAGATATACAAACTACAACAATTGATGAAATAGTCTATAATCATACCCCAATACCATACACCTACCCTCAAATAAAAAGAATAGTAGTTTCTGGGAAATATTTAAGAGATGAAATCCAAATCTCTGTTTCAGGAAAGGATGATAAATTTTTTAAAACAGATATTAATAAACTAATGATTGACTCATTGGGATTTGCGTTTATTGAAGTAAGTTATTCTCCTCTTAAAGTTGGATCTCACTCAGCAACACTCAACCTATCAACTAAAAAATTAGAAAAACCAGTAACTATCAACTTAATTGGCTCTTCAGCAAAAATTGTTGAACTAAATAGTAATTTGTTAGATGAAAAAACTAATCAAATTATCGATAAATTGATTTATAGAATACCAGTGTTTTCAGAAATGAATTACCAATTTAAGTTTGATTATCTTGAAAAGGATATTAAAGGTAAAGATATCTCAATAAATTATAAATGGTATAGAGACTCACATCTTTTGTTAGGAATGAAAGATGAGATTAACCCTAAAAATATTAAAGAAAGCATAGATTCAGTTAATGAATCATATTGTATTCCTCTAACTTCACCACAGACTGCAAATTATCTGCAAATTGAATTTAATACTTCATCCAAAAATCTTAATATTACAAATTTTTATTTTGGTTCTCCTACTTTCAAACGTTCAATTGAATCTGGACTATGGTCTAATGAAAACATTTGGCAACCAAAAGGAGTTCCTGTTATGGAGGATTTTGTTTATATTTCTCCAAAAAATAAGATAAGAATTGATGATGATGTAGTTTGTTCAATGTTAGTTTTGGGTGATAGCTCAAATATTATGATTGATGCAGGAAAGATGTTTTATATTTCAGGAGATGTGGTGTATTCAAGAGGGTCTTGGTTTGTGGTTCATCAGGATCTTGTTCCAAAAAGATGGAATTATATATCATCTCCTGTAAATGACGCTAAAGCCTTAATTTATTCCATGCGTAAGGATGGAAATGAAACGTGGCTAATGAAATATAATACTGGCGTTAGAAGTAAGTTAAAAGATTATTGGAGTGAATATATTGTAGATCCAAATTATTGGCTTGTACCAGGAAAGGGATATGCAGTTTACACAAATAATCCTTTAGATGTTATTTACGAAGGCATTCTTTGCGATAGTAGAGTAAATTATAAATTAGAATATACTGCAACAGACAGATGGAATTTAGTAGGAAATCCATTCACGGCACCACTAAGCTCTAAGAAAATTTTTGAAGACATTGACCAGAAAATACAAGGTAATGCAATTTTTGTTCTCGATAGAGAGAGTGGAGTATATAATCCAATAATAATTGATGGAAAAGAGGAAGTCGTATTGCCCTCAATGGAAGGTTTCTTTGTTGAAAGTCTTAGAGAAAATACCGAAATATCCTTTCAAAGAAAACATCAATATATTCCAAAATCAGCAGCCTACCATTGGTCTAACCATAATTATTTAACCTTCACAATAAGCAAAGATTCAAAGAGTGAATATATTCTTATGGGTATGGATGATAACGCCAAATATGGATTTGATAAATATGATGCCCATAAACTTTTTGGAACTTCCGAAGATATGCCAGAAATTTATTTTAAAGCAGACGACCAGGAATTGGCTGTAAATGTTTTTCCAACCTATCCTGCAAGTTTTGATATTGGTTACTATGTAGGAAAACAATCCCCACTTAGTATAACAATAGGCAACTTATCAATTTTGCCGGAAGGAATTATTTTATTTATGGAGGATAAATACGAAAATAAATTCTATAATCTTTGTTCTAAATCGCAGATTGATTTTAATGCAATTAAGGGAACAACTGAGGATAGGTTTAGGGTTCATATCTTAAAATCTCTTGAAGCATATACTACAAATATTAAGCTTTCCGATGTTTATATGTGGTCTGATAGTTCAAAAATAATGATTTGTGATGCAAATTTGAATATTCACAAAACAAAATCAATTAGGGTTTGGGATAAAAAAAGGAATATGATTGCTCAGAGTAATTATAAGGATGAAGTATTGGAGTTGCCACAGAGTTTTTTAAAAGAAAGTTATTTAGTAGATATATTAATTGATGATGTTTGGATTGAAAATATTCCCATTGAAGTTAAGTAGTTTACTTTTCTTTTTTTTCTTGTTAATTTCTCAACTCTCTTTTTCTCAGAGTGAGGTTGCTAACAGACTTAAGGAGGCATATAATACAAAAAGCATTGATTCCCTTCTTAAATTTGTTGAAACCTACCCTAATGAAACAATTTATGTTCAGGAGGCAAAAAGAATTATAGATCAATTTGCTTTTGAAATAGTAACCCAAAAGAATACTATTGAGGCATATGAAGAATATGTAGAAAAATATCCAAATGCCGTTCAAACTATTAAAGCCAAACAATGGATAGAGTTAAATTCAACAAAACTCAGGCAAAAGGAGGAAGAAAAAGCATATAGAAGAGCTAAGGAAATAAATACTATAAAATCTTATAATGAATTTATTACTGAATTCCCAAACTCAAAATATATTAATTATGCTCAAGATAAAATAAATGAATTTCAATACAATGAAAACATATCAAAATTCTCCATTGAAGAATTGACTCGATTTTTAATACAATACCCCAACAATCCAAAGAATAAATTTCTTTTTGATACTTTGCAAACCCAAACCCTTAGGTATTTATCTTATGAGGGATTAATATTTATTTCAAAAAATAGACTATTCAACATTGACTTTGAGAATTTTTTGATTCAATTTGCAACTCAATACACTCAAAGCGGAGAAACAAAAAACTTTGAAAAACTATTTAAAGACTTTACTCAGCTCAAATCAAACAAAAAACTCAATATTCAATATCAAGATGCAAAAACAATTGAGAGTTTATTGAAAATGTCAACGATAGATGATAGAACATATAATACTCACAAAGAATATTTCACAACCATCAAGAATGATAAATCACTTGATTTGATAAAAAAATATTTGCTTCCACTAATAGCCCAAAAGAAAATAACTAACATTAATAAAGTTCTACAAACAGTTGAGGATGATTTTCGCGTAAAACAATTTCAACAAATGCTTTTCCAACCACCCTTTCCAATACATAGTCAAGAAAGGATTTCTTACAACAAAGATAGTACCATTAAATTAGTTGTGGACTCTAAAACAAGTGGTTATGGGGAATCAGATATTTATGTTTCATTGAAGAAAGATGATGTTTGGCAAGATCCTTTTATCCTTCCCAAACCAATAAATTCAAGATATAAAGAACTCAGTCCAAAAATTAATAAAGAAGGGAATGTTTTATTTTTCTATTCCGATAATGGAATGACAAATTCGACACTCGATCTTTTTGTTTCATTCCGACAAGATAATGACTCGTGGGAAAATTGGTCAATGCCACTAAAGGTTTCGGAAATAGACCTAATAAACGCAAACAAACACTATAATAAGGGTTATGTGAAAGACCAAGATAACAACCCAATGGATGCGTTGGTTTATATTGACGATGCAAAAACTGGAGAAAGACTGTTTGTAAGTCAATCAAACCCACAAACAGGGTTTTTTGCATATCCCAAACAAAAAAACAACGTTAATATAATCAGTATTAGCAAAGGCTATTTATCCAAATATTATTCGCAGGCAGAAGACCTGAATATTAAGCAGAATTCTATTGATGATATGTATTCCAAACGTATTATTCTAACCATTGAATCAATATTTTCGGAAGATATGCCAGATAAATTATCTAATAGTGCAGAAAACTACATAAAATATTTAGCTAAGAGCTTGCAGGGATTAAAATATATAATAACCATATCAGTACACTCTCAAAAAGGATACAAGGCTTTAGACCAGCAAGGTATATCCTGGCAACAAGCAACATTGATAAAAGACAAACTAATTTCGTTTGGAATAAATTATGAGAATGTTGTTTCAGCTGGATATGGAAATAAAAATCCATTAATTGGATGGGAAGGTAAAAATAGGATAGAGATAGGATTTATAATAATTGGTGGCGTTTCTAATTAGAATAGTCCTATGAAAACCAGACCAATACTATTTGTCCTTATCCCATTTTGTATAATAATAATTCTTGTTGACCTTTTATGTCCAGTCTTTTTTATCCGCAATCACTATTCAAACCACAAACAAGAAGGGCAATACTATAAAATTCTAATAAAAGAAGAAGCCAACGAAAGAAATAATTCGATTCGTTATAAAGCCAAAATAACACACTACCTCAATAACAACCAATGGAAAGCAACCACTGGTGACATTATGCTCTACTTCTCCAAACAAGACTCTGCAAAAAACCTAAAATATGGAGATGTCATATCAACCAATGCAAAACTATTACCAATAAAGAATTTCTCCGATACCTCATCTTTCAACTACCAAAAAGTGATGCAAAGAAAACGCATATATGATAATATGTTTGTTAGAGTTGGCTCTTGGAAAATGATTGAACAAAATAGAGGCAATTTCCTAATTGCAAAGGCTAAGCAATTCAACAAAAAACTACAATTAAAACTACTTAACTCCAACCTTCCTCCTCAAGAGTCAGCCTTAGCAATCGGGATGCTTTTGGGAGATGATAAATATATTGACACAGAAACGCAAAAGCATTTCACAACATCAGGACTAAACCATATTTTATGTGTTTCAGGAATGAATATAGGAATGATACTTATTGTTATAGAAATCCTCCTAAAGCTCCTAACGTTTGGAAACTATAAATTAATACTCTATAGAAAAATAATTTTAGTAATAATTGCTTTCTCGCTATGCTTTATAGTCAGTCTAACACCAAGTTCACTTAGAGTTGCGGTGATGATGACGCTACTAATTCTAACAAAATATTCAAAAAGAGGCTATGACTCAATAAATATATTATCAGTAACAGTATTTATCTTTCTTTGCTTTGACCCCCTAATACTATTTAATTTAGGCTTTCAATTCTCATTTCTTGCAGTTTTTGGGCTAATTATATTTGCAAACTTTAGAGAAGAAATAATACCAAGATACAGACACAACTATATAACCAATAAAGTATTAACAACCTCAGGAATGACACTGTCAGCACAAGCTTTTGTTATGCCATTATTGTTAATAAGATTTAAAACCTTCCCAACCTATTTCCTAATAGCCAACATAATAATAGTACCCTTTATGTCAGTTTTACTAACAACAATAATCTTTTTTCTAATTATAGGCGATATCCCCTATATAGGAACATTAGCAGAAACAATCCTTCACTACCAGCTCTATGCCACAAAATCAGTAGTAGA
>JAQUTD010000075.1 GCA_028709955.1 Bacteroidales bacterium | reverse complement strand
GCTTTTTTCATATGTCAAATAGTTTTAATAATACAATAGAATGCAAAATTAAGATTTTTTTTTAGATTGGAGTATAGAATATTTACTAAATGAAAGGTGGAAATTTTTTATCTAACCAAACTCTAAATCAAATTTATGATAAAAACATAAACCATTAACTAAAATTATTAATAACAAAAAACATGAAACCTATTTAATCAAAGGACAAAATTGGGGGTTTTTTAAATTAATTCTTATTTTTAATTTTCAACATTTTATTACCTCTCAATCAAAACCTGTTAAAATGATATTTGTGGTTTTGAAATTGGTAAAATTAGTGTATTTTTGCAATTCGTTTTGAAATAAATAACTAAATATATTTGGAAAATGAGAAAAATAACTTTATTTACATTAATTATGACCGTAGTTTCTACAATGTTAGTGGCTCAGATGAAACCAGAAGATGCCTCTACAATTAAAAAATCTAATCCATTGGTACAGGATTGGAACACTCCATACCAAACTCCTCCTTTCGATAAGATTAAGACAGAACACTACAAACCTGCTATTCTTTACTCCTTAGATCAGGCAAAGAAGGATGTAAATGCAATTATTGAAAACAAAGAAAAACCAAGCTTTGAAAATACAATTGTTGCACTTGAAAATGCAGGGAGCTTGCTTAACAGAGTTTTAGGTGTTTTCTTTAACATAAATGAAGCAAACACAAGCAATGAACTTCAAAAAATTGCCGAAGAAATGTCTCCAGAACTAACTAGATACAGCAACGATATTAATATGAATCCTGAACTTTTTGCCAAAGTGAAGAAAGTATATGACTCGAAAGATGATATTCCATTAACAACAGAACAAAGAATGTTATTGGATAAAACTTACAAAGGATTTTTAAAGAGTGGAGCTTTATTGGAAGGAAATCAAAAAGAAGAATTCCGTAAGATTTCAGAAGAGCTTTCTCTTTTAAGCTTGAAGTATCAAAAAAATAATCTTTCGGATCAAAATGCATACATGAAAGTTATCACAAATAAAAAAGATTTGGCTGGAATCCCTCAATATGCAATTGATGCAGCAAAAGAAACTGCAAAACAACGTAAGGTTAAAGGTTGGGTGTTTACCTTAGATTATCCAAGCTACTTGCCTTTTATTACTTATGCTGATAATAGAGAGCTAAGAAAAGAACTCTGGACTGCATCAAACAAAGTAGCTAATAATAATAACGAAAACGACAATAAAGAAAATATTATTAAAATAGCGAACCTCCGTCTTCGTATGGCTCAATTATTAGGCTATTCTTCATATGCAGAATATGCTCTAACTGATAGAATGGCTGAAAATCCAACGAAAGTACTTTCATTTATTGACAACTTATTAGAATCTTCAATGCCTTTTGCTAAGAAAGATTTGCAGATGGTTACAGACTATGCTCACTCAAAAGGGTTTGTTGGAGATATCCAACGTTGGGATTGGTCCTATTGGTCAGAAAAGCTAAAGAATGAAAAGTTTTCTATTAATCCAGAAATGACAAAACCATATTTCCAATTAGAAAAAGTTCGTGAAGGTATTTTTATGTTGGCAGACAAGCTTTATGGATTAGAATTTAGAGAAAATAAAGATATTACAAAATACCATGAAGATGTTGTAACCTATGAGGTTTGGGATAAAGCAAACAATAAATTTATGGCAATTCTATATATGGATTTCTTCCCAAGAGAATCAAAACGTTCTGGAGCTTGGATGACATCCTTTAGAGAACAAAAAATTGAAAACAATGAAGATGTAAGACCTCTTATTCAAATGGTTTGTAACTTTACAAAACCAACAGCTAAAACTCCATCACTTCTTACTTTTGACGAATACAACACTTTCCTACACGAATTTGGGCACTGTCTTCACGGAATGCTTTCTGAATGTACCTACCAAAGCACTTCAGGGACATCTGTTTATAGAGATTTTGTTGAACTACCATCTCAAATAATGGAAAACTTTGCAACAGAAAAAGAATTCTTAGATATGTTTGCAGTACACTACCAAACAGGAGAAAAAATTCCAGAAGATTTAATCAAGAAAATTAAGGCAAGCGAGCAATACCTTCAAGGATATTCATCAGTACGCCAACTTTTCTTAGGATTGGTTGATATGGGATGGAATAATACAAAAGAACTTCTAAAAGGTGATGTTGAATCAATTGAAAGAAAGAGTTCTAAAAAAGCAGATTTACTCCCTATTGTTGAAGGATCTATCATGAGTACTCAATTTGGACATATATTTGCAGGCGGATATGCAGCTGGATACTATGGATACAAATGGGCAGAGGTTTTAGATGCTGACGCATACTCACTATTCAAAGAAAAAGGAATTTTCAACAAAGAAGTATCAACCTCTTTCCGAAATAATGTCCTATCAAAAGGAGGCAAAAAACATCCAATGGAACTTTACAAAGCTTTCCGTGGACAAGAACCAACAAATAAAGCATTATTAATTAGAAGTGGATTTATTAAATAGGACTTTCAAAAAAGTAAAATATAGAAAAGCACTTATAGAAATGTAAGTGCTTTTTTTATTTTAACTGATGTAAATCCTGATTCTGACAAAAAAACTCACTCTAAATTTTTCCTTAATAAAAAAGAATTTTTCCTTAACTTATTTTGAAATATATTAAGACTAAATTCAACCAAACTTGATGTTTTTTCGTGGTGCGGGGTTTCTTTTTTTTGCAAAGAGACTTGCCGTCTATGCTGTATTGAAACATTGTATTCAAGACAGCTTTTTTATATGAGGTTATAGACATATAGGTTTATATGCTGTTTCTTTGATAGGCTTGGACTATTTCTGTTACAAGAGGGTGGCGAATTATATCATACTCTTTAAGGTAAACAAAGCTTATTCCTTCAATTCCTTGCAGATATCTTTCTGCTTCCTTTAGTCCTGATGTTTGGTTATTTGGCAAATCTACCTGTGTTGGATCTGCAGTTATGATAAATTTTGCATTTCTTCCCATTCTTGTTAGAAACATCTTCATTTGGGAGCGAGTTGAGTTTTGAGCCTCATCAAGAATTACAAACGCATTATCTAAGGTTCTCCCTCTCATAAAAGCTAAGGGAGCAATCTCAATTATTTTCTCATCAATATATTCTTCAAGCTTTTGGATAGGCATCATATCTCTTAGTGCATCGTATAGAGGTTGTAGATAAGGATCAAGTTTATCTTTAAGGTCGCCTGGCAGAAATCCTAAGTTTTCACCAGCTTCAACTGCAGGACGAGTTAGTATTATCCTTTTTACCTGTTTCGCTTTAAGAGCTCTTACTGCTAATGCTACGGCTGTGTATGTTTTTCCTGAACCAGCTGGTCCTATGGCAAAAAGCATATCGGTTTTATCAATAGCCTCAACCATTTGTTTTTGATTAGGAGTTTGAGCCTTGACAATTAGTCCATTTCGTCCGTGAACAAGAATATCATTTGAAGTGTGACTTAGTTTTTGAGCGTTTGCATTTGGTTTAACAACACTCATAATTAGCTTCTCGTCCATTCTTGATTCTTGAAAGTAGAGTTCAACTAATTGATTATAGCTTTTTTCAAATTCTTCAATATATTTTTCTTTCCCAATAACCTTTAGCTTATCTCCTCTTTGAATTAATTTTACATTAGGAAATAGTATAGATAGAAAATTGAGGTTCTTTTCATTTATTCCAAAGAAATCAACTAATGATATTTCGTCTAAATCAAATATTTTTTCTTTCATCAATGTGTTTTGAACTTATTTCATTATAATTTTAAATTCTGTCCGTCTATTTCTTGCTTTTCCTTCCTCATTTTGATTGTCGGCAATTGGTCTTGTTTGTCCATAACCTTTAGATTCTAAACGATTAGACTCAATTCCTTTAGACTCTAAATAACTCTTAACACTATTAGCTCTTTTGGTTGAGAGCTCAAGGTTATAATCTTGCTTTCCAACATTATCTGTATGACCGGATATTTCAATTCTAATATTCTTATTTGAACTTAAAAGTTCAAATAATGTATTTAGCTCCGATTGAGAACTCGGTAATAACTCTGCACTATTATTTTCAAAGAAAATATTATTCAATACAACAGTTTGTCCTTCAACAATTGGATTTAGGTATATATCTTTTTTATAGGAATTTGATTTATTTACGTCAATTAGATTGAAGTTTTCAGAATAAAATAAATAACCTTCTGCCCAAGCACTAAGTGCATAATCGGCACCAAGAGGCAAAACAACTAAATATTCACCTGTTTTTGGGTCTGAAATGGAAGATGCAATTAAAAGATTCCTATTAATATCTTTCACCTCAAAATTCACTGCAAGTGGCAAATTTGTATTTCTATCAAAGGTTCTTCCTTTCATATATACTACTGGAGTTGGCTGTGCTTTTTCGTAGAGATCAAATTCATATAGTTCTTTTGCTCCGAAACCATCATTCAGAAAAGTTGAGAAAATTGCCTTTTTGCCACTTGGAGACACAATAAAGCTTGTTTCGTTTGCTGATGTATTAACAGGGTATCCAATGTTTTGTGGAAAAACAAAATGTCCATTCTCAATGTTTGCATAAAATATATCAAATCCTCCCATACCTAAATGATAGTCGGAAGAAAAATAGAGAGTAGTGTTACTCGGATGAATAAAAGGATACATTTCATTTCCAGGAGTGTTAATTGTTGAATCCAAACTCACTGGTTTTGTCCATTTTCCATCATCTTTCTTGTAGGTGTACCAAATATCATTTTTCCCTTTTCCTCCTCTTCTATTTGAAACAAAAAAAAGAGTTCTTCCGTCAGATGCTATTGTTGGTTGAGAGTCCCAAGCCGAAGAATTAATTGTTGCACCCATATTCTTAGGTTCTGTCCAACGTGAGCCAATCTTTTCAGACGAATATAAATCACAGCTTCCATAACTATCTCTTGAATTACAACGAGTGAAATAAGCAGTTCTGCCATCAGGAGATATTGATAAAGCTCCTTCATTTTCCATTGAATTGAATGGTTGAGGCATCTTTTTAGCTTTTTCCCACTTTCCATCTACCTTATTTGTTTCAAAGAAATCTTCAACCATTAGAATTTTTAGTCCAAAATCAATAGTGTCTGGAATTAGTCTGGTAAAAATAAAAGTTTGTTCGTCTGCAGTTAGTGTTGGAAGATATTCATCGTATTTAGAATTTATATTCTCTCCCATATTATTAGGCTTAAAATCAACAGGATTTTGAAGAGAGTATTCGATAAAACTAATTTGTTCTATCTTTCTTTTTGTTTCATCTATTTTCTTATCTTCCTTCGGAGATTTATATTTTGACAAGGCGTAATTGAAATGATATTTAGCTTTTTCAGTATTATAGTCAAGAAGATAAAATTCTCCTAATCGATAGTGAGAAGTTATATCAAAATCTGGATGAATTTCAACAAAACGTTTATAATAAGGAAAGGCTTTTAATTTTATGGAATCGAAATCCTGGCTTTTATTATAGTATATTTCAGCCATACATAGCAATGCATCAGGATAGTTTCTATCTATTTCAAATACTTTATTTAAGGATTTAATTGCCTTGTCTTCTTCTCCTTTATTCAAATAATCCAATGCTTTCTTAAATTCCTTTTCAGCTTTAGGATTGATTTGTGCAGAAATATTTTGAAAAAAGAAAAAAGAAAAAAGAAAAATAAGAAATATTCTTAACCCATAGAAGAATGGAATTAAGGGATTTGCATGTATTTGTGGCTTTGTAGGGATATTCTCCATTTTGGATTCATTTTAATATATTCGATAATCTTTGGCATTATAATATTTCTAACGCTCCATTCTGGTTGTAAGTATAAGAAACATTTGGAATTATCAACCTTTTGAGAATAAGTTTCTGCAAAAGCAAAGTCCTTCTCGTCAGAAATAATCATTTTAAGCTCTGAAGCATATTTAATATTTGCTTCAATTGGGGGAATATTTCTTTTTGCTGAGAGACATATCCAATCCCAAGAGCCACTCATTGGAGAAGACCCAGAAGTTTCAAGAATTGTTTCAATATTATTTTGGTGAAGCATTTCACAAAGTGGGTCTAAATTATAGAGTAAGGGCTCACCTCCAGTAATAATTGCTGATTTAGCAGGAAATTTAATGGCTCTTCGAACAACTTCCTCAATATTTGTTGGAGCGAGAAGAGCTGCATCCCATGCCTCCTTAACATCACAAAAATCACATCCCACATCACAACCACCAACTCTAATAAAATATGCTGCCTTTCCAGTATTATATCCTTCTCCTTGCAAAGAATAAAACTCTTCCATTATTGGAAGCAACTTTCCTGATTCAATTAGTTGTTCTTGTGTCAAAATATTAATTTCTTATTTCTCGGGATATATTTCGTGTTTGTAGGCTTTTAGAGTGTTTTGAAGTAATGAAACAACTGTTAACATTCCAACTCCTCCTGGAACAGGGCTTATATAGCTGCATTTTGGAGCTACCTCATCAAACTTAACATCGCCAACAACCCTATATCCTCTTTCTTTGGTTTGATCTTCAATTCTATGAATACCCACATCAATAACAACTGCTCCTTCTTTAACCATATCTTCTTTTAAAAATTCTGGCTTTCCTATTGCAACAATTAAAATATCTGCCCCAAGGCAAATTTCTTTTATATTTTCGGTTTTGCTATGGCAAAGGGTTACTGTGCTGTTAGCAGAACTATTATTTCTTGACATTAAAACTGCCACTGGAGTACCAACAATATTACTTCTACCTAAAACCACACAGTTTTTTCCCACAGTATTAATTTTAGATCTTTCCAACATTGTCATAATACCATAAGGAGTTGCAGGAATAAATGCAGGCATATTATACATCATTCTTCCTCCATTTGCTGGATGAAATCCATCCACATCTTTTCTTGGATCAATTCTTTGAATAATCTTATGTTCATCAATATGCTTTGGAAGAGGAAGTTGAACAATAAAACCATCAACTTCATTATCATCATTAAGAAAATCAATTGTGTTTAGAAGTTCTTCTTCAGTTAGTGTTTCTGGAAAACGATATATTGAAGACAAGAAACCTACTTCCTTACTTTGTTTTTCCTTACTTGCAACATAGGATTGACTTGCCCCATCTTCTCCCACAATAACTGCTACTAAGTGAGGAGGTCTTTTACCTGAATCCAATAGTTGAATAACTTCTTGTGCCAATTCTTTTTTAATTTCAGAGGCTATTAGCTTCCCGTCAATTATTATAGGTTCTTTCTTGTTTTCCATTCGGTTTATCTCCTTCTTATATTTTTCAATGCATTCATTTTATTCCCATTCCCCACCATCTTCATCATTTTCCTTGTTTCTTCAAATTGTTTTAAAAGTCTATTTACTTCTTCAATTGTTGTTCCACTTCCTTTGGCAATTCTTTTTCTCCTACTTCCATCAATTTTTACTGGGTTTTCTCTTTCAAAAGGGGTCATAGAGCCAATAATAGCTTCAATACCTTTAAAAGCATCATCATTAATGTCAACATCTTTCATCATCTTTCCTACCCCAGGAATCATTCCCATAAGGTCTTTAATGTTACCCATTTTTTTAATTTGATGAATTTGAGAAAGGAAGTCGTTGAAATTAAAATCATTGGTTTTTAGTTTCTTTGACAATTTTCTTGCCTGCTCTTCATCATATTGTTCTTGAGCTTTTTCAACCAAAGAAACAATATCTCCCATTCCCAAAATTCTTGAAGCCATACGTTGAGGATGAAAAACATCTAAGGCATCCATCTTTTCACCAATTCCTACAAATTTAATTGGCTTGTTAACAACGTGACGAATGGTTAGGGCAGCTCCACCTCTTGTGTCTCCATCAAGCTTTGTAAGAACAACACCATCAAAATCTAATTTATCATTAAATGCTTTTGCAGTATTAACAGCATCTTGACCTGTCATACTATCAACAACAAATAACGTTTCTTGAGGATTGATTGCTTTCTTTATTGCCTCAATCTCGTTCATCATTTGTTGATCAACGGCCAAACGACCAGCTGTATCAATAATCACAACATTGATTGATTTGTCCTTTGCTTGCTTAACAGCATTCTTTGCTATTTGAACAGGGTCTTTTGTATCTTCTGTATAAACCTCAACTCCTATTTGCTCACCAAGAACCTGCAATTGATTGATAGCTGCTGGACGATACACGTCACCTGCAACCAAAAGAACATTTTTCCCTTTTTTAGTTTTAAGATAATTTGCAAACTTAGCCGAGAAAGTTGTTTTACCACTACCTTGCAACCCTGCAATAAGAATTATGGCTGGAGAGCCCTTAATATTAACCTCTTGAGCTTCGCCTCCCATCAACTCAGTAAGCTCATCTTGAACAATCTTAATCATCAATTGCCCTGGCTCAATTGCAGTTAGAACATTCTTACCTAAGGCCTTTTGTTTTACTGTGTCACAAAAATCCTTTGCAATTGAATAACTAACATCGGCATCAATCAAAGCTTTCCTTACTTCCTTCAATGTTTCAGCAACATTAATCTCAGTTATTTTTCCTTGACCTTTTAGTATCTTAAACGACTTCTCTAATTTTTCACTTAAATTCTCAAACATATTACAATCCTATATTTTTATTATAAACCATAAGTTTTTCTCTCAAAACTAACAGCAAATTAAGAAGTGCAAAGTTAAGATTTTTTCTTCAACTAACAATTAGCTTTTTGTAAAAGCTAACAACTTACAATCAATTAACAATCTGATACTAATTATAGAGCAAATATTTAACTCTAATTTGCTTAAATTCCTCTAAGTCTTTTTCCCAACTCTTTCTAATAAATTCTTGATCTTTATGATTCTTGATCTGATTTTTTAAAAGTTTTGTTCCAGATAGTTTATCGAAGAAGGGTTGAAAGAAATTATCTTTTTGGGGATATGAATTATACATTTCTATTAAATAGCTTAGGTCTATTTCGTTTTTTATTTCGCATTCCAATCTCAAGCCACTACAGTCTTGATTCTTATAGGGAGGGTTATCACTTACTCCCTTAATTACTTTTGGAGTGAAACTAATAATTTCCTTACCTGTCAACTTCTTTGTATGATAGTTAGGAAAGCCAATTATTTCAAAAGGGGTATCTGTTCCTCTCCCAACACTTATAGGCGTTCCTTCAAACCAGCAAAGAGAAGGGTATAATTGTATAGCACAATCGGTCTTTAGATTTGGGCTTGGAGCAATGGGCAAAGAATAAGGAGTATTATGGTTATAGTTTTTTAAAGGAATAACTATTAAATCGCAGTTTAATTTACCTTTCTCCCCTATCACTCTTTTGTTTGAAGTCCCCAGCCAACACTCACCATTAATCATCTTTGCATACTCTCCAATTGTCATTCCATAAACAATTGGGACAGGATGCATTCCAACAAAAGAAACAAGTGATGTGTCTTTAAGAACAGGTCCATCAATATAAGAAGAATTAGGATTTGGTCTATCAAGAACAATTAAAGGGATATTATTTTCTGCACATGCTTCCATTACATAATGAAGAGTTGAAATATAAGTATAGAACCTACAGCCTACATCTTGAAGGTCAAAAACAATAATATCATTTTTCTTTATCTCGTCAGAAGATGGTTTCTTATTATTTCCATAAAGAGAAATTATTGGAAGTTGTGTTTTAGCATCAATTGAAGAGCTTATCCTTGCACCAGCCTCTGCCTCTCCTCTAAATCCATGTTCAGGACAATAAATTGCTCTTAAATTAATACCTAATGCAATTAAAGAATCAACCAAATGAGTCTTTCCAATCAAAGAAGTCTGATTAGCTACAATCCCAACCTTTTTTCCTTTTAATAAATCAATATAACTTTCTGTTCTTTCAGCCCCAACCTTAATATTGACAGAATCTGTAATTTGAGAGAAAGATTCGTTAAAAGGAAGAACTAAGAGAACCAATACAAATGAAATACAAACAAATATCTTATTTCTCATATCAAATCAATTATTATCTTTATAGAATACGTAAAACTTAAATAACAAGAAGACAAAGGTACAAATAAAGAGTATGGAAAATAGAGCCAAGAACAGAAAAAATAAAACGAAGATT
>JAQUTD010000074.1 GCA_028709955.1 Bacteroidales bacterium | reverse complement strand
GTTTGTTTAATCCTATTATTTTGGCAACTTCTGAAATGTCTTTTAGAGTTGGCTCTCCTTGATTGTTTATTGTTGTTGTGTGATAACCATTAAATCCAATGCTTGGCAAAAGATCATAGGCAGGGGAGAGTTGCCAATTATTGTTTATTAGTTGGAATGAGAAGTTTTTTGAATGGTCATCTCTGTTTGAAATAATAATATTGAAAATCATTTGGCGGAATAGTTTATAAACTTCTTCCATATTATGAGTTAAGGCTGCACATGCTTTTAGAAGTTCTATATAATCTAAGCTTGGTATTCTATAATCCGCATTTAATAACCCTGATGCACTTATTGTATGAATTTTTCCTTCTTTTGTTCTATCGAAACGTTCAACAGCAAAGTATTTCCCTCCAATTAATTTTGTATCTGGCATTTCAATACCACATTCTTTTGCTAAAAGGGAATAGTCATATTCTATTTGACCTATTTCTTTTGAATCATTTGAACTTTTAAATTTAACAAGCCATTCTTTGTTATCTATTTTTGCAAATATTTTTGGTCTAGCTCCTCCAGAAGAAGAACCATATTGATAAAGGGTATCTACTTTCCCTTCATAATCTTTGCTTGAAAGAATTTTCTCTGCTTCTTCTGCCAAGAGGTCGAAATCAATTAACTCTTCCTTTGTTGTTGTACTATTGTCAGGAATATATTCTAAAGCACCACGACCAGTTGAACCTATTAAAGATAAACGCTCCAATACAGTTAGTTTGTAAGGATCTATTCCCTTTTGCTTTAAATAATAATCAAGAATAAGATTTCCCCAACCATCAGGAAGGCTATCTCCGAAAACACCAAAGCCTCCTGCAAAAGGAGTTCTTTTTGCAATAAAAACTCTATTCTCTATTGGTAGGATAAAAGGGGATATTGAAATACCTGTTTTTATATATTCAGCATCATATTCAAAAGCACATAAATCATCAGGAGTTATTGCTAATTTCCCGATATGATTTTGATTAAGAAAGACATCTAATGAAGATATGTTTTTCATTTTGTACCTCCTCTTCGACGTTTCTTTATACTTTCTATATTGATTATTTCATTAATGCTATTATAGCTTTTCTTGTCAAAAAGAGTTGAAAAATCATCAGTTGCATTAAGTGCAAATGCTATCATAACCAAACCTCGTAGAGAAACCTCTCCAGTTAGTTCAAACCTACGATAAGTTGAAAGAGGTATGCCTGAACGTAAGGCGATATCATTTTGAGTGAAGTTTTTTTCTAATCTTCTCTCCTTTACACGAGAGGCAAGAGATAATATAACTTTATCTGGATTATTATCAATAAGTGATAATATATTGTTGTTTGCTTTGTTTTTCATAATTAAGTGATATTATATTAGCACTTGCAAAGATAGCTAATATTAAATGAAAAACAAAGAAAATAGGGTATTTTATTTTTTCTTATAAACTAAGAATTGAAATTCTAAACCACTTGGTTCGTCTTTTTGAATTTCACTTTGAGATTCAAGTTCCCATTGATTTGAATCTATTTCAGGGAAGAAAGTATCGGCTTCAAATGATTTATGAACTTTGGTAATATATAGTTTATCGCAAAAAGGAAGAATTGTATTATAAATCATTCCACCTCCTATAATAAAACAGTTTTCAAATTTCTTTACGTACTGAACTGCCTCTTCAAGGGAGTGAAAAACGGTTGCGTTATCCAATTTATAGTCTTTATTGTTTGAAATAACAATGTTTTCTCGTTTAGGGAGCGGTTTAAAGGGGAGGGATTCCCATGTTTTTCTTCCCATAATGATAGGTGAGCCTAAGGTTATTCTTTTAAAATATTTTAAATCCTCAGAAATGTGCCATAGTAAATCATTATCTTTTCCTATTGCATTGTTTTCGGCTATTGCAACAATTATACTTATCATAATGGTTAATTGTTAATGATTAATGGTTAATGATTATTTAAACTGCTATTGGGGCTTTGATTGTTGGATGAGAATTGTAGTTTTGGATTTCTATATCTTCATATTTAAAATCAAATATGTTTTTAATATCTTTGTTTAGTTTTAGTTGAGGTAGGGGATAAGGCTCTCTTGAAAGTTGTAGTTGGGCTTGTTCAAAATGATTAGTATATAAATGAGCATCCCCAAGAGTGTGGATAAAATCTCCAACTTCAAGATTACATACTTGTGCAATCATATGAGTTAGTAAGGCGTAAGATGTTATATTAAATGGAACTCCTAAGAATATATCAGCACTTCTTTGATATAATTGACAGGAAAGTTTCCCATTAGAAACATAGAATTGGAAAAGAATATGACAAGGAGGTAATGCCATTTTATCTATTTCTCCAACATTCCATGCACATACTAATAAACGTCTTGAATTAGGATCAGTCTTTATTTGTTCTATTAGTTCTGATATTTGATCAATAGTTCTTCCTTCTTGAGCTGCCCATGAACGCCATTGTTTTCCATAAATAGGACCTAAATCACCATTCTCGTCCGCCCATTCATCCCAAATACTAACCTTATTGTCGTGAAGATATTTAATATTTGTATTTCCTTGCAGGAACCATAGAAGCTCATGAATAATTGAACGAGTATGAAGTTTCTTTGTTGTTACCATAGGGAAACCTTCTTGAAGATTAAATCTCATTTGATACCCAAATACACTTTTAGTACCTGTTCCTGTTCTATCTTCTTTAATGTTTCCATTATCAAGAACTTGTTGTAATAAATCTAAATATTGTTTCATTTTTTATTTCCTATTTTCATTTGATGGACAAAATAGACCTAATTGACAAAATTGACTTTAATGCAATGAATTAACCATTAATCATTAACAGTTAACCATTATAAAAGGTCTTTTCCTATATCTTTTCTATAGTATTTACCTTCCCAATCAATTTTGTCTACATTTTCATAACACTTGTTTAGAGCTTCTTGCATAGTATTGCCATAACATGTTACTGCAAGAACTCTACCCCCATTTGTTAGCATTTTTCCTTCGTTTTCTTTTGTTCCTGCGTGAAAAACTATGCAATCATTGGTTTTTTCAATTCCTTTGATTTCTTTTCCTTTTTCATAATTCTCAGGATAACCCCCAGCAACCATCATAACTGTTGTTGCATAGCGAGAATCAATTTCAAAGTTTATCTTATCAAGTGATTTTTTTCTAAAACTATTGAATGCTTCCAATATATCTGATTTAATTCTTGGAAAAACTGATTCTGTTTCAGGGTCACCCATTCTAACATTATACTCAATAACAAAAGGCTCTCCTCCAACATTCATAAGTCCTATGAAAATAAAACCTTGATATTCTATATTGTCTTTCTTTAATCCATTAATTGTTGGAATAACTATTCTTTGCTCAACCTTTTGCATAAATGTTTCATCTGCAAAAGGAACAGGGCTAACGGCACCCATACCACCAGTATTTAATCCGGTATCTCCTTCTCCAATTCGTTTATAGTCTTTTGCAACAGGCAGTATTTTATAGTTTTCTCCATCACTTAAAACAAACACACTGCATTCTATTCCTTTTAAGAACTCTTCAATAACAACCTTTGCAGATGCTTCACCAAACTTAGCACACTCAAGCATCTGGGTTAATTCCTTTTCTGCCTCTTCAATTGTTTCTGGAATAACAACACCTTTACCTGCTGCCAAGCCATCTGCTTTTAAAACATAGGGAGGGTTTAATGTTTTTAAAAAGTCTTTTCCTCCTTGAAGAGTGTCTTTATAGAATGTTTTATATCTTGCAGTTGGGATATTATTCTTTTGCATAAAAGCCTTAGCAAAATCCTTACTTCCTTCTAAAGTAGCACCCATTTTGCTTGGACCAACAACTAAAATATCTTTTAATTCAGAGTCATTATGAAAATAATCCCAAATACCGTCAACCAATGGTTGTTCTGGACCAACAACAAGCATTTCAATATTATTCTTTAAAACAAAATCCTTAATGCTTGAAAAGTCAGAACCAATATTTACATTAATTCCACAAAGAGTTGTGCCTGGATTGCCAGGAGAGATGAAAAGTTTTGTTAATAAACTACTTTCTTTAATTTTAAGTGCAATAGCATGTTCTCTTGCGCCAGAGCCCAATAATAATACATTCATATATTTTATCTTTCTACTTAATTATTCTAATTAGTTCCAATTGAGTTTGGATAACTCTTTGTGTAATAAAGTCAATAAATTCTTTCTCTTCAGTATGTGCTTTTTCTAATGATGCAATATATTCAGAGCGAAGGATTGGAGGAATAATAGCTATTGTATAGGCATTCCTTAATAAAGCAAGATTCATTAATAGTCTCGCAACTCTCCCATTTCCATCAATAAAAGGATGAATAAAAATGAATTTTAAATGTGTTAAGGCGGAAAAGAGAATAGGGTTTATTGCCTTTTCATTTTCATTAAACCAAGATACAAATTCATTAATTTCTTTTTCTATATTATGCGCTGGAGTTACTTTATATTTACTCCCAGAAATAAAAACTTGTTCTTGTCTATATTTACCTGCTTTTTTAGAATCTATATTTTCATAAAACAAACGATGAAGCTCTAAAATATCACTTGACTTTAATAATTTATTATTTACAATATCATAAACATAATCATAAGCTTTTGCATGTCCCGTTGCCTCATAAATATCCCTTAGAGGTTTTCCTCCAATGGTTAATCCGTCTTCAATTACAACTTTTGTTTCCGATTCAGTAAGACTATTCCCTTCCAAGGCATTTGAAGAAAAAGTAAGACCTATCTTATAATATGCTTTTAAGGATTTTAGAGTTTCTTGTTCAAAAGGACGAAACCCATCAATAATATTTTTATTCTCAAATGCTTTCTCAAATAAATCACCCATATTATCTTTTTCTTTTTCTTATTGGTTTATTTTTGTTTTCGGAGCCTTGATTTGAATTTTGTTTTAAACCTCTTCCTCTTTTTAGTTTTTGAGAATATTGCCTTTGGGTTTGAGGTTTATTTTCATCTATCTTTTCGGGAGAGAAATCTCTTAATTCTGCTTCAAATTCTCCATCATCAACCAATGAGAAGTCCATTTGTTTTTTTAACATATTTACACTCTCAACCTTTATCTTAATAGGGTCACCCAAACGATAAGTTTTATTATACTTTCTTCCAACAACTTGATAATTATCTTCATCAATATAATAAAAATCGTCACTTAGTGTTCTAATAGGAATAAGTCCTTCGCACTTATTTTCATCAATCAAAACATATATTCCCCACTTACTAATGCCAGATATTGCTCCTTTAAATATTTGTCCAATTTTATCTGAAAGAAATTCTGCTTGCTTATATTTAACCGAAGTACGTTCTGCCTCTGCTGCTTTTTTCTCCATCAAAGAACAATGTTCACATTTTTCTTCATAAACTCCCTTGTCTGCAGATGGTTTTTCGTTGAGATATCGCTCCAATAAACGATGAAGCATTAGGTCGGGATAACGACGAATGGGTGAGGTAAAGTGAGAATAGTAAGGAAATGAAAGCCCATAATGACCAATGTTATGTGTGGAATAATAAGCTTTTGACATAGTCCTGATTGCAATGTTTGAAATCATACTCTCTTCGCCCTTACCTGCAATTGCACTAAACAATTCATTAAAACTTTTAACCAACGAACTCCTACTCTCAGCATTTATGTTGTATCCTAATTTGCCAACAAATTCTTTAAAGATGTTTAGTTTTTCTGGGTTTGGTTCGTCGTGAACCCTATATATAAATGTTTTAGCTTCTTTTTTCCCTTTTTTATCTTTTCCTATTTTTTCAGCAACTCTTTTGTTTGCTAAAAGCATAAATTCTTCAACCAACCAATTTGCTTCCTTGTTTTCTTTTATATAAATTCCAATTGGTTTTGAGTTTTCATCTAACTTAAATTTAACTTCTTGGCTTTCAAAATTTATTGCTCCTGTTTTAAATCTCTTCTTGCGAAGAATTGTTGCAAGTCGATTTACAGGCAAAATAAAATCTGCCATTTCACCTTTTTCATCTTCAATTATTTTTTGAGCTTCTTCATATGCAAACCTTCTATCTGAGTTAATAATTCCTTTCCCAAACCACTCATTAATGATTTCTGCTTTCTCATTCATTTCAAAAACAGCAGAAAATGTCAGGCTATCTTCATTAGGGCGAAGTGAACAAACCATATTTGATAGTTTCTCAGGAAGCATAGGGATTGTTCTGTCAACCAAATAAACTGAAGTTGCTCTTTTAAATGCTTCTTCATCAAGTGCAGTTCCTGGTCTAACATAATAAGTTACGTCAGCAATATGAACCCCTAATTCATAATTCCCATTTTCCAAAACCTTAAAGGATATTGCATCATCAAAATCTTTAGCATCAGCAGGATCAATTGTTATGGTGGTAGTTTTGCGAAAATCTCTTCTAAGTTGTATTTCTTGTTTTGGAATTTCCAATGGAATATTTTTAGCTTCTTGTTCAACCGAGTCAGGGAAAGCTAATGGAAATCCATAATCTGCCAATATTGAAAGCATTTCAGTATTGTTTTCTCCTTTCTTTCCTAAAATTTGAACAACTTTTCCAAATGGATTATTAGCTCTCTGTGGCCATTCGGTCATTTCAACTAAAACCTTATCATCTTCCTTGGCTCCGTTTATATCTTCTTTAGGAATAAAGATATCAACGGGCATAGAAGTACTGTCAGCAATAAAAAAAGCATATTTAGGATTTATTTGAACAGAACCAACAAATGTTGTTTGGTTTCTTGAAATAATCTCGGTAATTTGACCTTCTTGCTTCCTCCCTTTACGACGAGGGAACAGATAAACCTTTACTTTGTCGTTATTAAGTGCATGATTGGTGTTATTTGAAGATATAAAAATATCTTCCGAACCATCATCAGGAATAACATAAGCCTTTGAGGTTTGTTTCATGTCAACAGTTCCAACAATATAATTTGAAGGAAGTATGTCATCACTTATATATCTTGAGTCCAAACGATATTTTCCTCTTGTTTCCTCAATAAGAATTGAATCCTCTGCCAATTGAAGAATGTTGTTCATAATCATTTGTAAGGAAGCTCTGTCGTTTGTTCCAAGACGTGAGGCAACTTGTTTATAGTTAAGAGTTTCAAAAGGATTAAGGGCAAAAACTTTAAGAATTGAATTAATTATAGCGGTTTGTTGTTTGACTTGTGGTTTCATATTATTTAATATTTGAGTACAAAGATAAATATAAAAATCAGAATTCTTATTAAGAATATATTAAATCATTATTTTTTTCCAAGAATCGAGCTTTAATTTTACTATCTCTTTGAGTTTTTATTCCAATACTTCATATTTTGATAATTAAGTTCTGATTTATTTGTAATTTTGTTCTTCCATTTTTAGATTAAATATAATTATGACCCCATTTATAGACAATAGCCAAAAATTTAATACTTTAAGAAAGAATTATCCAATTTTTAAATATAAGAATTATGGATATACTTTTAATAAAGACAAATCAAGCATTATTCTTAACTTTGAATTTGAATGCAAGGAGCATAAATTTAATCCAAAAATTGAATTCTTAGTAAATAAATTATTTGTTCATAATAGATTTGATTCAGAAGAAATTGCAATAATTGCTTTCAATATAGGAATGATTGAACTTATTAGTTATTGGAAGGCATTTGCTTGTCCAATTGTTTTGATTGAGGCTGGATATTTAACCGCAAAACAAATTAAATTTTGGAAAAAACAATATTTTAATGGTCTTGGAGAATACTTTTATCTTAACTCTATCCAAACAAATATTGATGACTTTATGACAATTGTTCCTAAGGGACCAATATTCGATAATCTAAAATTCAAAAATCAAGGTAATGAAAATAAGGTTATTGTGCCAATTGGAGGTGGAAAGGATTCTGTTGTAACATTAGAATTGCTTAGAAATAATGGATTTGAAATTCTACCGATGATAATCAATCCAAGGGGCGCTACAACCAATTGTGTTGAGGTTGGAGGGTTTACGAAAGGAGATTATTTATCAATTAAAAGAACAATTGATAAGCACCTTTTAGAACTTAACGATAAAGGCTATCTAAATGGACATACTCCTTTTTCTGCAATGTTAGCTTTTGTTTCACTCTTTTGTGCATTTGTCACAAACACTCGAAATATTGCCCTAAGTAATGAAAACTCAGCCAACGAATCCACAGTGATTGGAGAAAACGTAAATCATCAATATTCTAAAAGCATAGAATTTGAAGCGGATTTTAGAAATTATGTAAAAGAATTTATATACGATGATTTCAATTATTTTAGTTTTCTCCGACCAATGAGTGAATTGCAAATTGCACAGCAATTTTCTCTTCTAAGTCAATACCATGAAGTTTTTCGTAGTTGTAATGCTGGCAGTAAAACAGATGTTTGGTGTTGCAACTGTCCTAAATGTTTATTTGCATACATTATTCTCTCCCCATTTCTTTTTCCAAACAAATTAGAAAACCACTTTGGAGAAAATCTATTGAACAAGAAATCGCTAAAAACCTATCTTGATGAACTAATTGGTAAATTAGCAGTAAAGCCTTTTGAGTGTGTGGGAACTGTTGAAGAGGTTAATCTTGCTATAGCTCTATTAGTTGAGAGATATCCACAATCAAAGGAATTTTATCTTGTTGATTATTGGTTAAGCCTCCCTTTGGCTCAAGCCTATTGTTCGATTGATAAAGAAGAATACCTTTATGAGTTTTCACCTAATCATTTTCTTGAAAAAAGATTTCAAAATGTTCTTTCTAACCCTTATGCAATGTTTAAGAAGGCTGAGATTGCAAGACAATTAGGAGATAATAAAATTGTTATTTTTGGTTTTGGGAAAGAAGGACAATCAACATTTCGATTATTAAGAAAACTATTCCCAAACAAACTAATAGGACTTCAAGACAATAATCCCAAAATCAGAGATATTGAAGGATTGAGTGAAGAATTGAATGATAAAATATTAAAATTTCATGTAGGAGATGATGCAAGCTACTCTCAAGAATATGATTTGGTTATTAAATCGCCAGGAATTGCTCTAAATAAAATGACAAGAACCTACAATGAACAGCAAATAACTTCTCAAACCGATATATTTCTTCAACAATATGCTCATCAATGTATTGGAGTGACTGGAACAAAAGGTAAAAGCACCACTTCAACTCTAATATACAAAATACTTAAAGAAAAACATGAAGATGTGCTTCTTGCAGGAAATATTGGAGTACCAATGCTCGACCTTATAGACCAAATAACTCCCAACACAATAATTGTATTAGAACTTTCTGCCCATCAGTTACAATTTATAAAAAAAGCACCAAAAGTTTCGGTTTTGCTAAACCTATACCAAGAACATCTTGACCACTTCCAAACATATGAACAATATCAAGAAGCAAAACTAAATATCTTAAAATATCAAGATGAAAACAATAACGCTTTTCTATATAATTCAAACGATAAACTAATAGGAGAGTGGATAGATAAGCTACAAAAGAAAACCTCACTAATCCCAATCGATATAAAGGATTATTCATTTCCAGAACCAACAACATTAAAAGGAGAACATAATAAATTTAATATTATGATTGCATATAATGTTGCTAAGTTCTTAGGTAAGGAAAGTGAAGAAGGATTGAAATCAATTATAGAATTTAATGGCTTAGAGCATCGTTTACAGTTTGTTTGTGAAAGAGATGAAGTGACATATTATAACGACTCAATATCCACAATTCCTCAAGCAACCCTTGCAGCTCTAAGGTCTTTAAAAAATGTTCAAACTCTTATTTTGGGAGGAAAGGATAGGGGGATTGATTATTCTATTTTAAAGAATATTTTATTTGAATTTGAAGACTTAAAGAATATTGTTTTTGTTTCAGAAGCAGGAAAAAGAATATCAAAAATAATAATTGAAAATAATTCAAAAGATATAAACTATCTATTCTCAAACAACTTTGACGAAATAGTTACTTGGTGCAAAACCAAAACTCAAAAAGGGAAGAAAGTCCTTTTAAGCCCAGCCGCAGCGAGTTATGATATGTTTAAAAACTTTGAAGAAAGAGGAAACACATTTATGTATTTAGTAAACCAAGATTAGCTTACAAAACTAATTTACAAATCCTATTTCATATC
>JAQUTD010000073.1:6658-10158 GCA_028709955.1 Bacteroidales bacterium | reverse complement strand
AAAATGAAAAGGAGTTCATTAATTATTGGCATACTATTTCTAAATTTCATATCATATTCACAACCAACAATTCCATCATTAAGCAAAACTAAAATTCAGATTGGAGATCAATTAGTTTACTCCTTTATGCTACCAATTGAAAATTTCTCGGAACAATCAATTTACATTCCCATTCAAATTGAAGATAGCTTAGAGATAATTTCTTCTAAAATTGATACTATTGAACAAAAGGGCAAGAAATATCTTAACTTTACTTATAGATTAACTTCTTTTGTTGTTGGAAAGCATCAAATCCTTAATAAAAACGGAAGAAGTTTTGGCTTTGAAGTTGTGCCATACCCGATAGACACAACTAAAATCGAAATAAAAGACATCAAACCAAATCAACAAGAGCCCTTTAAAATAAGCGAGATTATGCCAATAATTATTTGGTTTCTACTTGGAATAGTTTTAATTATTGCATTTTATTTTGGAGTCAAAATTTGGAAAAAGTATAGGAAAAAAAGCATTAAGGAGATATTCATCAAACCTAAACAAAAGCTTCCTGCACATGTTATTGCAATAAACTCCTTAGACGAGCTTAGATTGAAAAGATTGTATGAAAATGGAAAAGTAAAAGAATACTTTTCTGAAATTTCTGATATATTGCGAGTATATTTAGATAATAGATATGACATTAGAGCACTTGAAATGACAACTGATGAAATATTTATGGAAATCAAAGATAGGGCAATAATTAAAGATGAACCCTTTTCACTTCTCGAATATATCCTAAAATATTCAGACTTGGTTAAATTTGCAAAATATATTCCAGATTCATTTGTGAGCAATAAATGCATAAAAGACTCCATAGAGTTTGTAAATCAAACTAAATTAATTGAAAACATAGAACAAATTCAAGGAAAGGAGATTAAAGATGTATAGTGGATTCGAATATCCTTACTTTCTATTATTACTTTTGCTAATTCCATTAATTATTGTTTATCAATATTTATTTGATAAGAAAGAATATCCTGCATTAAGATACTCTCAAATCTCTCCTTTTGAAAATACCCCAAAATCATGGAAAGTCCGTTTGAGGCAATTACCTAATTACATTAGATATTTGGTCTTGATCTTACTCATTATTTCGGTTGCAAGACCTCAGTCCTATTTAAGTAAAGATGAAATGAATGTTGAAGGAGTAGATATTGTTGTAGCATTAGATATATCTGGCTCAATGCTGGCAGAAGATTTTAAACCAAATAGATTGGAAGCTGCTAAAGACGTTGCTAAGGATTTTATGCAGGGGAGAAAGACAGATAACATCGGATTAGTTGTTTTTTCAGGAGAAGCCTTCACCCAATGTCCTCCGACAACCGACCATTCAATGTTAATGGAATTGACAACAAAGGTTGAGAGTGGAATTATTCAAGATGGAACTGCAATTGGAGATGGATTAGCAACAGCAATAAATAGGATTAAGGATACAAAAACAAAAAGTAAGACTATAATTCTTTTAACCGATGGGGTTAATAATATGGGGGCTATTGACCCATTAACAGCTGCTGAAATTGCAAAAGACTATAAAATTAGAGTATATACCATTGGCATTGGAAAAATGGGAATGGCACCATACCCTTTTCAAACTCCTTATGGAAAGCAATATCAAAATGTTGAAGTTAAAATTGATGAATTTCTACTGAAAGAAATTGCAAAAACAACAAATGGTAAATACTTTCGTTCAACCGATAAAAATTCCCTTCAAACTATTTTTAAAGAAATTGACAGTATGGAAAAATCAATCATTGATGTATCATATTACCAAATAAAGAAAGATTTCGCATTCCCATTTTTGATTAGTGCCTTATTTTTATTGATTATTGAAGTGATATTAAGAAGAACCATTTTTAGAACAAATCCATAATATGATTAGAATTGAAAACATTGAAATATTATATCTTCTAACACTTATACCTTTTTTCTTTATCCTACATTTTTTTTACATTAAGAAGAAAAAGGCAAGGTTAAGAGATTTTATTGATAAGAATTTAATTGATATTATTGTTCCTGATCTTTCTTATGGAAAACAATGGACAAAGTTTATATTAATAAATATTGCTTATTTTTTTATTGTTATTGCAATTGCAAATCCTCAAATTGGAACATCTGTTGAAAAAACAGATCGAAAAGGTACCGATTTAATGATTTGTTTAGATATTTCAAACAGTATGTTGGCTCAAGATATTAAACCCAATAGGATTTCAAGAGCAAAACAATCATTAAATCATTTGATTGATCAACTTAAAAACGACAGAATCGGAATTATTGTATTTGCTGGCAGTGCTTATGTTCAACTTCCAATAACCAATGATTATGGAGCTGCTAAAACCTTTATTGACCTAATTGATCCTTCAATGATAAGCAATCAAGGAACTGCAATTGGACAAGCCTTAGAGAAAGCCAACGAAAGCTTTGGAGACAAAAACAGTGATAATAAATCAAGAAGCATTATTCTAATTTCAGATGGAGAGGATAACGAAGAAGAAGCTATTGATGTGGCAAAGCAAATTGCAAAAGATGGTGTAGTTATCAATACTATTGGTCTTGGGTTGGCCGAAGGAGCATTAATCCCTATTTCAAGTAATGGACAGGGAAAAATTGAATACAAAAAGGATATTAATGGATCTTATGTTATGACTAAGCTTAATGAAGATATTCTTAAAGACATTGCTTCTGTTGGAAATGGTGTTTATATTAGAGCCAATAATTCCTCAATAGGATTAGATAATATTCTTGCAAGAATAAATAAAATGGAGAAAAATGAATATCAAGCGGTTGCATATAAAGACTATGAAAGCAAATTTTATATTTTTGCATTCATTGCCTTTATTTTACTAATTATTGAGTTCTTGGTTTTTGAAAAAAAGAATAAATATATTAATAGAAAATTCTTCTTTGGAAAATAAATATTGTATGAAAAGGTTAATTTATTTTACATTAATTATATTTGCATTATCTTCTTGTGACAAAGAAAAAAAATATTTAAGGGAAGGAAATGAAAATTTTGAAGAAAAGCAATATGAAAAGGCTGAGGATAATTACTTGAAGGCTCTTGCAATTGACTCTACCTACAAAAAAGCTCAATTTAATTTGGCAAACTCCAACTATAAAAAAGACAAGGAAGACCAATTAAATAAATCTCTGATATATTACGACAAGGCTCTGTCAAATGATTCCATACTTGACACTAATTTTTTGGCTGATTTATATTATAATAGAGGTAATACAAATTTTAAATTAGCTTTATTGGATTCAGTTCAAAAAGATGAGAAATATGATAAGGGGTTAGAGAAAGCCATCAGAGACTACAAAAATACACTTAAAATAAACTCTCAAGATTCTGCGGCAAAGTACAATCTTTCATTGGCAATGAGACTTCTTAAGCAAAACAAAAATAATAATCAGAATAAACAAAAAAAAGAAAATAAAGAACAGAAAAAGCAAGAAAAACAAGAAAA
>JAQUTD010000073.1:0-6558 GCA_028709955.1 Bacteroidales bacterium | reverse complement strand
CAAGAAAAAGACGACAAGCCCCAAGAATATCAAAAAAAACAAAATCAAGATAAGGAAAGAATGCTTGAGGCTTTAAAAAATAACGAGAAAAACACACTTGATCGTCTTAAAAAAGAAAAAGATAAAAACACACAACAAAATAGAAACGATAAGGATTGGTAGATTTGATTATGAAAAAGTTAATTAGAATATTTTTATTACTAATATTTAGTTTGGTTGGAGTCAATTTAAATGCTCAAGATATTAATTTTAGTGCCTCTGGTCCAACAGTTATTGGAGTTGGAGAACAATTTCAAATTAAATTTAAAATAAACTCAGACGATGTTTCAAAATTTATTGCTCCTTCAATAAGTGGATTTGAAATTTTGGGAGGTCCAAGCACTTCAAGGAGCTCATCTTATAGTGTTATAAATGGAAAAATGCAAAACAATTCTTCCTCAACTTTTACATATGTTTTGCATGCAAATAAAGAAGGAACATTTACAATTGGAGGAGCAAAAATTAATTCTAATGGGAAAACTTACACATCAAATTCACTTACAATCAAAGTCCAAAAGAATCCTACACAAGCTCAGAGAGCTCAAACTCAAAATGGATATTCACAAAACAGAGATAATCAACCTCCTATAACAGTTTTAGACAATAAAGCTCTTTTTATTAAAGCATTTGCAAATAAATCACAAGCAGTTGTTGGAGAAGAAATTATTATCACATATAAACTTTATACCTTGGTTCCTATTTCAGAATATCAAGTTAATCAAATGCCAATTAACAAAGGGTTTTGGATTGAGGAAATAGATATGTCGAAGGATCCTATAATAACAAATGAAAGAATTGATGGAAAAAATTATCAAGTAGCCACTCTAAGAAAGGTTATTGCATATCCACAACAATCAGGAAAACTATCAATTGCACCTTTAGATATTGATGTTGTTGCTCATATATCAACTACGAGCCGAAGAAGAGTTTCGTCAGGAGACCCATTCTTTGACTCATTCTTTAACGATCCATTTTTTCAATCGTTAGGACAAACTGGATACGAGAGGGTTAAAAAAAATATAAAATCAAATAAAATATCTATTGATGTAAAAAGTCTTCCTAAAACAAATTCTGATTTTTCAGGTGCAGTTGGCAATTTTCAAATAACTGCTTCCTCAAATCCACTAAGCTGTAAAACCAATGAAACTATTACACTAAGATATACTATTTCTGGCAGTGGTAATTTAAGTCTTATTGATAAAATTAATTTAAAAATACCTGATGATTTTGAATCCTACGACCCAACAATTGACGATAAAATAAATAAAACACAATCGGGAGTTAATGGAAAAAGGACCTTCGAATATATACTTATTCCACGAGTTCAAGGAGAATTTAAAATTCCAAAGGTCGATTTTACTTATTTTGATATAAAAACAAAACAATACAAAACCATTTCAACTCAAGAATTTAGTTTAAAAATAGCAAAAGGGAAGGATGAACTTAGTGGATTGGCACAACAAATAACTGATAGAGAAAAATACCTAAAACGAGATATTGAGCATATAAATACAAAGAAGATTAAATTCATTTCTTCAAAAGATTTGGATTATCAAAAACCATTTCTTTTTATCTTATTTCTGATTATTCCAATCCTTACCATTGCTTTTATAATATATAAGAATAGAACAAATAGAAGAAACAAGGATATTACATACGTAAAATATAAAAAAGCCACCAAAGTTGCTCTACAAAGAATGAAGAAAGCAAAAATATATTTGGCTAATGGTGATAAGGAAAATTTCTATACCGAGGTTTCTCAAGCAACATGGAACTATCTTTCTGATAGATTTAAGATTGTTAAAATGGATTTAAGCTTTGAGAACATTAAAGACATTTTAGATGGCAGGAACATTAATGAGCAAACCATTCAGAATTTAATTTCATTACTTCATAATTGCGAATACGTAAGATTTTCTCCTATTGAAGAAACATCAAAAATGGATAATCTATATCAACAAGCAATAAATTCTCTTTCTGATATTGAATCTCAAATTAAATAATACGATGAAAAAGTTTAGATATCTAATTATTATGCTATTAATTAGCTTGGCTTCTTTTGCTAAGGCTAATGATGATTTATATGAAAAAGGAAATTCATTATTTAATGATAAAAAATACGATCAAGCACTTAAAACCTATTTAACAATCGAGAAACAAAATAAATTTTCTGCCGACTTATACTATAATATTGGTAATACATATTTTCGACTAAATGACTATGCAAATTCAATATTATATTACGAGAGAGGATTAAGATTAAAACCCAACAATAACAATATTGAGAATAATTTAAAGGTTGCAAAAGCAAGATTGAAGGGAGATGTATATATTGTGCCTGACTTTTTCTTAAAAAGATGGTGGAGAACAATTTCAAATCTATTTATTCCTTCAACATGGATGATAGTTTCAATCATATTATTAATTTCATCATGCCTAATTTTTGTTTTCTACTACTTTTCATTTGAAAAGAAGATAATCCTATTCTATAGTTTTTTGTTTTCTATTTTGCTTTTTTCCGTCTCAGTATTTGCTGGGTTCAATCGCCAAAACACAATTCAATCTAAAAATTATGCGATAGTATTTGACAATAATTCTTCAGGGAAAGACTCTCCAGACATTAATTCTACAGATAAAATAAAAATATATAAGGGTCAAAAAGTTAAAATTGTTGAAAAAGCAAACACTTGGATTAAAGTAAAAACCGAAGATGGTAAAGAGGCTTGGATTGAAAGCAAAAGCGTTATTGTAATTTAAATACAAACAAATAGGATGAGTGAATTAATTGAACATTCAGGAACAATTACCCAAATAACAGAAAAAAAGATTATTGTAAGAATAATCTCTATTTCCATGTGCGCTTCCTGCCATGCAAAGGGAGCTTGCAATATGAATGATTCTAAAGAAAAAAATATTGAAGTAAAGTTATCTAACACTTCAGACTACAAGATTGGACAAGAGGTAGTTGTTTGCATGGAGCAAAAAATGGGGACAAAAGCTGTTCTATTAGGATTCTTCTTTCCTTTCTTAGTGTTAATAATTTCTGCTATTCTCTCTAACAAATTTATTTTCCCAAATAATGAATCATTAACAGCATTAACATCAATATTTTCAGTTTCAGTTTACTACCTAATTATATATATGTTAAGAGAAAAAATAGAAAAAGAATTTCACTTCCGAATCAAATAATACAAGCAATTTAACATATTATTTTTTTGTAGTTCATTTCAAACAAAAAGAGCAAAAATTAGTTTTGTATTATTATTATTTGTATTTTTGCTCATTAAAATTGAATATAAATTATAAGCAATAAAATAATATATTTATGAAAAACAGAAAGTTACTATTTGGATTAGTGATTTTATTCCTTTCTTGTATTGGATTAAATTCAGTTAATGCACAAACAAATGATCAGTGGATTTCTCTTGGACCAAATAATGTTAGTGGCCGTTCAAGAACAATTATTTTTGACCGTTTCAACAACAACATTATGTATTCTGGAGGAGTTGCAGGTGGTTTGTTCATTAGCGTTAATAATGGAAAAAACTGGCAAGAAATTACCTTAGGTGATGGACAACAAAACCTTGCTATAACTGCAATTGCTCAAGATAATAACGGTGTTCTATACATCGGTACTGGAGAAAACAATTACACCGATAATGGTTTTGGAATAAATAACAATACAATTGGTATGTTAGGTAATGGTGTTTATATTTCAACTACCATTAACCAATCTAACAAAAATTGGTCAAATAATTTAACATCTGACGATGCTAAGTATGCTTGGGTAACTGAAAACATAAAATTCAAATTACTTGATTTCACAAAACCAACCACTCCTTATAACTACGGTGATGGCAAGGCTTTTGTTAATAAAATTGCTGTTAACAGAAGCTCAAATAAAGTTTATGTTGCAACAAATGATGGTTTAATGCAACTTAACGATTCAACAAGTTGGACTGCAGTTAGTGCAATTGGTTCTGCAAACGTTGGGGATATTGTTGCAAATAAAGAAAGTACCTTAGCTGTTTACTTCACAGACAGTGAAGCAAAAGTTGCTATTTCTTCAGATGATTTTGCAAATTTTCAAGTTATATTAAAAGCTGATACTCTTAAAAAATTAGACACAAGCACTCTATCAATCAACCGCATTAGATTAGCATTTGGAAGCAAAAATCCAAACAAACTATACTCATATGTAAATTACTTTTCAGAAGGAGTTGAAGAAGGTACAAGATATTACAGAGAAATGCTTGTAAGAACTAACGACATAAACTCAGTTAATTGGCGCAGAACAACTGCTCAAACATACTATAATGCAGGAGTTCCAACATCAATGTCAATTGCTGTTAACGACCTAAAAACTCCAGAAGAAGTATATCTTGGAGGAGATTATGTAATGAAAGGATATGATGCTAATAACTCAGATATTTATTATTGGGAAAATATTAGTAGATATTCAAATTCCCCTAACAGCACAAACGGTATTAGAACCTCTCCAGAATATGTAAGTAGTGGAATTAATGAAATTATTATTAAAGAAAATCCAATAACTTTTTTTGATTCAATTTTGATAGTTGCTGCAACAGATGGAGGAATACACACTTATTCATTTGACTCGGTATTATACACAACAGACTGGAAGCTTTCAACAAAAAATATGATAACAACACAATTTCTAAGTGTTGCTGTTGCACCTGATGGTTCAGTTGTTGGAGGAACAGAAGCTAACGGATCTGTTTATATTGAAAACTCAGGAAATTTAGGAGAAAACCAATCAGGAGATGTAATTTGGACAATTAATTCTCCAGGATATAATCCAAATTCATTCCAAAGAACAACAAATGGAGGAAATGTTGGTACTTCTCAATTCCAAAGAATACTTCCTACCCCAAGAAAATCTTTAATTGTTTCAAGAAAATTTGGACAAATTGCACGTACATACGGAAATAACGGAGATTACTCTTCAATTGATGACGTAACATGGAACTACAGTTCTACATTATTCCCAACCGGTATTATTGAAAACCAAACATGGCGTCCATACGAACCAGCAGTAACTCCTATGTATTTATGGGAATCTACAACTGCCCAACTACCAGATTCAATGTTTTTAGTTATCAACCAAAATACAGCAATAAATTGTGTTAGAGATACAAATTCAGAATGGAGAACAGGTTCTTGGATAAAACCAGGGGATTCAGTTTTAGCAAAAAGCCCTACAATGGAATATCCTTTTATTCATACTTTCACTGATTCAATCCAATATAACCAAGATACAGCAATTAAAATTTCTAACCCAATTCAATCAAGATTATTTTTTGGAACCTCACAAGGAATTTATGTTTGTTCAAACATCCATGACTACATAGCTTCTCCATTAGATGGTGCATTAACACCAATATCTATGGTTAAGTTCTACGACACAAAGAAATTTGCAAACGCACCAACTGAAGAAATTCATTGCTTTGGCATAACAAATGACGGAAAAACCTTATTCGTTTCAACTGATAAATTAGGGGCAGTATCTGACTCATCATTCCTTTATAGATTTGACATCTCTAATGTAGATTTTAAAAATTCCTCATCAGCGATCTCAATAGTTCCAGAAGTGATGATATTCACAAGAAAAATCACTTCAATAAATGTTGACAAAAGAAATGGTAATAATGTAATTCTAACCTTTGGATCATATCTTAGCTCCAAATCAAACATACAAGTTTCAGAAAATGCATTAGCACAACCATTCACTTCATCAATATTTAAGGAAACAATAAACATAGACCCAATCAATGACCAAGATTTCCTACCAAGCAACAAACCTGTTTTCTGTGCATTAATTGAAACAGTAAAAAGCAGCGATACAGCAAATGTTGCATATATTGGAGCTGAAGATGGAATATACAAAACAACTAATTATCTTGGAACATCAGCAGCAGGAGGAAAAATAAATGTTGAATGGGAAAAGATGGAAGGAATTCCAAACGTACCAATCTTCCAACTAACTCAACAAACAATGAGATTACCACGTTACGAATTCCCTAACTATGTTGGACAAAATGCATTTAGCACATCATTTGCAAGAACAGAACTTCCAGGAGCAATATACGCAGCATCTTACGGAAAAGGTTTATTTGCATACATAGGAGACACAATCGGACCAGACGAACGAGTAATTGGAATAAAAGAAAACATCAATAAAATTAACCAATCAACCGACCTAAGAGTATATCCTAACCCAGCATCAAGCACAACAACACTTGAATACAACCTAAATCAAGCAACCAACGTTACACTACAAGTTTATGATATGAGTGGAAGATTAGTTAGCACATTAGACAAAGGACGTCAATCACAAGGAAAACACTCCCTACAAATGAATGTTCAAAACCTAAATAGTGGAATCTACATGGTTCGCATCATAACAAATTACTCAACAAACACATCTAAATTAATTGTTAGATAATAATTAATTAACACATAACAAGAAAGAGGTCAAACAAATTGACCTCTTTTTTT
>JAQUTD010000072.1 GCA_028709955.1 Bacteroidales bacterium | reverse complement strand
AATAAAAGAAAGATTAGCCTTATTTTTATTGGAAACAATTAAAAAATTATTGGAATAATTATTTTCCTCTTCCTTGAATAATTATGATAAATGTGTAAAGAAGGATTTTTATGTCGGTTGCTAATGATAGGTTTTCTATGTAGAGTAGGTCATATTTTAGACGTTGAACCATCTCTTTAACGTTTTCTGCATAACCAAATTTCACTTGACCCCAGGATGTTATTCCTGGCTTAACTTTTAATAATAGCATATATTCTGGTGCAATTTCAACAATTTGATTGATGAAATATTGTCTTTCAGGTCTTGGTCCAACTAAGCTCATTGTCCCAATTAATACGTTATAGAATTGAGGAATTTCATCTAATCTAACCTTTCTCATAAATTTGCCAAATGGAGTTATTCTGCTATCATTATCACTTGAGAGCATAGGCGTACCTTCTTCAGCATTGATATACATTGAACGAAATTTGTGCATATGAAATGGTTTGCCTTTATAGCCAATTCTTTCTTGACGGTAGAATATAGGCCCTTTTGATGTGAAATAAACTATTGTGCCAGTAATAATATATATTGGTAGAAGAAGTAACATTGCTATTATTGAAAATACAATATCCATAGTCCTTTTAATAACTTTTTGCCAATTTGATAATACCTCGTTTGAAACCAAAACTAAAGGAGTTTGAAAGATTGATGACATTTTCACCCTTCCTAAAAGAATATCTTTTGTGTCGGCAGGTATTTTAATTAAAACGTTATTTTGTGTTTCTATTTGAGTTATTATATTATGAAGATTGTTCTCATATTTCTTTTCAACAGCAATAATTATTTCTTCAACTTTGTTATCTGAAATGATTTGATTTATTTCTTTGTATTCCCCTAAGCAAGGTAGATATTTTGAAAGTCCATTATTGCTATTGTCTAAGTTTACATAACCTATTATCTTATTCCCTGATGAAATTTCTTGATTTTCAATATCTTTAAAAAGTTGTATTGCTTTTGAACTATTTCCCATAATAACAGTAGGAAACCCAATTATTTTTTTATGAATTTTTCTCGCTGCAATTGTTGTTATGGTAAGTCTCGGAACATATGTTAGTGAAAAATGAGTAATCAAAAGAATAAAAAAAGAAAAATAGTAATTTTGGTAGGATTGAATTTGGTCATCGAGCAATAGTGCAAAGAAAATCCCTACAATTCCAACAATGCTTATAAAGAAGGTTTGTTCTAATTCCTTTAGTCGAGATTTTCTATAAGGGTCGGAATATGTTCCTTGACTAAAATATAGGAAAATCCAAAATAAGGGGACAAAGAGGAGCCCTTTATAAAGATTTGAATCACTGAATACAGAGTTTATATCATCAAAACTTCCAGCATCAATAGTTATTTTTCTAAAAATAAAAAAAAGTGCCCAAGCAATTAATGCAGATAAAAAATCAGAAAAAAGATATTTAGCCCCTTGTAGTTTTCTATTCATCAGTTCTTCTTTTGAGAAATTATACTTGAATTAATTATTAGGTCTATGAATTATTTTAACATTATCAATATATACCCAGCCATTTGTAACTCCGTCTTTCTTTTGTGGGGTGAAAAAGACTTTAAAATAATTTGGATATGAAAGTTGTGACCATACTTTCCCCAAGACAATATAAACTTTTTGCCACCCTTTGTTCTCATTTGAATATAAGGTCATGGCATTAATATATTGTGTTGCTGAGGCTGATGATGGTTTCCCCGAGATTCCTATTCCAAAGGGAATATTACACCAATAATCAATTTCTAAAATAAGAGAAGAATAGTTGTTGCAAAAGATTGAATCGGAAATGATTTTATAGATTGCTTGATTTGAGTTTAGATACATTGCTCCACAATACTCCCCCCATTTAACAGTATCTTGATTGTTACATTTTACCAATTTGTTAGAATCTTGATTTAATCCGTCAGTATTAAAGGCGAGATAAGGCCTTTCAAAAAGTTCAGCGATTGCAAAAACTGTCCATTCATCCTTATACATTATATCAATTGTGTCAATAGTTGTGGTTTGTCCAGCCTTCAAATTATGCGTTTGAGAATAAAATGTATAGAAAGGATATTCTGTTCTTGTAAGAGCAATCCCATTTAGTTTTACTCCTGGACGAATATCAATTTTATGATTACCTTCCTTAAGAACTGGTATATTACAAGGTAGTAAGTATGTGCCAATATATTCATTGTCAACATAAACCCAAGCATCTTGAATTGCTTCAGTTTGAAATCCATCAATAGAACTCTGAGTAATATTTGGGTTTTCAACCAATTTAAACCCCTTAACATAAACAAAAGATGGAACTGTTTGGTCTGATTCAAAGTCATTACAACTTACGAAACTAAATGAAAAAATAAATAACACAAATATAGTTAGAAAACTATAAGATAATAAAGTTTTGTTCATGACAATAAAATAAGATTTAAACATTAACGCAATAAGCAATGCGTTTATTATTAATAAATTTTGATATATTTAAACCGCAAAAATAGAGGTTTTTTTTGAATTATAGCCTCTACTTCATAAGTTCTTTGTAAATTCGCATAACAAATAAAAAAAGAAATGATAGCTGATAGTTTTAAACACAAAGGACTACGAAAAGCACTTGTTGAAGAAATAGGGAGAAAAGGTATAACTGACAAAGCAGTTTTGGATGCAATTGGTGCTATTCCTCGGCATATTTTTTTAGATTCTTCATTAGATAATATAGCATACCAAGATAAGGCACTACCAATCGGGTGCGATCAAACCATATCGCAACCATTCACTGTTGCATTCCAAACACAGCTTTTAGATTTAAAACCAAATGAAAAAGTATTGGAAATAGGAACTGGTTCAGGGTATCAAACCTCTGTTCTCTGTGAAATGAAAGCAAGAGTCTTTACCATTGAAAGACATAAGCCTCTATATGTTAGGGCAAAATCAGTATTACAACTGATGAAATATAATGCAAAATGTTATTTTGGGGATGGTTATAAAGGGCTTCCTTCGTATGCGCCATTTGACAAAATTATTATCACATGTGGGGCAAAATCAATTCCTTCAGACTTAGTGGCTCAGCTAAAAATTGGTGGGTTTTTAATTATTCCAATTGGAGAACAGACTCAGGAAATGTACAGAATAACAAAAAAAACTGATTCTGAACTAATCAAAGAGAAATTTGGGGATTTTAAATTTGTACCAATGTTAAACAATAAAGAAAGTTAAAAACAATTTTATTATGTCCTTTATTTTTACTACCTTTGCATAAGTTTTATTAAAATTTAATATAGTGAAAGGTAGAATATTATTCGTTAATCAGGAGATAAGCCCCTATTTAAAAGAGACTAAATTATCCCTTTTAGGAAGGTATCTTCCTCAATACATTCAGGAAAATGGTAAAGAAATTAGAACATTCATGCCACGTTTTGGAAATGTTAACGAAAGGAAAAATCAACTTCATGAAGTAATTAGACTCTCTGGAATTAATCTAATAATTGATCGCTCAGACCATCCATTAATAATAAAGGTTGCCTCCATTCAACAAGCTAGGATGCAAGTTTATTTTATTGATAATGAAGACTATTTTCAACGTAAATACGATTTAGTTGATGAAAAAGAAACGCTTTTTATAGATAATGATGAAAGGGTAATTTTCTATTCACGTGGAGTTTTAGAAACAATTAAAAAGTTAAACTGGAAACCAAACATTGTTCATTGTAGTGGTTGGTTCTCATCCTTGATGCCATTCTACATAAAACGAACAGACTATAAAAACAATCCTCTTTTCGGAACATCAAAAATTGTTTTAACTCTTGTTGATGATGAATTTGCGGGAAGCCTTCATGAAAGTTTTATGAAAAAATTGAAAGCCGATGGAGGTACAGTTAAGGATTGGACTTTTTATAAGGAACCTGATTATTTAAATTATATGATGGCTGCCATATCTTATTCTGACGGGATTGTTTTAGCAAGTGAAAATGTTAATCCTAAACTAATTGAATTCGCGAAACAAAATAAAAAGCAAATTGTTGAGTATGCTCCATTAGAAGAACAGTACCCTCACATAAATGCCCTCTACGATAAAATTATTGTTTTGGACGAAGAATAATTTTTATTAAGTACAACAATAAAAAACTTGTGTCGTTTATATCAAGCAAACTTAATTTCAATTTTATGTTTAGAACAAAATATTTATTAATTATTTTACTCCCATTTTTCCTCGTTTCATGTGTTGATGAAGACTCAATGTTGGGTATGGGTATGGTTGACCAGTCCGATTTATTGAATGTTAAGAAATATAATGATTTTGATATCACAGCAGTCATTTCTCACGAAGGAGACTCTTTAAAAACAAGCGATTATCGTTATATGACATTAGGAACATACAAAGATAACGAATTTGGAAAAGTTAGTACCTCAATCTACACTCAAGTTAGTTTGTCCTCAACAACAATGGACTTTTCTTCATATGCCTTAGGACAATCCAACCAAGCCGACTCAATAGTATTAGTAATAGCGTATAATGGAATGTTTGCAAAAGACACTACCATTACTGAAAAAAATATGAAGATAGAAGTGTTTGAAATTTCAGAATCATTTTCTGATACTTTATCATATTATTCAAATTCTACATTACAAGTAGATCCTATCCCGATTTTTTCAGAAAATATAAAAATTGCTCCAAAAGCTAAGGTTGTTGTTTTGGGTGATACCCTAAATCCTCAGCTTAGGGTTAATTTAGGAAATGAATTTCTGCAAAAAATAGTAAACTCAGGCTCTTTCTCAAGTAATGATGAATTTCTAAATTTTCTTAAAGGACTTCATATCAAATTAACTCCACTCTCAGGAGAACCAGACGATATGATAGCATATTTCGATATGTATTCATCTAATTCAGGAGTTATGCTTTACTATCAAGACAATAACAACAAAACTCAAAAATATAATTTTGTATTTGATGAGGCTTCAAGACGCTTTAATCATATAAATTATGACTTTTCTCAATCAAAAATTTCTGAATTTTCATCAAAAAGAAAATCAAGTACCGTTTCTATTTCTTGTAATGATAGCATTGGAGATAGAAGTAAAATATATTTAGCAGCTTTAGGCATTAGTAGAGCAACCTTGAATATCTCCGATTTAATGCAATGGTATAAAGATTCAACACAAAGCCTTGGGATGTTTAATCAAGCAATGTTGATTATCCCGGTTAATGAAGAATATATTTCAAGCATAGGTACTAATAATATTCCTAAAAGAATAATATGTTACACCAAAAATAGTGATAATCAATTTGTTTATATAAATGATGCCTTCACCTCAGAGTCATATATGGGGACTTACGATCAGGCTTCTAAATCATATAGAATGCGAATTACATCACATCTCCAAAACTATTTGAATGGCAATATCTCCACTTCTGAAATTTATCTAATTCCAGATTCAAAAACATCTTCGGCCAATAGAGTTGTTTTAAACGGTCCAAAACATTCAGACAAACCTGCAAAAATAGAAATCATATATTCAAGATAGATGAAAAAGATTTTATTCACTCTAATACTAATTTGTGTTTTTATTGCTCCTTCTTATGCTCAAAAGGAATATATTGAGTATTGGAAAAATAATAATATTTCAACAAAGGGATTTAAATCAGACAAAGGAGTTAGGGTTGGACAATGGACTTGGTTCTTTGAAAATGGGAATAAAGAGCAAGAAGGAACATACGACAATAATGGGAAAAAGATAAATTCTTGGACTTATTATTTTGAAAATGGGAAAATAAAGAAGGAAGAGTGTTTTTCCGATAATGGATTTAATAGAGCCTACTATAATAATGGACAATTATATTTTTCAGTTGAAATTAAAGAAGGAAAAAGGGTGGGGGATTATAAAGAATTTCATAGAGATGGGAAAGTTAAAATGGAGGGACATTTCATCAATGATGAGTTAGATGGGGATGTTGTTTGGTGGTATGAGAATGGTTTCAAAGAGATGGAAGGAACTTTGAAAGCGGGCAAAAGACAAGGTCATTGGAAATACTATTATAGAGCTAATGGAAATTTGGGTAGTGAGGGAGATTATATAGAAGATAAAGAGAATGGTTTTTGGTCCTACTATTATGAAACTACTGAGAAATGGAGAGAAGGAACCTTTGAAAACGGATTGAAAGAGGGGAAGTGGATTACATACTATGAAAGTGGAAAAATTCTTCACACAGGGAATTATAAGGATGGATTAGAAGAAGGGATTTGGGAAAGTTGGTACGAAAATGAAAAAAGAAAAGATCAAGGAGCATTTTTAAAAGGTAAGATGACTGGTGTATGGAGTTCTTGGCACGAAAGTGGAGTTAAAAAAACCGAATGTTCATACAAAGAAGGTCTTAAAGATGGAGTTGAAATCCTATACGATGAAAGAGGGCAGATGTATGTTAAAGCTGAATACCAGAAAGGAAAATTTCATGGAAAATATGAAAAATATTCCGACAGAAATGTCTTGTTGGAGGCCTCAAATTATTTAAATGGATTAAAACACGGAAAATGTGTTTTCTACTATATTCAAGGAGCAAAACTTAGGGAGCAATCTTTCAAATATGGTAAGCCAGATGGAAAATGGATAGAATACTATGAAAATGGATTGAAAGCGTCAAATGGTGCTTTTTTAAAAGGGAAGCAGGAAGGTGTTTGGAATAATTACGATCAGTTAGGAAATAAAACTTCAGAGATACTTTATAAAAAGGGGAGAAAGGTTTCTCAAAAGTTATTAAAAAAAGATAAAGAGAGTAAAGCAAAGACATTTTAAATAATAGATTGTCTAAAAAACACAAAGCTATGGTTGATCTAAATGAATTATTGAATAAAAAGATAATTCTTGCATCCAAATCGCCACGACGTTTGCAACTTATAAAGCAAATGGGCTTTAGTGTTGAGATCAGAAATTCTGACGTTGAAGAAGATTATCCAGAAAATATTCAATACGATAAAATAGCAGAATATTTAGCCCTAAAAAAAGCTAATGCATTTAATGGTTCGCTAAAACAAAATCAAATACTTATTGCCGCCGATACAATGGTTTTTGTAGATAAAAAATCAATTGGTAAGCCAAAATATAAAGAAGAAGCAATATCTTTTCTTCAAAATCTTTCCAACAAAGAACATAAAGTAATTACAGGGTGTTGTCTAAAAACCACAGACAAAACATCTTCGTTTAGTGTGTGCACTAAGGTTTTTTTTAGAAAATTAACACATCAGGAAATAGAATTTTATATAGATAAATACCATCCATATGATAAGGCAGGTGCATATGGAATCCAAGAATGGATAGGTTCAATTGGCATTGAAAAAATAGAAGGTTGTTTCTATAATGTTATGGGCTTGCCAACAACAAAACTATTCAATGAAATAAAAAAAATCATAAGAAATTAATAATTAATTCAGAATTATACTATGATTGAACATAAATATAAAGTATTAGTTGTTGATGATGAAGAAGATATATTAGAATTTCTTTCCTTTGCATTATCAAAAGATGGTTTTGAAGTTAAAACAGCTACTTCAGGAACTTCAGCAATCCCATTAGCGAAAGAATTTAAACCTGATATTATTATTTTAGATGTAATGATGCCAGGAATAGATGGAATTGAGACTTGTTCTCAGCTTCGAGAAATAAAAGAATTAGAAAATATGATGATTGTTTTCTTAACAGCTCGAAATGAAGATTACTCTCAAATTGCTGGATTTGAAGCTGGAGCCGACGACTATGTTTCAAAACCAATTAAACCAAAAGTATTGTCATCAAGGCTGAAAGCACTTCTCAGAAGAAATACATTTCAAACTCATGCATCAGAATCTAATAATTTATTAGTCCGAAATGATTTAATCATAGATAAAGACCGCTACTTAGTTAAACTAAAAGATTCAGAAGTAACCCTATCAAAGAAAGAATTTGAATTATTATATTTTCTTGCTTCAAAACCAAATAAGGTATTCTCTCGTGATGAAATATATTCGGCAGTGTGGGAGGATGGAATAATTGTTGGGGAGAGAACAATTGATGTTCATATCCGGAAACTTAGGGACAAGCTAAAAATAGATAATATTAAGACATATAAAGGAGTTGGGTATAAGTATGAAGAATAATTATTAAGAAATGAGAACCAGATATCTATCAATATTAATAGTTGCGTTTTCAACAATAGCTTTTCTATTAGGATTAATTATTATTAATATTAACTTCCTAAATGATATTATTAAATCAACAATTGTTGCCCTATCATTTTTTATCATCCTAAATTACATTGTTGTTCGCTATTTGATAAGAAAAGAAATATATGAAAAGGTTCGTACGATCTATAAAAACATTTATAACTATAAAGTATCAAAAATAGATTTAAAACAAAAAATAAAATCATCAGCAATAGGTCTTGACCAAACGAATAAAGAAGTTGATAAATGGATAGAAGACAACAGTAAGCAAATTGACAAAATGATTGCCCTTGAACAATATAGAAAAGAGTATATTGGCAATGTTGCTCATGAACTCAAAACTCCAATTTTCAATATACAAGGATATATTTCAACCCTAATAGATGGAGCGATGGAAGATTCGCATCTAACAAAAAAATATCTACTTCGTGCCGAGGCTGGAATAGATAGATTAATTGCAATTGTTGAAGATCTTGACACAATAACCAAACTTGAACTTAATGAAGTTTCATTGGATATTAAGAGATTTGATATAACCCAAGTTATTAGAGATGTTATTGATAGCTTCGAATTCAAATCACAAGAAAGAAAAGTAAATATAATACTCCAACACCAAGATCCAGTTTTTGTTGAAGCAGATAAAAATAAAATCAAACAAGTATTGGTTAATCTTATTGAAAACGGAATAAAATATAGCAAAGATGAAGAAGGAGAGGTTAGAATTAAGATATTTGATATGGAAGACCAATATTTAATTGAGGTTTCAGATCATGGCATAGGAATAGAAGAAAAAGATATAATAAGAGTATTTGAAAGATTCTATCGTACCGACAAAGCCCGTTCAAGGCAATTTGGAGGCACAGGATTAGGACTTTCAATAGTTAAACACATTATAGAAGCACACAACCAAACAATCAACCTAAGGAGCCAATATGGAATAGGAACAGTCTTTGGCTTTACCTTAAAGAAAGGGGAGTAATAATGAATATTTTAAAAACAATTTTTTTTGTATCATTGGTTATCCTATCTACAAAAGCAAATTCACAAGGGTATATAGAATATCAAAAAGAAATAACACAAGCAGAGAATTATATGTTTGATGGTTCCTTTAAAGAATCAATACAATTATATAGAAAAACTTTTGATGCTTATGAGTTTAATTTCCCTCGTGATTGTATGATTGCAGCTCAAATTGCAGATAAATATGGAGATGACACAAGTACATATTATTTTCTAAAAAAAGCATTAAGATATGGAGTCCCAATTGAGAATATCTCTAATAATAAACAATTTAGATTCAAATATTTCATAAAAGATCTTCAAAAAGAGTATTCAAACATAAGGAATCAATATACTAATGGTATTAATTTAGAGTATAAAGATTTATGTAATAAATTATATATAAAAGATCAAGAGATAAGAGATAAGGATCAAGGCTTTTGGCGAAATAGATATTTTGTTTGGCAAAAATCACTTAGAAGGAAATGGGAAAATCATAGTATTGAGACCGTAAAATTAATAGATTCATTAATTCCTATTTATGGATACCCTTCATACAAAACTATTGGACTTATAGATACGTCGTTACCAAAAACATATATTAATAATGTAGGCTCAACCCAAGTGTTAATTCCATATATTCATTATATGTCGATGAATAAAAAAAAGAATCCAAAGTTTCTTGAAAATCTTTATGATGAAGTGGTAAAAGGCAATCTTTCTGCAAGAGATTATGCTCTTTTATGTGAATTTGATTATAGACAGAAACATAAAAAAGAAATACATCATTTCATGTTAGGAAAATCACTCTATTATATACGTTGGGAAGTATCGCCAAATAAAGACTCTGTATTTAATGATGAAGAAGAAATTAATAAGAGAAGAGAAAAGATAGGTTTAAGCAATTGCTATTATGAAAGACTAAGAAAAATATATCAACATAATAATTGGATTAATTTTTATTATTATGAATTTTAGAGATTAATTTCTAATCTTT
>JAQUTD010000071.1 GCA_028709955.1 Bacteroidales bacterium | reverse complement strand
ATATTGTAAAACTATTTATTCTACTACCAAGCGAAAAGAGGACGGTTTGCCATCATTTCATTTACTTTCTTGCGAGTTGAAATTATTAGTTCTTCGTTATTAACATCTGAAAGTATTGCATCAATCATATCAACAATAACAGCCATTTCTGTTTCCTTTAAACCACGAGTTGTGATTGCAGGTGTTCCAACTCTAATTCCTGAAGTTTGGAATGGAGAACGAGAATCAAATGGTACCATGTTTTTATTAATAGTGATATCAGCTTTTACTAATGTATTTTCAGCAACTTTACCTGTTAAATCAGGGAATTTAGTTCTTAGGTCAATTAACATTAAGTGATTATCTGTTCCTCCTGAAATAACCTTATATCCTTTAGCTACAAAAGCATCAGCCATAGCCTTTGCATTCTTCATAACTTGTTTAATATATTGACCATATTCAGAAGTAAGAGCTTCACCAAAGGCAACAGCTTTAGCAGCAATAACATGTTCTAATGGACCACCTTGAGTTCCTGGGAAAACAGCAGAGTCTAAAAGAGCAGACATCATCTTAATTTCACCCTTTGGAGTTGTCTTTCCCCATGGGTTTGGAAAGTCTTTTCCCATAAGAATCAATCCACCTCTTGGACCACGAAGAGTTTTATGAGTTGTTGTTGTTATAATATGACAATATTCAACAGCATTATTTAATTCACCTTTTGCAATAAGTCCACTTGGATGAGAAATATCTCCCATAAGAATTGCTCCAATTTTGTCAGCAATTTCTCTCATTCTTTTCCAGTCCCAATCTCTTGAATAAGCAGAAGCTCCTCCTATAATAAGCTTTGGTTTATGTTCTAATGCAACCTTTTCCATCTTATCATAGTTGATCAGCCCAGTTTCTTCTTCAACACCATAAGCAACTGGTTTGAACATAATTCCAGAAAAATTGACAGGAGAGCCATGAGAAAGGTGACCACCATGATTTAAATCTAAGCCCATGAAAGTATCCCCAGCTTCAAGACATGCTAAAAACACAGCCATATTAGCTTGAGCTCCAGAGTGAGGCTGAACATTTGCCCAAACACCACCAAATAATTCCTTAGCTCTATCAATAGCTAATTGTTCTGATTGGTCAACAATTTGGCAACCGCCATAATATCTTTTTCCTGGGTAACCTTCAGCATATTTATTAGTCATAACTGAACCCATTGCTTCCATAACTTGTTCTGAAACGAAGTTTTCCGAAGCAATCAACTCAATACCATGAGTTTGTCTTTCTCTTTCCTTTTCAATAAGGTCAAAGATTTGTGTATCTCTTGTCATTTCGTATATATTTTTAAGTTAAATGTTTGTTTTAAAACTGCAAAGATAAGATTTTATTTTCAAATTATTTAGTGTAATCATAAAATGAAAATCTATACAATGCTATTTGTGAAATATGAAATATAAAACTACTCCATTTTGTAGCGAGAGAAAACGTTGTCTTTATTTATTGGGAATGGATTTTCATTAAACCAAGCCATAAATCTATCAAAAAGGGCTTTATTTTGTGAAATCCAAATGCCTGCTTCGTTGGTGTTGCCATAGCCAAAGAGCCAATAGTTGTAGGGTTCGAAGAATCCTAAATCTATCAATTGTTTGTGGTAGTCAAATAATACGTTTCTGAATGTAGGACTTTCTTTATAAAAAATTTGGATAAATCTTTTGCGGATGTCAATTAGTGAGCTAAGTGTTATATTCTTTTTACCGTAACATGCTTTTAATAATGCATTTTCATAGTTTTCTGGAAACAAGTTTGGTCTTGTTTTACTATCTGAATATACTATTGTTGGGTCGTTAAAATTAACTGATATTTGGTTAACATTGAATGTTATTTCGCTATGATAGGTGTTGTATAGCTTACTACTAATTTCTTTTGCTCTTGTGGAGCCTCTTTCAAGGTTCATAAATATTTCCCCATACATCATTCCCCAAACTTCTTCGGAGGATGATAAAAATATTTGGCTGGCACGATAGTAGTTTGAGGCAAAGCTTGGGTCTTGTTCTATTCCTTTTTCATAGTAGAAAAGGGCTCCAATAAAATTACTTCGTTTGTAGGCTATATTTCCTCTCTCCAAAAATAAACATCCTGCATTTGGATATCTTTCAAATCCTTTATCATAAGTAACTATTGCCATTGGCTCGTTAGCTGCTTCGTCGTAGGAGTTTCCTAATAGTTGATATACGTCTGAAGGACAATCCGATTGTTTAGTAATTGGTTCAAGAATATTGATTGCTTTTTGAAATTCCTTCATCAAATAGTAGTTCCATGCCAATTCATATTTGTATTTCATTTCTTCACTTGGGCATAAAACTAAGGCTTCTTTTAATAATTCTTCTGCAACCCAATGTTGCTTGTTTTCAATTTGGAGATGTGCTTGAACAAGTTTTTCCTGAGCCGTTATGCAATTGTTGGAGGTTTTGTTGGAATTTAGATTGGTAGTATCTTGAGTTGCTTTTGGGATAAGGGGTTTAGCTTTTTTGGTACTTGTTTTGGTACTTGTTTTAGCTTTGGGTTTGGCTTTGGTTTGAGTTGAGGTTTTTGCTTTTTGAGTTGAGCTTTTTGGTGTTTGAGCTAAGCAAACAAAAGGCATTGTTAATACTACAATTAATATTAAAAGTCTTTTCATCTTTCTACTATTGGGTTATTATTTTTTTTTGGAATTTAGTGCAAATATACGGCTTTTATTTAATTAGACTTTGAGCCATTTTAAGAATATTACTTTCTATATTTTTTACTTGTCTTTTTTGTGTTGTAGTCATATTAGGCATAAGTTTGTCAAGTTGTTTCTTATAGTCAACTGCCTTTGAAAGTAAATCACCTGCTTCAACAATTGCCATAATATCTCCTTTTTTTGCCTTATTAGCAACAGAAATATAATGCTTTGCCATCGAATCGTAGTTTAATATCATATCGCTAATATTATTAATTGAATTTGCAACTTTACTTGCTGTTTTGAAAGCTGAACATTGAGTGAAGACTATTGGAGAGCATAAAATTATAATGCCCATAACTAATGCAGAAATGATTTTCTTTTTCATAATGTTTTACTTTAAAATTATTTTTCTTTTTTCAGACTACAAATGTAGGGCTTTTTTATTTATTTTCTATCTTTGCCGAAATAAAGTTGATTAAAAAATAAATTAAAGTGGAAAGAGATAAAATTAAAACCTTATTGCAAAGAAGAACTATAAGGAAATATTCAGATAAAAAAATAAGCCCTGAAACCCTAAATAATTTGCTTGAGGCAGGAGTTAGAGCCTCAAACTGCGGAAATATGCAAGTTTATTCAATTATTATAACTCAAGATCAGGAAAGAAAAAATGAATTGATGAAATTTCATTTCGGACAATCTATGGTTAAGGAAGCTCCCGTTGTTTTAACTATTTGTGCTGATTTGAATCGTTTTCATAAATGGTGTGTTCAGAGAGGAACAACAATTGAATATGATAATTTTCTTTGGTTAAACATTGCAACTATTGATGCAACAATTGCAACCCAATCAATTTGTAATGCTGCGGAGGAACTTGGGTTAGGAATTTGTTATTTGGGAACTGTAAACTATATGGCTAAACAAATTGGAGAATTTCTTAATCTCCCTAAATATGTTGTGCCAGTAACAACAATCACCATAGGATATCCCTCCGAAGAGCCTCCACTAACAGAAAGATTACCTCTTGAAGCTGTTTTGCACTACGAAACCTATAAGGACTACAGCTCAGAAGATATTGACAGACTGTATATCCCTTTTGAACAGCTTAGCCAATCGAAGAAATACTGTTTGGAATCTAATAAAGAAAATCTTGCAAAGGTATTTACAGAAAGTCGCTACAAGGGAGAAGATAATCGTGCCTTCTCCAAGGCTTATTTTGAGTTTATTTCTGAGCAAGGTTTTATGAGAAACCAGTAAACAAGAAAACAATGGGACATAATCATTCACATGAGCATTCTCTTAATCACTCCGGTGATGAGTCTTCAAAGAATATTATATTTGCTTTTTTCTTAAATCTAATCTTTGCAATTGTTGAACTTATAGGAGGTCTATTAACCAATAGCGTTGCAATTCTTTCCGACTCAGTTCACGATTTTGGAGATTCTATTTCCTTATTGGTTGCGTGGATGTTTCAAAAGAAATCAAAAAAAGGGGTAGATGCAAAATACTCCTATGGATATAAGAGATTCTCATTGCTTGGCTCAGTCTTCCTTTCAGGAGTTCTCTTTGTTGGGTCAATATTTATTTTTATTGAAGCAGTACAAAGACTTTTTTCTCCGCAAGAGGTTAATGCACAAGGAATGCTTTGGTTGGCAATATTGGGAATTATTGTTAATGGAGTTGCAGCACTAAGAGTGAAAAAAGGAAATACGTTTAATGAAAGGGCAGTCTATATCCATATCTTAGAAGATGTATTGGGTTGGATAGGTGTTTTGGTTGTAAGTATAGTAATGCTATTTGTCAACCTTCCAATCCTCGACCCCATCCTCTCAATTGCCATAACCATTTGGGTATTATATAATGTATATAACAACCTAAGAGACACCTTTAAGGTTCTTCTGCAAGCTGTGCCTGAGGATGTTGATACTCAAAAGCTAAAAGAAGAGATTAATAAAATTGAAAATATTCACTCAATTCATGATTTTCATCTTTGGACTCAGGACGGTTTATCTCATGTTATGACATTGCATGTTGTTGTAGATAAAGATGAGCTTATAGTTAAAGAAAAAATTAGACAAATAGCTCAATCACATAATATCTCACATGTAACCATTGAATTTGAAACCTCTAATTTCAATTGTGAATATATTGATTGTAAAGAATAGGCATTTTAGAGATAATACATAATAAAAAAGACTTCACAAAAATAGGATGTGAAGTCTTTTTTGTTGTAATCCAATAAGCTATATTATTGAATAAGTATTTGGATATTATTATTTGAACATTCTATCACTCCACTATTTATTGGAAATAAAAGCTCCTGATTATTTACGACTAATTTAATATTTCCCTTAGAAAGTACAGAAATTATTGGGGCGTGATTCTTTAAAATTTCAAACGAACCACTTACTCCAGGAAGTTTTAAAAGGGTTGATTCTCCTTCGTAAATTATTTTTTCTGGTGAAATAATTTTAACATTCATTTCTATAAGTCTTTTTATTGTTCAGAAGATTCAGCGAGAATTTTCTTTCCTTTTTCAATTGCGTCTTCAATTGTTCCAACCATTGAGAATGCTGATTCGGGGTATTGATCAACTTCTCCGTTAAGAATCATGTTAAACCCTTTTATTGTATCTTCAAGAGGAACAAAAACTCCAGGCATTCCAGTGAATTGTTCTGCAACATGGAAAGGTTGAGAAAGAAAACGTTGAACTCTTCTTGCACGTGATACAACTAATTTGTCTTCATCTGAAAGTTCTTCCATCCCAAGAATTGCAATAATGTCTTGCAGTTCTTTGTAGCGTTGAAGGATATTTTTTACTTTTTGAGCAGTATCATAATGTTCATCTCCAACAACATTTGGGGAAAGAATTCTTGAATTAGAATCCAATGGATCAACTGCAGGATAAATACCGAGTTCAGAAATCTTTCTGCTCAAAACAGTTTGAGCATCTAAGTGAGCAAAAGTTGTTGCAGGAGCTGGGTCAGTTAAGTCATCAGCTGGAACATAAACCGCTTGAACTGATGTTATGGAACCTCTTTTGGTTGAAGTAATTCTTTCTTGCATTATACCCATTTCGGAGGCAAGTGTTGGTTGGTATCCTACTGCCGAAGGCATACGACCAAGCAATGCAGAAACTTCAGAACCAGCCTGAGTGAATCTAAATATATTATCAATAAATAAAAGAATATCTCTGCCTCCAGTTTTTTCATCACCATCACGATAGTATTCAGCTAATGTTAAACCAGACAAAGCAACCCTTGCTCTTGCTCCAGGTGGTTCGTTCATTTGTCCGAAAACTAATGTACATTTTGAATCGGCGAGGGCATTTTGATCAACCTTACTTAAATCCCATCCTCCGTTTTCCATACTTTCAAGAAATTCATCTCCATAGCGAATAACTCCAGATTCCAGCATTTCTCTTAAAAGGTCATTCCCTTCTCTTGTTCTTTCTCCAACACCAGCAAAAACTGATTGACCAGAATATTTTTTTGCAATATTATTAATCATTTCCATAATTAATACTGTTTTGCCAACTCCAGCTCCACCAAACAAACCAATCTTTCCTCCCTTAGCATAAGGTTCAATTAAGTCAATAACTTTGATCCCTGTCAATAATACTTCTTGGGAAGTTGAAAGATCTTCAAATTTAGGTGGATCACGGTGAATAGGGTAGGTTTTTGAATATTCCACATCTCCAATTCCATCAATAGCCTTTCCAATTACATTAAATAATCTACCATTAATATGTTCCCCAACAGGCATTGAAATTGGTTCACCAAGATTTTCTACAACAAGACCTCTTTGTAAACCATCAGTTGAATCCATTGCAATTGTTCTAACGGTGTTTTCTCCGATGCCTTGTTGACATTCTAAAATAATATATGAACCATCTAATTTTACAACCCTAAGAGCGTCATATATATTGGGTAATTTTTCATCATCTTCAAAACTTACATCAATAACTGCACCTATAATTTGTGATATTTTGCCACTACTAACTACGTTCATAAACAATATTTTTAATCAAAAAATCAAATTTTTAAAGTGCGAATTTACATTAATTTTTTGTGAAAAAAAGAGAAAAACAAAAAAATATATCTAAATCTCTGTAAGAAAACTATTTTTAGTAATTTTGCAAACTAATGAAAACCCATAGAAATTGAATATAATACCCTTTGAGAAGTCGACAAAATTAGACTTTAGTCCTTTGATAACAGTTGGAATGTTTGATGGAGTTCACTTAGGACATCAAAAACTTCTTTCAATACTTAAAGAAAAAGCTAAGCAATTAGATGCTAAACCTGTTGTTATTACTTTTGACAAACATCCTCAACTTGTTGTAAAGCCAGAGCTATATGATAAAATTTTTCTACTTCAAACAAATGAGGAAAGATTTGCAAAGCTAAATGCTTTGGGAATTGAAGATATAATTGTTATTCATTTCACTAAAGAATTTGCACGAAAAACTGCACAAGAATTTTTGGATGAGTTAATTCAAAAATACTCTCCTGAATATCTTTTGTTGGGATACGATAACCATTTTGGCAATAAATCTTCTGAAGAATTTAACAACCTTGTGATAAAAAGTAAGGAGAAAGGACTGATTTTGGAAAGAATAAGTGATTGCGTTTTCTTTAAGGATATTGAGGTTAGCTCAACTCAAATTAGAAAGGCATTGGCTAAGGGCGAAATAGATTTAGCTAATTCAATGTTGGATGAAGAATATATTATTAGTGGTGAGGTTATTCATGGAAACAAAATTGGGAAAACCTTAGGATTTCCAACTGCAAATATTAGTGTGGATAAACATAAGCTTTTGCCTCTTTATGGGGTTTATATTTGCACCATTGAATTTGAAGATATTGAATATTCTGGAATTGTAAACATTGGCTTCCGCCCAACAATTAAAAACTCACCAGTAACAATAGAGGTCAATATCTTCGACTTCAATAAAGATTTATATCAAAAGAAAATCAAAATTCGATTAAAGAAATTTCTAAGAGAAGAAATAAGATTTGAAAACTTAGAAGATTTAAAAAAACAAATTGAGGTTGATGTAGAGAATGCCCATCAATATTTTAATTAATGATGAAAAAGCTTTTGATTCTTATTTTATTAATTTTCAGCAAAGCTTGCTTTAGTCAGGGAAATGGATATTTTAATGATATTGATAAGGCACTAAAAAATCCAAACTCAGTTATTATACTTGATTTGGAAAAACAAAAAATAAAACAAATCCCATCTTCTATCTTCCATTTCATCAACTTAGAAAAATTAATTCTTAAAAGGAACTATATAAAGGTTGTTCCAAAGGAAATCTGCTTGCTAACGAAACTACACTACTTAGATATTTCTTCAAATTATATTAGTGAACTGCCTCAGCAAATGCATAGTTTGAAATTAGACACTCTAATAATGTGGGATAACAGGGTAAGGGAGTTTAATGAAGAATTTAAGGTTATGGGCACTACTCTTAAATATTTGGATCTTAGGGCAATTCAAATGAATAAAAAAGAACAAACTGAAATTCGTAAGCTCTTTCCCCATGCTCAAATCAGGTTTGGCCATCCTTGTAATTGTAATAGGTAATTCTATAAATCAATCTACTTGCCTTTAAAAGCAAATATCTTACTTCTTATTACTTGAATAAGTAAATAATTAGTAATTTTGCATAATCTAATCGTAACTAAAAATACATTATGAAAGTAGCAATTTTTCAAGCCAACACGGTTGACAATGAAATAGATTCAAACCTTAAAAGGTATGATTCATACATAAATCAATTAGATTCTGACACAGATCTTATTGTTTTTCCTGAAATGTTTACAACTGGCTTTTCAATTGATATAGACCACGCACAAACAATGCAGCAAAGTGGATTAAAATGGATGAGAACAAAAGCCGTTGAAAGAAATATTGCCATTTCGGGAACTTTATTAATTGAAGAAAACAAAGACTATGTTAATCGCCATTTTTTTGTTTTCCCAAATGGTGAATTTGAATATTATGACAAAAAGCATCTGTTTTGTTTAAGTAAAGAGCCAAAGGTAATAACGCCAGGAAATGAAAAGAAAATTGTTAATTATAAGGGTTGGAACATAGCCCTTTTCACATGTTATGATATAAGATTCCCTTCCTGGTGTAGAAATACATATAAGGAAGGAAAATATGGATACGACATTTCAATTTATTGTGCTTCGTGGGAGTCTTCAAGAAACTTTGCTTGGGAAAATCTTTTAGTTGGCCGAGCAATTGAAAACGTTTCCTATGTTGTTGGGGTTAATAGGGTAGGATATGATAAAACAAATCTAAACTATTTGGGATGTTCTAAAATATTAAATTTTAAGGGAGAAAAATTAGTAGTAACTGAATTAAACAAAGAAGAGATTGCCTATCATACTTTAGATAAACAATCTCTTGAATCATTCCGCAAGTCATTTCCGGTGGGGAAAGATTGGGATTAATATTTGCTATTTTTTAATTACTTCTGATATAAAGTTCCCATTTAAGTCAAATTCCAAAATCTTAGATTCTTTCTTCTTAGTAAGTATTTTGGCATGATATGTTTTCTTGTTCTTAAAGTCAGCAATTGAAACTTCCTCTATCTTTGAATTTGCATAATTAGTGGTAATATAATCAGTGATTTGAGATGGGATATACTCAGAAGGAACTATCCATTGGGTTTGTGTCCCAGATTTCTGATAATTTATTCTCATTTGATTCCCGTTGTCAATAAAATTAACATTGTAAGAAGTTGAATCAACCATTACCCATGTTCTTTTTTCAACATTTGGACGTTGTTTCTTTAAATCGTTCACGTAACGTTCAGGAACATCACGTTCATTAACTGATTTATATCCCTTTTGTGTAGAACATGAAAACACTACAACCGAACATAAAACTAATAGAAAGATTTTTTTCATATCTAAAAATATTTATTTAGTTAAAAACTATATTTACCTTTGGCAAAGGTACAAAATAAGAAATTAACTAAAGCAGAATAACAGATAATATTTTAATATAAAGCTTTAAATTATTTATTTTAATTTCCTATTCAATAAGAAATCCACTGAAAATTTCCCACTACCAACAATTAGGACAAAGAAATAAATAGCTAAATATAACACAGGCATTTCTTTCATTGCAAATGGGTCAGAGGCGTGAGCCACAAAAATTGCAACAAGCATTGTAATAATCAAAGGAATGGTTGCTAAGCGAGTGAATAAACCAAGAATAAGCAATATTGAACATCCAAATTCAGCAAAAATAACCAAAATCAGATTCCACTGACTGCCTATTCCCAAAATATCTGGAAATTGACTTGACATCATTTCAAAATTACTTAACTTAGCAAAGCCATGAGTTAACATCAACACCCCAATAACAAGGCGAAAGAATAATATTCCAATTGAAAAAGTATTATTTTCAACGGTATTTCCTATAATCCGATTAATTTTCGATTTCATAACAAAAAAATTAAGTTAATAATATATAAAAACATTTTGTTTACATTATATACGTATTCTAATTGTGATTTATTCTATAAGGATGAAAAT
>JAQUTD010000070.1 GCA_028709955.1 Bacteroidales bacterium | reverse complement strand
AGCAAATTTTGTCTCACAACACCAAGTTATGGCAGAATATGGATTTGATATTTCTAAACTAACAAACAATACTGCTGTACTTTATAAAAGAGAAAATTCATTTGATTTAATTGTTTTTAAAGGAGTTACATTTACTTTTAGTAATAGTTTTGACTCTTTAACTGAAAACGATATGATTTATCATATTTTATTTGCTTTTGATCAGTTGAAAATTGATACCTCTGAAGTTACCTTACTGATAACAGGAAAAGAATTTTCACATGAAGAGAAACAAATTTTGAGGAAATATATCAAAGATGTTTCTTATGCCAATCCAATGGAAAATATTAAAGTAGGTTATGAATTTGAAAGCATAAACTTACAAAAATACTTCCTTACTTTAGTAAAATAACACAATGAGAATTATTGCAGGAGATTTAAGAGGTAGAAGACTTCATGCTCCATCAAATCTCCCCGTTAGACCTACAACTGACCTTGCGAGGGAAAGCCTATTTAATATATTAAGAAATAAAGTTGATTTTGAAGAAATCTCAACCCTTGATCTTTTTGCAGGAACAGGTTCTATTTCATTTGAGTTCCTCTCTCGAGGAGTTAAAGAAGCCATGGCAGTAGATCAAGATCAACGTTGCGTGGACTTTATCAAAAAAACAGCAATAGAATTTGGGATCGACAATCTATTCGCAATTAGAAGCGATGCATTTATTTTCTTAGGTCGTTCACAAATGAGTTTTGATGTGGTTTTTGCAGACCCTCCATACGATTTAAAAAAGTTTGAAATAATTCCAGAGCTTGTGCTTAAAAGTTTTGTCAAACCAAATGGGTGGTTTATAATTGAACATTCTAAAGAAATTTCATTCAAAGACAAGCCTTTTTTTGTTGAACAAAGAAACTATGGGAAGGTAAATTTCTCCTTTTTCCAATTAATAACTCAGGAGTTCTAATTAAGGTATAATTTTTAATTTCTTTATCTGAAGAATTCATTTATCTTCTCTTTCAATACCTTTCTGAATTTAGATGGGTTTGATAGTGCGTACGAAAATGCTTCTTCAGTTAAATCAACAAATTCCTTTTTACCTTTCTTATTATATATAAATAATAGGGTTGGAGATTCAATTTCATAACTCTTAATGATTTGATTTTCTAAATCCACTTCATAATTCAGACTCTTAAAAGCTATCTCCCCTTTATTTATTTCTTTTTTGTATTTTTCTAAGGTTGAGTTTATTCCTTCTTCAATAGAATTACAAGTAGCACATCTTTCTGTACGATGGAAATAATAAATTTCTAATAACTCTTTTTCTTGATTTTGTGCAATAGTAAACACACTAACCAACATTGAAAACACTAATAATGTTATTTTTTTCATACTTTAAATTGTTTTTTATATTTATCTTTTACTTTTATACTCTTTTATATATAATTTTGTTCTAATTAGCTTCCTATTTGATTGTTAATCTAAGCCCTAAATTGAATTGTCTACCAATAATTGGAGCGTAAATAATTGAGGAATCAAAATACTTTCCGAATGGGTCATCAGCACTTATAATTGGATTAGTTTGTTTGTAGTTGAGCATGTTTTCACAACCAACATAAATTTCTAAATTTCTAAATTTATGAGTTATTTGACCATGAAGTATAAAATATTCTGGACTCTTTTCTCCTAATTGATAAGGTAGCGGATTAGTTGAGGTATTAGGAAGTCTTGTCTGACCATGGTATTGAGCTGTGAATGAAAATTTCCACCTTTCATATCTTGTTGAATAATGTAAAGATAATAAGGCTTTGTGCTTTGCTGTTAATGGCATTTCAATAAGGTTGTTGTCTATTGTTATTCTTGAATCACTATAAACATATGCAAGAGTTGTTTCAAAGCCTTCTATAAGATTAGCGGTTACTTCAGCCTGAAAACTATTTGCAAATGATTCTCCCTGTAGATTATAGAAATGAGCTTCTGTTGCATTTTGTTCTAAATCAATAATAACTCTATTTTGGAAATCAGTTCTATGAAAGTCGATTGCCAAAGAAATAGTTCTGTCATCTTCCAAAAACCAAAGATGAGAATATGAAATTCCATAGTTCCATGCATCTTCAAGCTTTAAGCTTTCATCAAATATAAGTTTCCGTGATGAGGCTAAAAGATTAATATTTTCTGGGAGTATATTAGTGCTATGTAATCCTCTTCCAATCGAAATTCTAAAGGCAGAGTTTCTCCATGGTGAATATTTTGCATGAAGGCGTGGAGTAAAGATTGTTTGTTTGAAAAACATATTATAATCTGTTCTTATGCCAGTAACAATAGTCCAATGTTCTTTATCATTAAAAGTATACTCAGCAAAACCGCCAACAACAAACTCTTCCTTATTTTTAACCTCTCCAAAAACAGAATCCTTATTTGATAGATTTTCTTTTAGATTATCATAGTTTGAATTTGTTCCAACACTTATTTTGTTCTTATCGTTCCATAGTTCTGAATTGTAAATTAAAGTTAAGTTACCACTTAGTTGAGTTGGATTATATTCCCTTAACCCAAATTGTGAATTTAGTTGGTGGTAAACAATATTTGAGTTAACTCCAAGACTACTATTTTTTTCTTCATCTATTAAGAAACCCGTATTCTCAAAAACCTGTATTTTCTTTGTGTTTAAAACAGCTCCGTAAAAGTTTTTGGTGTTGAAGTCTTTATCTTTATCAAAATGTTTATCTCCACCAGTTCTATTTTCAAATAACACATCAAATCCAAAACGACTCTTTATTTTCTCGTTATAGTTATAGAAATAACGATTTGAGGCAATAATTAAATCTGAAAGAGGGACATCAAGGAAATTATCATTATTTCTATCTGCTTTCATAAAAGTTGTTTCTCCATGAAAAAGAACAATTGACTGAAGATATTTATTTAATTTAAATGAAGAATTGACATTAATTTCTTGTTTTAGAAAATCATTGGTGAAGTACTCTAAATAGAATTTCTCTTTTCTTTCTGGTTTTTTTACATCTATATTTATTTGACCTGTAATACTTTCGTAGCCTTGAGTAACTGAAGAAGTGCCTTTTGAGATGCTTATCCCATCTAACCAAGGTCCTGGAATGTAGTTTAAGCCATAAGTTGAGGAAAGCATTCTGATGGAAGGTTGATTTTCAACTAATATCTGACTATATATGCCTGCTAAACCCAACATTTGAATTTGTTTAGCTCCACTAACCGCATCTGTAAAACCTACGTCAACAGCAGCATTATTTTCAAAACTTTCTGCTAATGAACAACAGGCAAGTCTCTTTATCCCCTCTGATGAAACATACTGACTAAAACTTGCATCCTCAGTATTTAAAGTAGTTCCAGATCTTTCTCCAACAACATTAATAATATTAAGTTCTTTTGTATCTTTCTCAAGAGCAAACTCAATATATTCCTTATATGGTGCAATATATTTTTTTGATTTATGATATCCGATATAACTAACCTCAATAAACAAACTATCTCTTTCTATTTTGTTTAAAGTAAAAAATCCTTTTTCGTCAGAAGTAGTACCGATTGGGCTATTTTCAATTCCAATATTAGCATAAGGAATGGCTTTGTTCGTTTCTTTGTCAATAACCTTCCCTCTAATTTGTTGTGAAAAAATTAGTGTTGGAAAACTAAGTATTAATAATGTTAGGGTTATTATCTTTCTCATAAATACAATTTAATGAATGTTTGTTAATGCAAATTTAGTGATTGAGTTTTTATTAACTTGTAATTCTTATTACAATCAAGTATTTTTTTCTTAATGACACTCTTTATTATTCAGTTCCACAAAGAAATTGTTAAAATAAGATTTTGCTAACTCCCAATTCTTTCTATTTATACAATATTTAACCTTAGGGGCTTCAATTTCTCCTTGAATTAAACCAGCATCCTTTAATTCCTTTAGATGCTGTGAAACCGTTGCTTTTGCAATAGGGAGTTCGTCATGGATTGCTCCAAAATAACAATTATTTTCTTTTGCTAAGAATAATAATATTGTTAGTCTGGTTGGATGTCCCATTGCTTTTGCAAAACGAGCCAATGTCTCTTCTTCCTTCCTAAGGCTAATCTTTTCTTGCATAAATTTAATTATTTGTAGTTTGCAAAATAACAAACAATATTTAGAACATCCAAATTTTTTCTGATTAATTTAAAAACTAAAACTTTTGTTTCCTATCTTTGCAACTTTAATTTCAAGAAAAAATAATAGATTAAAGATGTTAGACAAAAATACAATTATTGGATTAGTACTTATATTTGCAGTATTCATTGGTTATGGAATATTAACTTCCCCTTCCGAACAAGAACGTGAAGCAATGAAAATAAAACAAGACTCTCTAAGAGAAGTTCAACAAAAGATTAACTTAGAAAACAATGAGAAACAAATTATAAATTCTACTTCTCAAATTAATTCTGATTCATCAATTGTAAACCAAGACTCAATAAGACTATCTGAGTTTGGAGCATTTGCCTCATGTTCTCAAGGAACAAAAGACACTATTTCTATATCAAATGAATTATTTGAAATTAAATTTTCTTCAAAAGGTGCAATTGTTGAACATGTAACCCTCAAAAACTACTTAAGTTACGATAAAAAACCTGTAGAGTTGTTTGATAAAAACTCTTATGGACTTAATTTAACTGTTGGACAAAATATTGTTAGAACAGAAGATCTTTATTTTGAACCAACAATAAACAATAAACCAATAACAAAATCAATTTCTCTAAATCCACAAGATTCTGTTGTCTTAGTTTTTAGAGCAAAGGTGTCTGATAGCTTAAATAGTGGATATTTGGAGTTTCGTTATATAATAAGGGGCAATGATTATAGGGTAGGTTATAATGTTGTATTTAACAATCTAAAGGGAATTGTATCCGACCAAAGTTCAATTGAAATGGTTTGGAATTCTGATTTAAGAGTTCAAGAAAAGGATGCAAGTGTTGAAGTAAAAAATTCTTCTATCTATTATTTACTAAAAGATGAAGTTGATTATTTGAAAGAAAATGGATCTGACGACAAGCAAGATGAAAATGGAATTCCAATAAAATGGGTTTCATACAAACAACAATTCTTCTCAACAGCAATTATAGCAAATAATGCACCATTTTCTTCTGCAACAATGCAAACTATAACTGATAGTCGTCCAGCTAAAGATACAACCTATTTGCGTTCAATGAAATCGCTTCTAACAATTCCTTTTGATGGAGAACTTCCAAAATCGGAAATTTCTATGGATTTCTATTACGGACCTAATAAATATGCAATTATTAGTGATTATAATATTGATATGGAAGAAATTATTCCTCTTGGATGGGGCTTTTTCCTTTTGCAATGGGTTAATCGATTTGCAATTATTCCAATTTTCGACTTCTTAAGTCAGTTTGGATGGAATATGGGTATTGTTATTCTTATTCTAACAATTTTAGTTAAGATAGTTCTTTTCCCTCTTGCTTACAAATCATATTCTTCATCTGCAAAAATGAGAGTAATTCAACCTGAAACAAAGATTATTTCTGAAAAATATCCAAAGCCAGAACAAGCTATGGAGAAACAAAAGGCAACTATGGCTCTTTATAAGCGAGCGGGCATTAATCCGATGGCAGGATGTCTTCCGATGCTACTTCAGTTTCCAATACTTGTAGCTATGTTCCGTTTTTTCCCTGCCTCAATTGAGCTTCGTCAACAATCATTTCTTTGGGCAGATGACCTTTCAAGCTATGACTCAATCCTAACTCTTCCTTTCGAAATTCCATTCTATGGTTCAAATGTGAGTTTGTTTTGTTTGTTAATGACAGTTGCACAACTTTTCTATACACGAATGACAATGAAGCAACAAGCAGGAACAACTCAGATGCCAGGAATGAAATATATGATGTACCTAATGCCTGTTATGATGTTATTTGTACTTAATCAATATTCTTCTGCCCTTAACTACTACTACTTTATTTCTTTATGTTTCACTTTCATTCAAGTTTGGATAATTGGAAAAACAATCAACGAACAAAAAGTGCTTGATAAATTAAAAGCAAACCAAAATAAACCTATCAAGAAATCGAAATGGCAAGAAAGAATTGAAGCTTTGGAAAAACAAAATCGCACAATTATAGATCAAAGACAAAAACAACAAGGTAAAAGAAAGTAGAAATTTATAAATAAAATTAAACACTAATAAATAAATTCTTTTTATATGAGTTATTTTCTACTAATGATTATTATCTTTGTGTTGGGTTATTGCTTAATTGCATTAGAACACCCAATTAAGATAAATAAATCTGCAACAGCCCTTCTACTTGCGGTTGTTTTATGGACTGTTTTTTCAATGATGGGACCTGGGTTTGATCACCAAATATTACTCTCACATCTTGGAGAAACTTCAGAAATAGTTTTTTTCCTATTAGGAGCAATGACAATTGTTGAAATTGTTGATCGCCATGAAGGATTTAGGGTTATAACTGATAAAATTCACACAACAAATAAAAGAAAATTATTATGGATTATCGGAATACTAACTTTCTTTATGTCATCAGTACTTGACAATATGACAACTGCTATTGTTATTTGTGCATTATTGCGTAAACTTATAGCCGATAAGCATGATAGATGGTTTTTCTGTGGAATAGTAATTCTTGCAGCAAATGCAGGAGGAGCATGGAGCCCAATAGGTGATGTTACAACAATTATGCTTTGGATAAAAGGTAATATTACAGCCGTAGGTATAATTACTGAAACTTTCATCCCAAGCTTAGTATCAATTTTGGTTCCATTAGCTGCCATAACATTTATGTTAAAAGGGGACATTCAAAGACCAGAAACTAATTTATCGAAAGCAGATACAATATCAATAAGTTCAAAACAAAGTAATTTAATATTTTTGATTGGCGTTGGTTCATTATTATTTGTCCCAATATTTAAAACAATAACACATCTGCCTCCATACTTAGGAATATTATTTGGATTAGGTGTTCTTTGGGTAGTAACAGAGATTATGCATGTTTCAAATAAAGATAACTACTCTCGGCTTAATGTTTCTTCAATTCTTTCAAAAGTAGATGTTCCTTCGGTTCTTTTCTTTTTAGGAATTTTAATGGCAGTTGCTTGTTTACAAACTGCAGGACATTTAGACTTACTATCAAAATCATTAGACAAAATAGGTGATATATATATAATAAATTTGATTATTGGAGTTTTGTCTTCTGTAGTTGATAATGTTCCTTTGGTTGCCGCAGCAATGGGAATGTATCCAATTGCCGATGTAGGCCATTTTGCATTAGATGGTGCATTTTGGGAATTCTTAGCATATTGTGCTGGAACAGGAGGAAGTATATTAATTATTGGTTCAGCAGCAGGAGTAGCAGTTATGGGAATGGAGAAAATTGACTTTATCTGGTACTTAAAGAAAATATCCATTTGGGCATTACTTGGCTACTTTGCAGGAGCGGGAGCATTTATTTTAATTAGCAAGTTTATACTACACACATAGAATTGAATTTGTATCAAAAAATCTTTTTTCTTATTCAAAAAATATGTTTTAAGTTTGTAAATCATTATTTGATATAAAGCAATATAAAATTTATCTACTAAAAAAATACCATTATGGACTATTTTATTTTAATGATTATTATCTTTATTATTGGTTATGCATTCATTGCGCTTGAACACCCAATAAAGATTAACAAATCAGCAACAGCCCTTTTGCTTGCTGCAATAATGTGGGCAGTATTTGCATTGATGGGACCTGGCTTTGACCACGAAGCATTAGTTCTTCATCTTGGAGAAACTTCAGAAATCCTTTTCTTCCTTTTGGGAGCAATGACAATTGTAGAAATTGTTGACCGTCATGAAGGCTTTAGAGCTATAACAGACAGAATCAAAACAACAAACAAAAGAAAATTGCTATGGATTATTGGAATACTAACTTTCTTTATGTCGGCGGTTTTAGATAATTTAACAACATCAATTGTTATTTGTGCTTTATTGCGTAAACTAATAGCCGATAAGCACGATAGATGGTTTTTCTGTGGAATTGTAATTCTTGCAGCCAATTCAGGAGGAGCATGGAGCCCAATTGGAGACGTTACAACAATTATGCTATGGATAAAAGGAAACATAACAGCAGCTAAAATTATTATGGAAACATTTATTCCAAGCTTAGTTTCTCTATTAGTCCCACTAACTGCAATATCCTTTATGTTAAAAGGTGAAGTTGTTCGTCCTGAAAGCAATTTGTCAAAAGGTGAGCCTACAACAATCAAATCAACTCAAAGTAATATTATATTTTTCTTAGGTGTAGGATCATTATTATTTGTCCCTATTTTCAAAACAATAACTCATCTTCCTCCATATCTTGGAATACTATTCGGATTAGGAGTAATGTGGGTTGTTACAGAAATTATGCACGTGTCGAATAAAGAAAACTACTCTAGACTTAATGTTTCATCAATACTTCAAAAGGTAGATGTTCCTTCCGTTCTATTCTTCTTAGGAATTCTTATGGCTGTGGCATGTTTGCAAACAGCAGGACACTTAGACTTGCTCTCAAAATCATTAGACAAAATAGGTGATATATATGTTATAAATTTGATAATTGGAGTCTTGTCATCAATTGTTGACAATGTACCACTTGTCGCTGCCGCAATGGGAATGTATCCAATTGCAGATGCTTCAATGATTGCAGCAAATCCAGAGATGATACATTTTGCTCAAGATGGAGCCTTTTGGGAATTCTTAGCATACTGTGCTGGAACAGGAGGGAGTATATTAATAATAGGTTCAGCAGCAGGAGTTGCAGTTATGGGAATGGAAAAGATAGACTTTATCTGGTACTTAAAGAAAATATCCATTTGGGCACTACTTGGTTACTTTGCAGGAGGTGGAGTATTTATTCTAATAAGCAAATTCATCCTTCATACATAGGAAAAATGATAGGAAATAAGGACATTAAGGGTATTAAAGACATTAATGTCCTCAACCCTCAATACCTCACCATTTAATTTTTTTAAGATAAATGGTTAATGAAAACTTTTTTGTTATTAAATTTGCAAAAAGAATCTAATCTCAAAACAAATTTATTATGATAAGTTTTACTGCTGCTATTGTTCTCTTAATTCTTGGTTATGTTCTATATGGTGCCTTTGTAGAAAAGGTCTTCGGAGCAAATAATGAAATAAAAACTCCTGCAATAGCAAATCCTGATGGGGTTGATTATGTTCCTATGTCATGGTGGAGGATTTTCTTAATTCAGTTTCTTAATATTGCTGGCTTAGGACCAATCTTTGGAGCAATTATGGGGATTATGTATGGTCCTGCTGCATTTCTTTGGATAGTTTTTGGTTCTATATTTGGAGGAGCTGTACATGACTATATCTCTGGTATGATTTCAATTCGCCAAAATGGAGCTTCTTTACCTGAAGTTGTGGGCTCGCAATTAGGTATTGGGGTAAAACAGTTTGTAAGAGTATATTCTGTACTTTTATTAGTGTTGGTAGGTGCAGTATTTGTATCAGGTCCTGCAGGAATACTTAATAGCATATTCTCGAATATCTCAATTCTTTGGTGGTCGGTAATTGTATTTGTTTATTATCTATTAGCAACACTTTTGCCTATTGATAAATTAATAGGACGATTCTATCCCTTCTTTGGATTCTGCTTATTATTTATGGCAGCAGGTATTCTAATAGCCATTTATACTAATGCAGCTCCTATCCCAGAGATTTGGATTGGAATAGCTAATCAAGAGCCTAAAGGCTTACCAATATTTCCAATGATGTTTATCTCCATTGCTTGTGGAGCAATATCAGGTTTTCATGCAACACAATCTCCACTTATGGCTCGTTGTGTTAAAAATGAGAAAACAGGTAGAAGAGTATTCTATGGAGCAATGATTGCCGAAGGTATAATTGCTTTGATTTGGGCAGCAGCAGGTAGTAGTTTTTATGGCTCAATTCAAGGAATTCAAGAATATGTTGCAACCCTTCCACCCACTGCCAACAAAGCAGCAATAGTTGTTAAAGCAATATCTGATAATTGGCTTGGAGTGTTTGGTGGATTTGTAGCAATGCTTGGAGTTGTTGCAGCACCACTAACCTCTGGCGATACAGCTCTACGTTCTGCAAGACTAACCATTGCTGACTTTCTTAAATTTGACCAAAAACCAATTAAGAATCGTTTAATGATATCAATACCAATATTTATTGCTACTTTTATCCTGTTACAAATCAATTTTGATATACTTTGGCGCTATTTTGCTTGGGGCAATCAAACCCTATCAGTCTTTACACTATGGGCATGTACAGTATATCTAAGAAAAGAGAATAAAAACTATTTTATAACCCTTATTCCAGCA
>JAQUTD010000069.1 GCA_028709955.1 Bacteroidales bacterium | reverse complement strand
CAAATATTGGCTTTGGTGAATTATCTACACATACAAATGATAATAATAATGTTTTGGCAAATATTCCATCAAAACCTATATGGCCTATAAATCATCCAGATTTAATTTCTATAAATAAAGAAGCAGATATATACTCTTTTGATTTTTTGTACAGAAAGTCTATTATTAGAATATTATATAGAATTGTATTTAGATTTATTAAATAAATATTTATTGAGAATAATAATATGGATAATTGTTTAATTTGCAATGCAGAATTAAAGCCAATTTTTAATACAAAAGTTTTGAACAAATATGATGTCCAATACTTTGTTTGTCCGACATGTGGGTTAATACAAACAGAAAAACCATATTGGATAGAAGAGGCATATAAATCAAGTATAAATGATACTGATTTAGGGCTTTTACAAAGAAATTTAAACTTAGCCAAAATTTCAAAAAAGATTATAAATTTTGCTTTTAATAAAAAAGGGAAATTTTTAGATTTTGCAGCTGGTTATGGCTTATTTGTTAGGCTTATGAGGGATTATGGATATGATTTCTATTGGCAAGATTTATACACTGAAAATATATTCGCTAAAGGTTTTGAGTATGATGATGGAAAAATTGATTTAATAACAACATTTGAATCTTTTGAACATTTTGTTAATCCAATTGATGAAATAGAAAAATTATTAAAAATTAGTAAGAATATACTTTTCTCAACTGAAATCATCCCTCAACCAATTCCAAATCCTAATAATTGGTGGTATTACGCTCCAGATCATGGACAACATATTTGCTTTTATTCAAAAAAAACATTTAATTATATTGCAAAGAAATATGGAATTAACTACTACACAAATGGTAAAAATATACATTTACTAACAGAAAAGAAAATTTCAATTTTATGGTTGAAAATATATTTTTTTCATAATAAAATTAAAAATTATTGTTCAAAAACATCGGACTTCATTCAAAGAGATCAAGAATATATTTTGTTAAAAAAAGAGAATGACACAGATTTATTTAGATAATATTATTTTTTCTATTCAACGTTCAGGTGGAATATCTGTTGTTTGGTCTGAATTATTAGATAGATTAATACAAGATAATGAGTTTGATTCTAAATTTATTGAATTTGATAATGCTTATAATAATATATTTAGAAAAGAATTAGATATAAAGCAAAACAAAATAATACAACAATATGAGTCAAAATCATGTTTTTGGAGAAGATACTTTAATGTTAAATTGCCCAATAGTAAAATTCCATTTATTTTTCATTCATCTTATTATAGAGTGTGCAAAAATAAAGAAGCAATAAATATTACAACAGTTCATGACTTTACTTTAGAGTATTATGGTAAATATATCGAAAAGAAAATACATTGTTGGCAAAAATATAGAGCAATTAAAAATTCGGATCATATAATTTGTATTTCCGAAAATACAAAAAAAGATTTAATGAAGTTTTTGCCAAACGTAGACGAATCAAAGATAAGTGTTATTTATAACGGAGTATCTGAAGATTATTTTATTATCGATAAATTACAAAAACATAATTTACCATTTGAAAAAGAATCATATATAATTTATATTGGAGCAAGATATCATTATAAAAACTTTGATTTTGCAATAGATTCTGTTGCAAAATCAGATAAGAAATTTGTTATTGTTGGGAATAAACTTTCTAAAGAAGAAATTAATCTATTAAATAATAAATTAGGAATTGATAGATATAAATATTTAGGAAGGGTTGAAAATGAAGAATTAAATATTCTTTATAACTACGCTTATTGTTTATTGTATCCATCATCTTATGAAGGTTTTGGAATACCAATAATTGAAGCTCAAAAATCAGGATGTCCTGTAATTGCCCTTGAAGGGTCTTCGGTAACTGAAATAATAGGAGATAAAACATTATTGATAGATAAATTAACAGTACAAAATGTTCTTGAAAAATTAAATATTATTTCAGATAGTAAAATAAGAGAAAATTTAATAAAATTAGGAATTGAAAATGCAGCTAAGTATAACTGGGGAAAAATGTATAACCAAATAAAGGATATATATTCGAACAAAAAAAATGACAAATAGAGAATGATTAATCCTAAAATATCCATAATAACTGTAACTTATAATGCCGAGAAGGTATTAGCAAAAACTTTAGATAGTATTCGGAAACAAGAATATAATAATATTGAAAGTATTATTGTTGATGGTGCTTCAAATGATAGAACAGTTGATATAATAAAAGAATATTCCGATGTTGTTACTAAGTGGATTTCGGAACCCGATAAAGGACTTTATGATGCTATGAATAAGGGTTTAGATATGGCAACTGGTGATTATGTTTGGTTTCTAAATGCAGGAGATACAATTACCAAAAAAGATATTTTATCATATTTTTTTAATCAAGAATTTGTGATGAGAGATATTTATTATGGTGATACTATAATTGTTGATGAAAACGGTAATAAAATCGGAGGAAGAAGATTAAAACCTAAAAATGAAATTTCTTGGAAAAGTTTTAAATGGGGAATGTTAGTTTGTCATCAATCAGTTTTAGTTAAAAGAACAATTGCACCCCGATATAATTTAGATTACAAGATAGCAGCGGATTACGAATGGGTGTTAGAATCTTTTAAAAGAGCAAGATATATAAAGGGCACACATCATTTTATTTCTTCTTTTCTCAGAGGGGGTCTTTCTCAAAAGAACATTATTAGAGCAAACATTGAACGCTTTAAAATAATGAAACAATACTACGGATTTTTTATAGCTCTTTGGTATAATTTCTTAATGATATTCCGTTTTTTATATACTGTGATTAAACTTCGAAGAATCTAATTACTTTTCTATAAGCTTAATTTAGGACTAGTTATAATTTGCTTGATTTATTTTTTTTTAACCCTGATTAAATTTCATTATGTTGCCAACTTATCAATCATATGTTGCCAACATAGTGGCATTATGTTGGCAACATAATGAAATTTAATCAAGATAAAAAATAAAGATATCAAACATATCTCATTTTACTGCGTTAATAAATTATTATATTAATTATTTTTAAGTTATGATAACAATTGGAGATAAAGCTCCTGAGGTTTTGGGAGTAAATGAAAATGGACAGCAAGTTAAGTTGTCTGATTATAAAGGTAAAAAAATCGCTTTATATTTCTATCCTAAGGATAATACTCCTGGCTGCACTCAAGAGGCTTGCAGTTTAAGAGATGGTTATAGTGATTTGCGTAAGGCTGGGTTTGAAGTTATAGGTGTTAGTATTGACAGTCAGGCTTCTCATAATAAGTTTAAGGAAAAGAACAATTTACCTTTTACTTTAATTGCTGATACTGATAAAGCTTTAGTGGAAAAATTTGGAGTTTGGGGTGAAAAGAAAATGTATGGCAAAACTTATATGGGAACTCATAGAACAACATTTATTATTAATGAAGAAGGTGTTGTTGAAAGAATAATATCTCCAAAAGAAATTAAAACTAAAGACCATTCCAATCAAATATTAGGTTTAAAGCCTTAATATAAATAAATTATCTCTTCCAATTTATCTCGTTTTTTTTCTAATTCATATATTATCTATCTAAATTTACTCATAGCATTGTTGTTAAAATAAAAAATTTATAATAAAAGTGCAGTAATAAGAATAAATTTAGGTAGATTTGCAATTGAAAACATACTTATTCTATGTTTAGTAAAGAAGAAAAACAAGCAATTAATAAAGAATTTTGGGAAGGGTTTAAGACTTATTGCTACAGAAATAAGATTAAAAACAAATGGTTGCTTACAAAAATCAGTATTAAATCTACCCAACTTAAATTCTACGTTGATAATAAAAAGGCTTTAGTTTTATTTCAAATTGACAATAAAAGTGAAGAAAAAAGGTATGAGATATATAGCTATTTCTATGCAATGAAGAAACTATGGGACAAGGAAGCTGGAGAGGATTTGAAATGGAATAAAAACTTTGATGGGATTCAGGATATAAATGTAAGTGCAATTTATTTTGAAATTAAAGGAGTTAGCATCTACAATCAAAAAGATTATGAGCAAATATATGATTTCTTTGTCAAAAAAATGACAATTTTGGAAGATATATATTTTGAATATAAAGAAGTCCTTTCGTATCAAATTTCTCAACTGAATTAATGATTTAAATATGAAAACAATAATAAATAAAGCTTTTTTACTAAGATTAACACCAATTTTATTTTTAATATTCTTATTATTTCTTATGATTCCCAATTATGGATTCACTAAGAATGATAATCAAAAAACAATACTATATGTTAGTTCTTTTTCTGAAAATTCAACTTGGTCTAAAGAGTGTAAAGAAGCTTTATCTTCAACTTTCAAACAAGAAAATTATTCAGTCAAACTTTTAGACTTATATCTTGATGAAGAAACAACTCCACAACTCGATTTAAGAATAAGTATTCTTAAAAAATACTTTTCTAATCTTAAAGAAAAGATAGATATTATTATTGTTTTTGATTATGGCGCAACAAACGTATTCTTAACATATTCCGATTCCAATATCAGTAAGATTCCTATTGTTTTTGTTTCAGAACTAAATTCGGAAACAAAATTCAATTTTAATAATATAACAGGGATTATAAGTGATTATGGATTAGCTCAAACATATAAATTAGGACTTAAAATGTTTCCTGAAACAAAGAAGGTATATGTTTGGGCTGATAAATCCCCAACTGGTATTTTCTTTATGGAAAATGCTAAAAATATTCTCAAAGGATATAATGATGGAATTGAAATTGAATATGGCTTGGACGTTAATAATAAAGCAGAATTAATTCATAAATGCAAAAACCTAAACCCAAATTCATTTATTATTTTTAGCACTTGGTCAATAGATAATAAAGGAAAGAAGTATAGCGATGAAGAACTAAATCCAATATTTCTTCAAGAGATAAAAGTGCCTATGTTTTGTTCTTACGATGACTTGATTGGTTCTGGATTTATTGGAGGCTACGTACAATCGGCTTTTGAAAACGGAAAAGCAGCAGCAATTAAGGCTATAAGAATATTTAATGGGGAGTTTGCAGATAGAATGGTTACCGAACATATAAATCCCATTCCAATTTTCGATTTACAAAAGATTATTGAAGAAGGAGGTAACACAAAAGTAATTCCTAATGAATCTATAATAATAAACAAATATAAAGGCTACTTTTATTTAAACAAGATATTATTTATAACAATATTCATTCTCATATTCATTAGTTCCATAATTTTAGTTATCGCACTTATTCAGAAAAGGAAAAACAAAGCCCTAATTAAAACCATTATTGAAAAAGACGAGAAAGAAAAGGAATTAGAGCAAAGCGTTAAAATGTTAACAATTGCTATACCATCACTTAAGATATTGTCTTGGTCGTATAGCGAAAGAACAGAATTATTTAAGTATGGTATTGCTAACGAAAACGGTTTGCTGGATTTGAATAATGAATGTGATCTAAATTATGCGAGACAATTTGCCTCTGATGAATTTAAAGAGAAGTTTGATTTATTCTTTAATAATATAAAAAATATTGACATAAATTATGAATTTCAATTACAATACTTCGGAAGAATCCCTCAAGAAGAATTTGATTCTTGGTGGGAAATTAGGGGTATGATTAATTCTATAGAAGATAAAAAAGGGAAGTATAGAGTTGTTAATGCTATCCACATAAATATTGACAAACACAAACAAATTGAAGAAAGACTAAATAATGCACTTGAAAAATCAATTAGAACAGAGAAATTAAAATCAAATATTATCTCTAACTTCACCAATGAAATTAAATCTCCATTAAATACAATAATAGGGTTCTCAAGTCTAATTTCCAAATCAAATGAGGAGGAAGAAAGGCAAGAATACATCAAGGTTATAAAAGAGAATAACGACAATCTGATAAATATATTTAATAATATAATTCTTCTTTCAGAAATCCAATCTGGCTATCTTGAATTTAATCTGATAAAGTTTGATTTAAAACAATTTTTTGATGAAATTGGAGATATTTTTCAACATAAAATAAAAGAAAATATCGATTTTATTATTGATTGTCCTCATAAGAGTTGTATTGTTATGCTTGACAAAGAGAAGTTGATTCAGATTTTCAAAATTTTTATTGACAATGCTATCAAATTCACAAACGAAGGATATATAAAAATTGGCTTTTCTGTTGTTGATAACTCAATAATGTTTTATTGTCAAGATAGTGGTGTTGGAATAAAAAAAGAAAACATAGAAAAAATATTTGATCACTTCGAAAAAGCTGACTCATTCCAATCTGGAACAGGCCTCGGTCTAACTATTTTTAAGTCTATAATGGATTTTCTGGACTTAAAGTATGGAGTTGAATCTCAACCAGATCAAGGAAGTAAATTTTGGTTTGTAACAAATTCTAAGCTAATTATTATTGATGATGAGAATGAAAAAGAATCTAATGTTGAAATAGATAATGATATTGAAATTAAATCAAAAATTCTAATTGTTGATGAAAACAATCCTTATAGAAAGTCATTAAAAGATATTTTAGATAAAAAATATGATATTGTTTTTGCAGACAATTCTAATGAGGCTTTCGAAAAAATTACTATAGAAATACCAGACCTAATAATTATGTCACTAAGCATACAACATATTGATGGTTATGAAGCTATTAAAGTAATAAGACAAGACCATAATGAAATACCTATTATTGTAATATCAAACAAAGCATTGTTACATGAAAGAGAAAAAGCTTTCAAAGCTGGGTGCAATGAATTTTTGGAAAAACCTGTTGATAATGAATTATTATTTTCAGTAATAGAAAATCTTATTAATAAAAACTAATAGCATAGATTTTTATATCAGTGGCGTAAAAGTCTTTATATAGAATCAATTATAACATATATAAAATAAATAAATTGATTAGATAGACATTAAGGTAATCTTTATCTCAATAAACTTCATCTTAATCTTTTAGGTTAAAGATGTTTTTAAGCTATTTTTTAGCATAAATAAAAATAAAATTTCTTCTCTTTCGTTACGTTTATTATAACATATTAATAAAGGTAATAGAGAAATTATTAAACAATTTTATCAAAACAAAAAGGCTTATGAAAACACTAACAAAAAAATCTATCTTATTAATTATTTGTACTTTTTTGAGTTTAAATATTGTTAAGGCTCAAAGCATCTCAAATATTGACTTTACAAAAGCTGCTGAGCACACTGTTCATGCTGTTGTTCACATTCAATCAGATTATGCCCAACAAACCAACTTCTATGAGGACTTCTTTGGATTTTTAATTCCCCAACAACGTTCTCGGACTTTTCAAACCTCTGGTTCTGGTGTAATAATTAATAGTGATGGTTATATAGTTACAAATAATCACGTGGTTCAAGATGCAGATAGCATTCAAGTTATATTGAATGACAAAAGAAGATATAAGGCAACAATTGTTGGAAATGATGCTTCGGCAGATTTGGCAGTTATTAAGATTGATGCAAAAGATTTGCCAATTGTTGAGTTTGGGGATTCAGATAACACTAAAATAGGTCAATGGGTTTTGGCAGTTGGAAATCCTTTTAATCTAACTTCAACAGTTACGGCAGGAATAATAAGTGCTAAGGCAAGAAACTTAAATATTTTAGGGAATAAGATGAATGACAACCCATTAAAATCTTTTATTCAGACCGATGCTGCTGTTAACCCTGGCAATAGTGGTGGAGCATTGGTTGATTTAGAGGGAAAACTTATTGGAATAAACACTGCCATTGCGTCTAATACTGGATCCTATGCAGGGTACTCTTTTGCAATTCCTTCTAATATTGTTAGAAAAATTTCTTCCGACATTATCAATCATGGAACAACTCAAATTGCTTATTTAGGAGTAAATATTGCTGAAATTGATTCAAGATTGGCAGAGAGCAAGGGTATAAAAAATTTAAATGGAGTTTATATTGTTTCAATTCTTGAAAATGGAGCTGCAAAAAAATCAGGACTCAGAGAAGGAGATGTAATAATTCAAATCAGTGGAAAAGATATTAATTATAATTCAGAGCTAAATGAAGTATTATCACAAAGTTCTCCTGGAGATATAATTAAAGTAAAGTTAGAAAGAGAAGGAAAAGTTTTTGAAAAAGAAGTTACTCTTTTGAATGAAAAAGGTGATACGTCAATCATAAAAGAAGAGGAAAAGAATATTTTCAATGTGTTGAACGCTCAAGTTAGAGAACTCACTGTAAAAGAAAAAAAGGAGTATCAAATTGAGAATGGTTACATATTGGAAAAGATTATAAATTCACCATTTGCTCGATTAGGCATTAGAAAAGGCTTTATCATTACAAGCATTGACAAAAATATAAACATTAGTTCTGAAGATTTAAAAAATTTATCCTCAAAGAAAGGTAAAGTAGTGATTGAAGGCTTCTATCCAAATGACTTTAGAAGATATTACTTTATTTTAGTGCTATAATTTAGATTGTTGAAAACTAGTTGATAACTTTTATTAGCAGTATGTAGAATTAGTATATTTCCGATATATTTTTGCATGGTAATATAATAAGTCCATTGATTAGGTGGGTTTATTTTAATATCGGGATTTATGAGACAATTAAAAATTGCCAAATCTATTACAAACAGAGAAATTGCTTCTTTAGATAAGTTTCTTCAAGATGTTGGAAAAGAAGAAATGATTTCTGCCGAAGAAGAAGTATTATTAGCACAAAGAATTAAAAATGGGGATCAAGAGGCATTAGATAAGCTTGTTAAGGCAAATCTTCGCTTTGTAATATCTGTTGCAAAACAGTATCAGAATCAAGGTTTAGGTCTTCCAGATTTAATTAACGAAGGAAATTTAGGTTTAATTAAAGCTGCAAAACGTTTTGATGAAACAAGGGGCTTTAAATTTATTTCCTATGCAGTTTGGTGGATTCGTCAAGCAATACTACAAGCATTAGCTGAACAAAGTAGAATAGTCAGGTTACCATTAAATCAGGTTGGAACAATTAACAAAATTAAGAAAGAAACTTCTCGGTTGGAACAAAAATTAGAAAGGAATCCAACCATAGATGAACTTTCAGAAATTTTAGAAACATCCTGTGAAAAGATTAGAGATATTTTATCAATATCTCTGAAAGCAATATCAATGGATGCTCCAATTGTTGGAGATGAAGATATTAACCTTATTGATGTTTTTGTTGACGATGAAGCTGAAGGAACAGACAAATTTGTTATGCTTGAAAGTCTTTCAACTGAAATATATCGCTCTCTTAATATTTTAAACAAAAAAGAAAGAGATATAATAGCTCTATTTTTTGGAATTGGGCAGGCTCATGGCTACACCTTAGATGAAATAGCAATACATCTAAATTTAACAAGAGAAAGGGTACGTCAAATTAAAGACAGGGCACTTAAACGCTTAAAACAAACCGCCAAAACCGAACAACTCCAATCTTATCTATAATATTTCTTCATTTAAACAATAAAATAATGGTTTATTGCTATTCTTTCAAAAGGATTTTGTAATTTTGACAAAGTTTTTTTGAATACAAGAATATGGAAAATTATTTAGTTTCTGCCCGTAAATATCGTCCTATTGATTTTAAAAGTGTTGTGGGTCAATCTCATATTACAACCACTTTACAAAATGCAATAAAAACAGATCAACTCGCTCAAGCTTTTTTATTTTGCGGTCCAAGAGGAGTTGGTAAAACAACTTGTGCAAGAATATTAGCTAAAACTATTAATTGTACTAATAGAACATCTGACACAGAAGCTTGTGATAAGTGTGATAGTTGCCTTTCATTTAATGGAAATGCTGCTTATAATATTTTTGAACTTGATGCTGCTTCAAACAATTCAGTCGACGATATTCGTAATTTGGTTGATCAAGTAAGGATTCCGCCTCAGGGAGGGAAATACAAAGTATATATTATTGATGAAGTTCATATGCTTTCTCCTTCTGCTTTCAATGCTTTCCTAAAAACATTAGAAGAACCTCCTGCTTATGCTAAATTTATTCTTGCAACAACAGAAAAACATAAAATTATTCCCACCATACTTTCTCGATGTCAAATTTTTGATTTTCATAGAATAAGGAATGAAGATATTGTTCAACATTTAGAATTTATTGCAAATAAGGAAAATGTTAATGCAGAGCTGGAAGCCCTAAATGTTATTGCAGAAAAGTCAGATGGAGGATTACGTGATGCACTCTCAATGTTTGACCAATTAGTTTCATTCACCAACAACAACCTGACCTACTCTAACATAATTGACAACCTTAATATTCTGGACTACGATTATTATTTTCGTTTTACTGATTATCTCCTGCAATGCGATATCTTCAACACCCTACTCCTTTTTGATAATGTTTTAGAAAAAGGATTTGAAGGGTCTCATTTTATTAATGGGCTTAGCTCTCATCTTAGAAGTTTGTTAGTTGGTAAAGATCCCTCAACCATAAAATTGATGGAGGTAAGTAAAACCATACAAGAAAAATACATTAATCAATCTTCACAATGCAGTGTTACATTTCTATTAAGAGCCCTCGACTTTGCAAACAATTGTGCAATTGAATACCGCAATTCATCAAATAGAAGACTTTGTGTTGAGCTGGCTCTACTTAAAATAG
>JAQUTD010000068.1 GCA_028709955.1 Bacteroidales bacterium | reverse complement strand
GTTGAGATGTACATCTGAGCTTTCTGAGATGTACATCTAAGCAGTGTTGAGATGTACATCTGAGGGATGCTGAGATGTACATCTCAGCTTTTATGAGATGTGCATCTGAACAAGTTTTTAATCAAGTTAAAATAGTTTGAAAGCTTATCATTAGAGTTGTAAAGCTTATCCTTGGAGTTGTAAAGCTTATTAAATTGATTGTAAACAAGATCCGGCGTGAAGGATTTCCTACTCATATGGTTAATTTGAAAAATCTTTTTTTGTATTTTTGAAATTAATATTATCTTTGGAGCATATTAAATTTTATCGGAATAAGTTGGCTTTATTTTATTATGATATTAGGATGATGGAAAATACAGATTCAAAAAATAAGCTAAGTGAAGTAGCAAAATTATTCTTAAAATTAGGTGTCTTCGCTTTTGGAGGTCCTGCTGCTCATATTGCAATGATGGAAGACGAGGTGGTGAAGAAAAAAAAGTGGATGTCTCATGAACATTTTCTTGACTTAGTTGGAATAACTAATTTGATTCCTGGTCCTAACTCTTCTGAAATGGCTATGCATTGTGGGCAGGAACGTGCTGGATGGAAAGGGTTGATTGTTGCTGGAATGTGCTTTATTGTTCCTGCTGTTTTAATTACATTGATAATTGCTTGGTTATATCAAAGCTATGGGCAGCTCCCTGAAGTTGCTCCTTTTATTTTTGGCATCAAACCCTCTGTTATTGCAATTGTGGTTTCAGCCTTAATTAGCCTTGGAAAAAAGGCTTTAAAAACTATTGAGCTTGGAATTCTTGGCATAATTACATTTGTTGCATGTTTGTTTGGAGTTAATGAAATTGTTGCACTTTTTGGCTGTGGAGCTATGGGTGTTATGCTTTACTTTTTAAAAAAAATGAAACCCTCTGCAAATGTTTTCATCCCCATTGCAACAATTTATGCCTTACCATTAAGCCTTGATAATTATAAAATATTTTGGATTTTTCTTAAAATAGGGTCTTTACTTTATGGAAGTGGATATGTTCTGTTCGCTTTTTTGGATGCAGAACTTGTTGCTAAAGGTTTTATTGGCAGACAGGTGATAATTGACTCAATAGCTGTGGGACAATTTACTCCTGGACCAATACTCTCTACAGCCACTTTTGTTGGGTGGCAACTTAATGGACTTTGGGGTGCTATTGTTGCTACTATTGGAATATTCCTCCCTTCTTTTGTCCTTGTTTATTTTTTAAATCCTATAATTCCTAAGTTGAGAAAGTCGAAAGCTATGTCAGCTTTTCTTAACGCTGTCAATGTTGCATCGGTTGCAATTATTCTTGTTGTGTGTGTTGAAATGGGAAAAGAAACTATTACGGATTGGCGAAGCATTCTAATTGCTTTAATCAGCTTTATAGTAATATTTTTATTGAAAAAACTAAATAGTGCATTTATTGTTTTAGGAGGATCTATTGCTGGTTACCTTCTTCTGCTAATATAGTGCGATTAGAAGATTGTTTTAAGGATTAGTTTTATGTCTTTGATGAATGTTCTTGTTTTTATGTATTCTAAGCTTAGGGCTATCTTTTGGGGCATTATTTCTTCAATATAGTATTGCTCGGGATTGGAACTTTGTGCAAGTAAATCATTTTCGTTTCTAAAGGAAATGGAAGCAATATCTGTAATGCCTGGGCGATATTTTAAGATTTCTTTCTGCTCGTTATTGTATAAATCAACATACTTCCTTACCTCAGGTCTTGGTCCAACCAAAGACATTTCTCCCTTTAATACATTTATCAGCTGGGGCAATTCGTCTAATTTATATTTTCTAAGAATATAGCCAATTTTGGTAACCCTTGGGTCTCTCCCATCTCTGCCGATTGATAATAATCCGTCCTTATCGGCATCAATAATCATTGAACGAAACTTATAAACCTTAAAATCCTTATCACCCTTCCCTACCCTTATTTGTTTGTAAAACACTCCTCCCTTACTCCCAAAACAAACAAATAGGGCTATTATAATAAATATAGGGCTAAGAATTATTAGCCCTAATAAGGAAGCAATAAAATCAAATAATCTCTTCATTTTAAAGAGTTATTGAATAGTATCCTTCTACAAGGTTTTTTACTATATAATCTATTTGTTGATTTGTTAGCTGAGGATAGATTGGCAGGGAGATTTCTCTTGTGTATGTATCGTATGCTATTGGATAGTCTTCAATCTTATATCCCATATTTTTGAAAAGAGTGAGCATTGGCATAGGAATATAGTGAACGTTTGTTGCTATGTTTAGGTCTGCCAAGTATTGAATTAGTTTATCTCTTTGCTCTTCTGTTATTGGGTTAATTCTTAAAGGATATAAGTGATATGAAGTTGTTATGGCTTGTGAGTCTTGTTGAGGGATTATTGCCCAATGATATTCTTTGAAAAGATTAGAGTATCTTTCATAAACTCTTTTTCTCTCTGAAAGCAAATAATCATATTTACGTAGTTGAGCTAATGCTATTGCTGCATTAACATCAGGCATATTTATTTTCATTCCATGAGCAATAATATCATAACGCCAAGCTCCTGCCTTAGTTTTTGTAAAAGCATCTTTAGTTTGACCATTAAGAGATAGTATTCTTAACTCTTTGTATAGTTCATCATTATTGAAAGGCTCTGGCATATTCAAACAAATTGCACCTCCTTCAGCTGAGGTTAGGTTCTTTACTGCATGGAGCGAAAGAATACATACATCAACCAGCTCTGTGATTGTTTTGTTGTTAAGGGTTGCTCCAAGAGAGTGGGCTGAGTCGGAAATTAGCATTATTCTTCCTAATTTCTTTTGGTTTTCTGATGTTGGAGTGAATTGCTCTTTTACTTCTTTAGAACAAATCAACTGCATAATATTTTCATAATCGCATGGGACTCCTCCTAAATCTACTGGAAGGATTGCTTTTGTTTTTGGAGTTATGGCTTGTTTTATTTTTTCAACATCAATTGTGAGGTTTCTCGTAATATCAACCATAATTGGGATTCCTCCTGCATCCATAACAGCCATTGCAGTTGCACAATAGGTGTAGCAAGGAACAATTACTTCATCACCTTGTTTAAGTCCAAGCCAACGTAACATTAGAATTGCTCCCGAGGTCCAAGAATTAACGCAATTAACTCTTTTTGCTTTGCAATACTCTTGCAGGCCTTTTTCTAAGGCAGCTACTTTTGGACCTGTTGTTATCCAGCCTGAACGAAGGCTATCATTGACTTCGTTAATTACATCTTCGTCAATATAGGGAGGAGAAAAAGGTATATTCATTGTTTTATATAGACATTATTTCTTTTTCTTTTACAGTAAGTAGTTCTTCTGCAAGTTTAATTTCTTTTTCAGTAATTGATTCGATTTCTTTTTCAACAACCTTTATTTCATCTTCTGAAACACCTTGATCTTTTGATTTCTTTACCTTTTCAATTATGCTTCTTCTAACGTTTCTTATGCTTATCTTTGTTTCTTCCACTTCAGCTTTTGCTCTTTTAACAAGCTCTCTTCTTCTTTCTTCAGTAACAGGAGGTAGTGTTATTCTTAATAAATCACCTTCAAACTTTGGAGTAAAACCAAGATTAGCTGCTAAAATTGCTTTATCAATTGGAGAAAGCATAGATTTTTCCCATGGTTGTATAACAATTTGTTTTGAATCAGGAGTAGAAATGTTTGCTACTTGTTCAATTGGAGTTGGATTTCCATAATAATCAACTTTTATCCCTTCTAACATTGATGGAGAAGCTTTACCTGCTTTAATTTTATGCAATGAAATCTCAAGAAACTTTACTGCTCCTTGCATATGAGTTGTGCACTCTTGAACTAATTTTTTTGATAAATCTGTCATAATGTAATGTTTTATATTTGATTAAATTCTTGATGCTGTTCTTTCGTATGATTCAGAATAGTTTGATTCAGTTGTTATTGTAAACTTAAAATTAATTCTATCTTCACTCACTATGGTTGCAGTTCCTTTCATTTTATAAACTCCTACTGTTTGATCAAAAGTTGCAGTTGTGCTTACCACATCGGCTGAAATTGATAGAGTTGAATAAAGCCCAAATAAATCACCACTGATTATGATTTTTCTATTGTTGTTAGGATCAATTTTAATTGTTCCGTTACTTGACTTTGGGAAATTTTCATTATTTTTAGTTTGAGGAAAAACTACATCTTGGCTAAACTGCCATCTACCATTCCAATCCTCTGAAGCCAAAGTTTCATCGGTCTTACAAGAAAAAAAAGTTACTGATACTAAAGCTAACAAAACTCCAAATAGAGCTATGATTTTATGGTTCATTTGTTCAATTCTATTTAATTTTTAATGTGCAAATATAAGAATATAACCTAAATTCAGAAACAAAAAGTATCTAAATAATTCGATGATATGTAATAATTGAGTAATTTTGAAGCTTGAAATAATAAAGAAAATGATAAAAAAACAAATTCCAAATACAATTACTCTTCTAAACTTGTTATGTGGGATTCTTTCTATTTACACATTATACACAACAGAAAGTTTAATTATTCCTTCAATATTTATTCTTGTTGGTGCAATATTTGATTTTTTAGATGGAATGATTGCAAGATTATTAAAAGCTTATTCAAATATTGGGAAAGAATTGGATTCACTTGCTGATGTTGTAACCTTTGGAGTTGCTCCAAGTTTAATTGCGGTTGATTTACTTCAAGAATTTTATCCTTTGAGCCCAATATTGGTTAATTATTCATTTTTGGTTTTCATCCCTCTTTTAATGGCCTTAATGTCAGCTTATCGCTTAGCAAAATTTAATATTGATGAACGTCAATCAATTGGTTTTATTGGAGTTCCAACTCCTGCAAATGCTCTAATATGGCTTTCTTTACCAATATTATATTTTTTAGAAACAACTTCGACTCATCTTTGGGGAATCCCTTGTGAAGAATTTTACACAACATTCACAGCAATATTACTAAATCCATTAGTAATTTTATTTGGCTCAGTTCTTATGTCTTTCTTGCTTGTTGCAGAGGTTCCTCTTTTTGCTTTAAAGTTTAAAAATTTGAAATGGATTGATAATAAAGAAAAATTTATTTTCCTAATAATTGCATTATTACTTATATTTGCATTTAATTTATATTCAATACCAATAATAATAATAGTTTATATAATAGAATCATTAATAATTAATAAAATAAAGAAATGAAATTTAATGCTGAAATCGATGTAATGCCTTTGAAGGCTTTGTTAGACCCACAAGGAAAAGCGGTAACCTCTTCAATGGGGAATATTGGCTTAGGACAAATCTCTAATGTTAGAATAGGAAAACATATTACATTGGAAGTTGAAGCTTCAACAAAAGAAGAAGCAAGTGCTTTGGTTGATAAAGCTTGCAAAGATTTACTTCATAATCCAATAATGGAACATTACGAATTTAAATTAGTTGAGGCTTAAAAATGATTGGCAAGTCATTAGACATTGCTATTGCTGACTTTGATTATTCTCTTACGGAGGATAGAATTGCAAAATTTCCACTTGCTCAAAGAGATAAAGCAAAGCTTTTAGTGCTAAGAGATGAGGCAATTTCAGAGATACCATTCTTTGAGTTGCCTCAACTTTTAGACAAGGATAGTCTGTTGATATATAATGATACTAAAGTAGTTCATGCCAGATTATTCTTTAAGAAAGACTCTGGATCAATAATTGAAGTGTTTTGTCTTGAACCAACCGACCCTAACGAAATACAAATAGCCTTTGCACAAAAAGGATTAGGACGGTGGAAATGCTTTATTGGCAATAACAAAAAGTGGAAACAAGGTCAATTAACTAAATCTATTGAATACGAGGGCAAGACAATTACTCTCAATGCCGAAAGAGAACAACAGGTTGACAATGCTTGGGTAGTTAAATTTACTTGGACTAAAGAATATTCCTTTGCTGAAGTTTTATCACTTATGGGAGTAATTCCATTGCCTCCATACCTAAATCGTGAAGCCAGAAAAGAAGATAATGATGATTATCAAACAATTTATGCTCTCGAAGAAGGTTCAGTTGCGGCTCCAACTGCAGGATTGCATTTCACCGAAAATACTTTTTTAGACCTTGATAACAAACAAGTAAAATCAAGTTTTGTTACTCTTCATGTTGGAGCAGGAACATTTAAACCAGTTAACACTGACTCAATTGCAGACCATGTTATGCATACTGAGAAGATAACAATCACAAAACAAGTTATAAAAGACCTTATAGACTACATAGATAAGAAGATTATTTGTGTCGGGACGACATCTGTTCGTACAATTGAAAGTCTTTATTGGCATGGAGTAAAGCTAATTGAAATTAAAGATACTGATATAGATATAGATGTTAAGCAATGGGAGCCTTATCAGAAAGAAGTCGATGTTAAACCTAAAGAGGCTTTACAAGCTATTTTAGATAAAATGGAAGAAGAAAATATTGATTTACTTTGTGGACAAACTCAAATCATAATTGCTCCTTCATATAAATATAGAATTGTTCAAGCAATGATAACAAACTTCCACCAACCTAAAAGCACTTTATTACTATTAGTTTCTGCCATGATAGGAGAAAAATGGAAAGAATGTTATAAATTTGCCTTAGAAAATGAATTTAGATTTCTATCATTTGGTGACGCTTGCTACTTTGAACCTTAGAAAAATTAAAAAAACAATATATAATGAAGTACAAAAGAATTCTATTAAAACTTAGTGGTGAATCTCTAATGGGAGAACAGGAATATGGTATATCTCCATTGATGCTTTCGCAATATGCAAAAGAAATAAAGCAGGCAAAAGATAAAGGATGTGAAATAGCAATTGTTGTTGGAGGAGGAAATATATTTAGAGGGATTCAAGGAGTTGCACAAGGAACAGACAGAGTTCAGGGTGATTATATGGGAATGTTGGCAACAATAATAAATTCAATGGCTCTACAGGGAGAATTAGAAAAGCAAGGAGTTAAGACGGAATTACTTTCAGGCTTAGCAATTGAACCAATTTGTAAAGAAAATTCTCGTCGTCTTTCAAAAGAAGCATTGTCAGAAGGAAAGGTAGTTATTATTGGAGGAGGGACTGGGAATCCATATTTTACTACCGATACAGCCTCAGCTCTTAGGGCAATTGAGATTGAAGCAGATGTAATTTTAAAAGGAACAAGAGTTGATGGGGTATATACTGCAGATCCAGAAAAAGACCCAAAAGCAACTAAATACTCAGAATTAAGTTTCCAAGAAGCCTTAACAAAACAATTAAAGATAATGGATTTAACTGCCTTTGCTCTTTGTCAAGAAAACAACCTCCCAATTTATGTTTTTGATATGAACAAAGAAGGCAATCTACAGAAGGTAGTTATGGGTGAACATATTGGAACAATAGTTAAATAGTTGTAAGTTCTAATTATTTTGCTTATTTTTGCCCACTTAAATACTAAATCAATAAAAAAACAAATAAAAAAATGAAAAAAATCAGCAAATTACTTTCAGTGATGCTTGCTACTATTTTGGTAGCGTCATCTGCATCATCTTTTGCTTGCACAAGTTTCCTAATAACTAAAGGTGCTTCAAAAGATGGCTCAACAATGATAACATATGCAGCAGATTCACACACTTTATATGGTGAACTCTATTATAGAGCTGCAGCAACATATCCTGCAGGACAAATGGTTCAAGTGGTAGATTGGGATTCAGGGAAAAAACTTATTAAAATCCCTCAAGTTGCTCAAACATACACAACAGTTGGAAATTCAAATGAATGGGGATTATCAATAACCGAAACAACCTATGGAGGACGTCCAGAATTGGAAGACTCAACAGGAGGGATTGATTATGGTACTTTAATATATATGACTCTTCAAAGAGCAAAAAATGCAAGAGAAGCAATAAAACAAATTGCAGAATTAGTAGATACTTATGGATATTTCTCATCTGGAGAATCTTTCTCTATTGCCGACCCTGAAGAAGTTTGGATATTTGAAATAATTGGAAAAGGATATCCTGTTCTTGATGCAAAAGGTAAGGTACATAAAGATTGGAAAAAAGGAGCTATTTGGGTGGCAATGAAGGTTCCAGATGGATATATTTCAGGACATGCAAATCATGCTCGTATAACTCAATTCCCACAAGAAGTTAAGAAAAGCTTTAAATCAATATCATCTAACAACATAAAAGAAATCTTTCGTCCAGAAGTTGAAGTAGTATATGCTCATGATGTAATTAAATTTGCCAGAATTAAAGGATACTATAATGGAGAAGATAAAGATTTTTCATTTAGTGATACTTATGCTCCATTAGACTTTAGTGGAGCAAGAGGATGCGAAGCAAGAGTTTATGCAGGTTTTCTTCGTTGCAACAAATCAATGATTAAGTATGAAGACTATGCAATGGGACATAACCTAACAAATCGTATGCCACTTTGGATTAAGCCAGAAAACAAATTGTCAGTAAGAGATGTTATGGAATTAATGCGTGATCATTATGAAGGAACACCAATGGATATGACAAAAGATCTTGGAGCAGGTCCTTATGCTTGTCCTTATCGTTGGAGACCAATGGGCTTTGAAGTAAACGGAGTAAGTTATGTTCATGAAAGAGCTACATCAACTCAACAAACAGGATTCTCTTTAGTTGCACAATCAAGAAATTGGATGCCAGAAGGAGCAAAAGGAATTATTTGGTTAGGAGTTGATGACACATACTCAACAGTATATGTTCCATTTTACACAAATATAACTAAGGCTCCTGAACAATTCCGTGAAGGAAACGGAAACATGACAACTTATTCTGAAACTTCAGCATTCTGGTTATTTAATCAAGTAACTAATTTTGCTTATTCAAGATACTCAGATATGATTGTTGATATTAGAGCAAAACAAAAAGAATTGGAAGAAGGGTTTATCAAAGAAGTTGAAGAATTTGACAATAAACTTAAATCAGTTTCTCCAGATCAAATGAGAAACGATATAACAAGATTTTCAATTTCAAAGGCAGACCAAACATTTAAGACTTGGAAAAAACTTAACCAATACCTTTTAGTAAAATATATGGATGGTAATGTTAAGAAAGAAAAGGATGGTATTTTCTTAGAAAGTCCTTATCGTCAAGGACAAAATGTTTTCCCAGATCAAAGACCATATTCAAAAAAATGGTTAGAAATGATAATAAAAGACCATGGTGATATTATCAAAGTGCCAGCAAATGCACCAAAAGGACATTAATATTTTATAGAAATAATCTAAAAAGGGCAATATTTTATATTGCCCTTTTTTGTTTTCCAAATAAATTATTAGAAGATTTATTATTTATAATCAGCAATTTAAACAGATTTAATTCATAATTTTATTACTATTATGGGGAGCAAATAACAATTTATGGGGATTGTAGGGAATATTGAGAGGGAGTAATTTTGCAGTGTAAAAAAATACTAACAATCAATAAACAATGAAAAAGCTATTCTTTATTCTTGCCTTATTAACGAGTTTACTTACTTATGCTGCTCCCATAGCAAACAAAAATGATGAAGCAAGCATAGAAGGGCATGTTTTAGATGCCAAGACACAAGAACCCATAGCCTATGCAACAATAGGAATTAAAGGAACAACAATAGGAACAGTAAGTGATAAGGAAGGTAACTTTGTTATCAGAAGATTAAAACCAGGTTCATATACATTGGTAGTTTCATTTGTAGGTTATGAGAAAATTGAAAAAGAGATAACCGTTATTAATGGGAAAACAACACATGCACATGTTGAACTTAAAGAAACTAAAGTAATGATGGATGAGGTTGTTGTTTCGGCAAGCAGGGTTGAAACCAATAGGAAAGAAGCTCCTGTAATTGTTAATGTTATGTCTGAAAGGACCTTTCAACAGTCAAACGCTCAAGACCTCTCACAAGCACTACCCTTTCAAAGTGGAGTTAGAGTAGAGTATAATTGTCAGAATTGTGGATTTCCTCAAGTGAGAATCAATGGAATGGATGGTCCATATACTCAACTTTTAATAGACTCTCGACCTGTTATGTCTTCACTTGGAGGAGTGTATGGCTTGGAACAAATGCCAGTTAATATGGTTGAAAGAATAGAGGTTGTTAAGGGAGGAGGCTCTGCACTATTTGGCTCCAATGCAATTGCAGGAACAATAAACATAATAACAAAAGAACCTCTTCACCCTTCTTTCTCATTGGCAACAGACATACAATCAATAGGATTAAAGTCTTATGCCCAAAATTTCAATTCCAATGCCGTAGTAATAAGCAAAGACAATAAATCAGGAGCCTCATTCTATCAAACATTCAGAAAGAAAAATCCATTTGATAGCGACTCAGACGGGTTCTCCGAAATTGGAAAACTTGATGCCTTTTCGTTTGGAACAAGGTCTTTCTATAAAATATCCAACAAACAAAAACTAAGTCTTGAATATCACACGATGCAGGAAAAACGACGAGGAGGAAATGCTTTTGACAGACCGGAACACGAATCTGATATAACAGAAATGACAGAACATAAAATCCATTCAGGAGGATTAAGCTACGACTACTTAAGTCTTGATGCCAAAAATCACTATTCAGCTTATACCTCAGTTCAATATATTGATAGAAATTCGTACTTTGGAGCCCATAAAGATCCTTTAGCTTATGGGAAAAGTAATGACTTAACCTATTTGTTAGGAGCACAAGGTTCCAACAAAATGGACAAATTCATATTCCTTCCTGCTACTTTGGTTTATGGATTAGAATATAATAGCAACCATTTGGAAGATAACATACTTGGTTACAACACAAAAATGGAACAGTCAACTCATATTTAT
>JAQUTD010000067.1 GCA_028709955.1 Bacteroidales bacterium | reverse complement strand
ATCCTTATTTAATTCTGAGTAAATGAAGAGTTTTTTTGATTAAGCTTGATAAAAAAGTATTTAAACTTAGTATAAATAGTCTTCTTTTTGCTTTTGGGTTGGTTTGCTATGCAAAGACAGTAAATTTTTCTGTTATTATTCATTATTCAGTCTTGTAAGGTTTCACTTTTGATATATTTTTTGAGTGAAACCTTATCAGACTTAAATAAGCTACAACATTTTTTGATTGGATGTTATAGATGAGAATAGTTGTTACTTTTTAATGGGGTAATGATAGTATTTTTATTTTGTTTTGGAAGGTTTTTTTTCTTCGCAACTAATCCCTTGACAAACTTCTATCATAACTTCATTCTTACTGACAATTTGACCTTTTTTTATATTTATCACCTTAACTGTCCCATCTATTGTTGAACAAATTTCGTTGTCCATTTTCATTGCATGCAGAGAACATAAAGTGTCGCCTTTCTTTACTTTTTGTCCTTTTTTAACAAAGATATCTAAAATAGTTCCGGGAATAAAGGCATATATTTGTCCTGGTTCAACCTTGATATATAATTGGCGATAATGCGTTCTAATATCTGGTTTATTATCTGACATAATGTTTTTTTTTAATTATTGTATTCAATTAATTTCACTCTAAATATATTTTTTAGAATGGTGGTATTCCATGCTTCTTGTATGGATTTTCAACAACCTTACTCTTTGTCATTTCAAGAGCGTGAATTAAATATTGACGTGTCTCACTCGATTGAATAACAGCATCAACATATCCATAGGAAGCAGCAACATAAGGATTTGCAAATTTTTCTCTATATTCTTGAATCTTAATCTTACGCATCTCTTCAGGGTTTTCGGCTTCCATTATTTCACTTCTGAAAATTATGTTTGCGGCTCCTTCTGGTCCCATTACTGCAATTTCTGCTGTTGGCCAAGCAAAAACAAAATCTGCTTTTAAGTGGTTTGAACACATTGCAATGTAACCTCCTCCGTAAGCCTTACGGAGAATAACAGTTATTTTAGGAACAGTTGCTTCTGAGAAAGCATAAAGAATTTTTGCTCCATGACGAATCACTCCTGCGTGTTCTTGGTCTACTCCTGGAAGGTAGCCAGGAAGGTCTTCAAATGTAATTAATGGGATTTGGAATGCATCACAGAAACGAATAAATCTTGCAGCCTTGTCGGATGAGTTACAATCTAAAACTCCAGCCATGGCCATAGGTTGATTGGCAACACAGCCGACTGTATCTCCATTAATTCGGGCAAATCCAACAACAATGTTTGGGGCAAAAAGCTCATGAACTTCTAAAAATTCAGAGTTATCTGCTATTGCCTTTATTATAAGTCTTACATCGTATGGTTTTGCAGGATCAGTTGGGAATATTTGATTAATTTTATATTCTTTTGATTTAGGTTTCTTTGGTGCAAAACTTTCTGCTTTTTTGGTATTATTCCAAGGTATATATGTGAATAGAGCTTTAATTTGATCAAAACATTCCATTTCACTTTCTGCAAAGAAATGTGCGTTACCAGATATTTCAGCATGAACTCTGGCTCCACCAAGGTCTTCTTGTGATATTTCTTCCCCTAAAACTGTTTTTATAACATCAGGTCCTGTAATAAACATTTTTGATATTTTATCTACAACAAAAACAAAGTCTGTTAGGGCTGGAGAGTAAACTGCTCCACCTGCACAAGGGCCAAGAATTACTGATATTTGAGGGATTACACCTGAGGCCATTGTATTTCTGAAAAATATACCACCATAACCTGCCAAGGCATTAACACCTTCTTGAATACGAGCACCACCAGAGTCGTTAATCCCAATAATAGGAACTTTCAACTTCATTGCATGGTCCATTATCTTACAAATTTTCTTCGCATGCATATAGCCTAATGACCCACCGGCAACAGTGAAGTCTTGAGCATATATACATATTGGATAACCATTTATAGTTCCCGTTCCTGTAACCACTCCGTCACCGGGAAGTATTTTCTTATCCATATTGAAATCTTTACCTGAGTGTTGGATAAAAAGGTCGTATTCGTGGAAAGAGCCTTCGTCCAATAACTCTAAGATTCTTTCTCTGGCTGTAAGCTTACCTGTTGCCTTTTGCTTCTCCATTGCTTTTTCGCCACCACCTTGAAGCAAAGCCTGCATTCTTGCTTTAAGCTCTTGTGTCTTCCTGTTAATTGACATATTTTCAATTATTTAATAAACACTAATTTGAATTCTAACTTGCAAAAGTACACTAAAATGGATACTTATCCAAATTTTGCATCTATTTTTAATCTGAATGAAAAGTTTAGCTGATTCTTATTTTTCAATAAGTGATTACATAATAAAAATTTAGAGGGTTTAATTTTGAATTATAAATTTGATAATAATTGAAAATATATTTTAAATATCATGGTTTACCAATTTTGCTAATAATTCTTGGCATGCATCTTCTAATAGATCTAAAACATATTCAAAATCTTTTCCTTCCCCATAATATGGATCTGGCACTTTTTTATCATTATGCTTTGTGAAGAAGTCTGATATATTGATAATTTTATCTTCAAATTTTTTATCAGGACATTTATTTATTACATCATTGTAATTTTGTTGGTCCATAACAACTATCTTATCAAACTCAAGATAATCTTTATTTTCTATCTGTCTTGAAATGCTTGTAATATCATACCCTCTTTTTGAAGAATGAAATATCATTCGTGAATCTGCTTTTTCTCCTTTATGTAGGTTAATTGTTCCAGCAGAATCGATGAAATATTCTTTGTTGAGGTTTTGGTTATAGATTAGTTTCTTCATAACAGCTTCAGCTGCTGCAGAGCGGCAAATATTGCCCATACACACAAATAGTATTTTTTTCATAGTAATGATTATGTATAAAATGCTATACTTCCTGCATCTTGCATAGTTTAGAATAAATTCCATTAATTGAAATCAATTCTTTATGAGTTCCTACTTCTTTAATTTCTCCCTTATCTAAGACTAATATTTTGTCAGCATTATAAATTGTTGAAAGCCTATGTGCAATAATTATTGATGTCTTTCCTATCGTGATTTTGGAAATTGCATCCTGAACTAATCTTTCATTTTCTGTGTCTAAGGCTGAAGTGGCTTCATCCAGAATAAGTATTTCTGAGTTTTTAAGTATTGCTCTGGCTATACTCAACCTCTGACGCTGTCCCCCAGAAAGATTAGAGCCCCTATCTCCAATAATTGTATTATATCCATCAGGTAAGGACTCAATAAACTGATGAGCATTTGCAATTTTAGCTGCATTTTTCACTTGCTCCAGTGTATAGTTTTCAAATCCAAAGGTTATATTATTAATTACAGTGTCATTAAAAAGAATTGTATCTTGAGTTACTATTGATATTTGATTTCTAATTTGGTTAGAGAGTATATCGCAACTATTTATATTATCAAATAGAATTTCGCCTTCTGTAGGTTGATAAAATTTAGGGATTAGATCTATTAAAGTACTTTTCCCACTCCCTGAAGAACCAACAATGGCAGTTGTTTTTCCTTTTTCAAAAACTATATTAATGTTTTTCAGAACAAGTTTGTCCAAATAAGCGAATGAAACATTATTAAAAATTATCCCTTTATCAAAATTTGGGAATGGTATAGGATTATTAGGTTCTTTTATTTTGTTTTCAATTTCAAGAATTTCAACAATTCTTTCTATTGATGCCTTCCCTTTTTTGAGATTAAAAAAAGCAGTTGGGATATCTTTTGCTGGTTTTATGATAAGTGTAAATAGTACAAGGTAAACTATAAATATTTCTGGACTTAGTGTTGGGGAATAAGAAATTACTCTTGAAGAGCCAAAAAGCAAAAGTCCTATTAGCATTGTATTACCAAAGAATTCACTCATTGGTGAAGCCAAATCAACTTTTCTATATATTCCATTTCTTAAACGTGTAAATGATGCATTAAAGTGAACAAATCTTTCATTCATCATTTCTATTGCTGTGTGAGCTTTAATTATTCTCAATCCAGAAATAGTTTGTTCAATAATTGAAACAAGATTAGAATTTTTTTGCTGAAGGTGTTTTGAACTACTTCTTAAGGATCTGCTTATTAGAGAAATAAATGCGGAAACAATAGGGAATACAACTAAAACCACTAAAGTTAGTTTGTAATCTATATATAAAAGGACAAGAAAATAGAGAATCACTGTTATTATTGCAGAAAGAAATGAAATAATAGATTTCAGTACATTTTCATCATATTCTATTATATCATTACTTATTCTTGAAATTAGGTCTCCTTTTCTATGAGTATTGATATATGAAAGAGGTAATGAAATATATTTTTTAAATAACATATTTCTAATATTTCTCAACATTCTACTTCTTACTGATGATATTATAAAGGCTGCAAGATATGAGAATATATCCTTTAAGAAATAAATAATAAAAATCAGTATTCCAAAAATCAGTAAAGCTTTTTCTTTTCCAAAAGCTATGATATTCCCATAAACATTATTTAATAGATTGTCTAAAACAGAAGGGTTTACAATAGGAGTATTTGATATTCCTTCTTGGAAAAGTACACTAAGGAAATTTGAAGCAGAAAGAATTGAACCAATAGAGAAAATTGTTGCTAAGCAAACCAAAATAATGTATAGTATAATGTTTACAATATAGGGCTTAGCAAAAGTCCAATTAAAATATTTTCTCATTTGGGTTATGAATTTTAGATTAAGAAATTATTCATAAACCCCTACATAATTCATTGGAGTTATTAATTTCATCCTTTGCTTTATTTGATCGCTAACATCTAATCCATCAACAAATTTAGCAATGGTTTCAGCATTAACTTCAGTGTTAGTTCTTGTTAAATCTTTAAGAGCTTCATATGCATTTGGATATCCAATTGAACGTAGAATTGATTGAATGGCTTCTGCAACAACCGGCCAATTATTATTTAAATCTCTTTCCAAGGCTGGTTTGTTTAGTAACAATTTATTAACTCCTTTTATTATTGAGTTTAATGCAATTATTGTGTGTGCAATTGGAACCCCAATATTTCTTGTTACTGTTGAGTCAGTTAAATCTCTTTGAAGTCGAGAAATTGGTAATTTAGTTGAAAGATGATCAAAAATAGCATTCGCCATTCCTAAATTGCCTTCTGCATTTTCAAAATCAATCGGGTTAACTTTATGAGGCATTGCTGATGAGCCAACTTCTCCTTCTTTTATTTTTTGTTTGAAATATTCCATTGATATATATGCCCACATATCTTTACAGAAATCCATCAGGATAACATTAATTCTTCTAATGTTATCAAAATAGGCCGCCATATTATCGTAATTTTCAATTTGAGTTGTGTATGTTTGTCTTTCAAGTCCTAATTCAGAGCAAAAATTATTGGCAAATAAAACCCAATTATGTTGAGGGAATGTAACTTTATGAGCATTAAAATTTCCTGTTGCTCCACCAAACTTAGCCCCAAATGGAATAAAAGCAAAATAGGCTAATTGTTGTTTTATGCGATAAATAAATACTCTTATCTCTTTCGATAGCATTGTTGGTGAGGCTGGCTGCCCATGAGTGTGAGCAAGCATAGGTACTCCTTCAAATTGAGTTGCTCTGTCTTCCAATATATCAATTAGATCATTCATTAGAGGTAAATAAATATCCTCTTGACATTCCTTCATGCTTAAGGGAACAGAGGTATTATTAATGTCTTGTGAGGTTAAGCCAAAATGAATAAATTCCTTCCATTTATCAAGCCCAAGAGAAGAAAATCTACGTTTTATTAAATATTCAACAGCCTTAACATCATGGTTTGTTGTTTTCTCTATATCTTTGACTTCTAATGCATCATTCTCAGAAAAGTTACGATAAATATCCCTCAATGCCTCAAAATTTGATTTGTCAAAATCATCCAGCCCCTCTAAGGGAATATTACATAAAGCAATAAAATATTCAATTTCAATACGTGTTCTATAATAAATCAATGACTTTTCCGAAAAATAATTAGCTAACGGTTCTACTTGTTTTCTGTATCTTCCATCAATTGGAGATATAGCAAATAATGAATTCATAATTTAAAATTTATTGTTTATCAATTTTCCTGATTCAATCAATTGTTTTAGAATTGGAGAACGTAGAGTTCTTTTGATTGCATCAATATGGCGCTGACCATGACAATCGGAACCTACCAAATCTATCATATTTTCTTTTATTAAATACTCTGCAACTTCTTTAACTTTGTTCCCATAATATCCTGAAATGGATCCTATATTCATTTGAAAATAAATTCCTCTATCTTTGAGTGATAAGTATTGTTTTTTGTCTTCGTAGAAATAGAGGAAGCGTTCTGGATGAGCGAGAATAATGTTATAGCCAGCTAATTGTAAATCAAATAACCATTTTTCATAACCCATTGGTTGATTTGTCATTGGAAATTCAATTAATATAAAATTGTCGGAAAAAGTTTTAATTTGTTTATTTTTAATCCTATCACTAATATCATCATCCAGCAAATATTCTCCTCCAACCTCAATCTGAAGTTTAATGCCATTAAATTTAGCATTTACTTTCAACTCTTCAATTTTTTTATCAAGCACTTCTATTCCTTCCAAAAAACTGTCATAGTAGACATGAGGAGTTGTTATTACTTTCTTATACCCTAATTCTTCCATTTGCTTTAGGAGAAAGATAGATTCTTCCATAGATTTGGAGCCATCATCAATCCCTGGAATAAAATGAGAATGTATATCGGTATTCAAAATAGATAAATCAATATCTTGGCTTAACTCCTTTTTATTTTTTTTGAATATGTTAAACATAAAGAATTAGCTTTTAAATTCTTTAATGGTTTTTATTGGATTCTCTGAGGCGAAGATTGCATTTCCTGCAACCAAACAATCAGCTCCACTATCAATAAGTTTTTTGAAGTTTTGTAAGCTCACTCCTCCGTCAATTTCTATCAAACAGTTTGGAGATTTTCTAATTATTAATTCTTTTAGCTGTCTAATTTTACTATAAGTATTATCAATAAAGCTTTGTCCTCCAAATCCTGGATTAACACTCATTAAAAGAACTAAATCACATTCTTGGATTATATCTTCTAATGCGTTTACTGGAGTGTGAGGATTGAGAACAACCCCAGCTTTCATCCCTAAACTTTTAATAGAACTTAAGCTCCTATTTAAATGATTACATGCCTCATAATGAACAGTAATGATATCAGCACCAACTTTTTGAAAATCTTCAAAGTATCTATCAGGGTCAACAATCATTAGATGAACATCAAGAGGTTTCTTTGCAAATTTCTTGATACATTTTATTACTGGTTGTCCAAAACTAATATTTGGGACAAATACTCCGTCCATAACATCAATATGAAACCAATCAGCTTCACTTTCATTTATTAACTCGATATCCTTTTTCAAATTGCCAAAATCGGCAGATAATAATGATGGTGCTAAAATCATTTCAATTCACTTTAATTTATATGAATTAAGGATTAATACCTTTTTCTATCACTTGTTCGTTTTCTGTCGCTTGATGGGCGATCACTTGTTCTTCTATCTGAACTTCTACCTGAAGAATTACGAGAGGAATTTCTATCATCTCTTCTATCATTTCTTCTATCATTTCTTCTATCTGAAGATCTTCTATCTGAACTACGGTCCCTTGATGTAGAATTTCTTGGTTGAGCAATTTCAACTGTTACTGGACGTCCTTGAACAAATTTATCTTTAAATGCTTCAATAACTACTTCAGCCTTATCTGCACCTATTTCTATGTAAGAAAAATTATCTAAAATATCTATTTTACCAATTTCAATATCCCTATCTTGAGTGTAGTCATTAATCATTCCTATTAAGCGTTGAGGCACTACTTTATCTTTATGTCCCATGCTTATAAATAAACGTTGGTAATTCCCTACTTTATAAGAAGAATCTCTATCGCCTCTGTCACCTCTATCGCCTCTTCTACCTTTTCCAGAATCATCTCTATCTCTTGAATTACGCTCTCTTGACTCATCAACATTTAAATCCGGAGCTCCTCTATAATATTCCAAGAAACGATTAAACTCTAAAGAAACAAATTTGCGGATTAATTCCTCCTTATCCATCCATTCCAATTTTTTCATAATGTCAGGAAGAAAAGTTTCAATTTCAGAATAATTTACGTCAACCTGCTCTACTTTGTCAATCATATTGAAAAGTTGTTTTGTACAAACTTCTTTTCCTGTTGGGATTTGAGCCTTTGTGAATTCTTTTTTTATCTGACGTTCAATATCTTTAATCTTATATTTTTCCTTCAGGTTTATAATTGCAATTGATATTCCCAATTTATCTGCTCTTCCGGTTCTTCCACTTCTATGAACATATTGATCCAATTCGTCTGGAAGGTTGTAGTTGATAACATGAGTTAAATCATTTACATCTAAACCTCTTGCTGCAACGTCGGTTGCAACCAACATTTGGATATTTTTGTGACGGAAACGATTCATTACATGATCTCTTTGAGCCTGAGATAAATCGCCATGAAGACTATCTGCACTATAACCATCTCTGATTAACATGTCAGCTACTTCCTGAGTTTCAATTTTTGTTCTACAGAAAACAATTGCATAAATGTCGGGACAATAATCTGCAATACGTTTTAAAGTCAAATATCTATCTTTAGCATGTACTAAGTAGTAGTAATGGCTAACGTTATCTGAACCCTGATTTCTTGAACCAATTTGAACTCGAAGAGGGTTTGACATATAGTTTTTAGCAATATTTTCAACTTCCTTTGGCATGGTTGCAGAAAACAAAAGAGTATTTCTTTTTTCAGGAGCTTGACTTAGAATATTGTCTAAATCATCTTTAAATCCCATATCCAACATTTCATCTGCCTCATCTAGGACCACATACTTTATTTTTGAAATATCTACCCTGCCTCTATTGATTAAGTCGTTCATTCTTCCCGGAGTTGCAACAATCATCTTCACTCCCTTTTTTAGTGCACGGATTTGAATATCAATACTTGCTCCACCATAAACTGGAAGAATAGTACAGCCATTTATATATTTTGCATAATTTTTACAATCATTTGCTATCTGAATACAAAGTTCTCTTGTTGGACAAAGCACTAATACTTCGGTTTCTTTATTTGAATAATCCATTTTTTGGATCATTGGCAACCCAAAGGCTGCTGTTTTACCTGTACCTGTTTGGGCTAAAGCTACAAGATTCACATCTTGACTAAGCAATATTGGTAAGGTTTCTGCTTGAACGGGCATTGCATTTTCAAAGCCTAGTTCATCAATGGCTTTGAGTATTTCTGGACTAATGCCCAATTCTTTAAATGTCATATATTTTTATTTAATAATTAATCTGCAAAGGTACAAATAAAATTACTAATAATCGGAAAGGAAATGAATTAAAGTGAAAAATGAAAAGGAAAAAATGAAAAAATCACTCCCTTTTTGACATAAAATAAGCTTCAAAAAATGAAAAATAATTTGAATTGTCGCAATCTAAAAAGGGTAAAATAATACATTTAATAAAATTTGTGGTATTTTATTTTGTTGTAATTAAATTATTTAATAATTTTGCTCGCAATAAATAACAAAATATTATGAAAACATTATTATCAATTAGTTGCTTTCTTCTATTATCAACTATAAATATTATTTCATATTCACAAAATATCACTGCTTCAGATATAACTCATAATTCAGCTATAATATCTTTTCCCAACGCATCAGGAGAGTCTTTAAATTTGCATGTATTCACAAAATCGGTAGATGATACAATAATTTATGCCGAAAATTTTTCTCGACTTCCAAAAGTATATATGGGCAATGATATTTGCAGTTCAGCAATAGCATTAAATCTTCCTCCATCTTATACTAATATTTCTGGTTGTAAAGGGAAAAATTTATACAACAAAAATGGAGATAGTTGTTCATTTAATAATGGTGGAGAGTTTATTACTCCTTTCATTGATTTATCAAAGTCAAGTGGGAATTATAGAATAAAATTTAGCATCACAAATAATAATTCTTCAAAAAAATCTATTTATATTTATAAATCTGATTTAGATGGTAATTATAGTAATTATTCAAGTGTAACAATAAATGGGAATTCTTCTTTTGCATATGATTCTTTATATACAGGAGGAACATCTAAGGCAAGAATCAAATTTTATTCTCCCTCAACATACATCACTATTGACAATTTATCTATATCCTATACTTCAACAACAAAAACACCAATAAATTTATCCCCTTATAATACTTCATCTAACTCAATTAACCTTACATCCTTGAATTCCAATATAATTTATTATTGTTTTATTGAAGGGAGGACAGATACTATTAGCTTTAAAACTTTAGATAAAATATTATTAGATAGCATTTATGCTATTAATCCTAATTCTTTAAGGATTAATTTCTCTTCAACAGATACTGTATCAGTCAGAAAACTAATCGTTAAAAAGAAATCAACCTACCAAAATGTTTTTTCAGATGATTTATTTATTTCTGAATACACAACTGCACATTCAAGCAATAGAGCAATAGAAATTTATAATGGAACTGGCTTAGATATGTGCTTAAAAGATTATTCAATTTATATTAATATTTTTTCTGGTGCAAGTAATATTGATACCACATTTAATTTTTCTCAATATGACACTATAAAATCCAATTCATGTATTGTATTTATGGTTCAATTACAAAATATTAATATTGCAAATAATGGTTATTTTTATAAACAACATAGAATAAATGGGTCAAGTCATATAATTGATGGAAATGATGCTATAGCTATAAAGAAGGATGGTAATTATATTGATAT
>JAQUTD010000066.1 GCA_028709955.1 Bacteroidales bacterium | reverse complement strand
TACTCTGTTTTGTATCTGCATAGCTTTAATATTGTATATCTTACGGATTAATCCTTATAATAAAGACGTGCGGGAGTGCATATCCCACACGACGAATAGTGCATATCCCGCACGAGGTAATTTTACTATAATTTCTTCTTAAGAATCTGCAAATAACCAGTTTCTGATTATTGCTTTGCCACAATTTGTTATTATTGATTCTGGGTGGAATTGTACTCCATGAATTCTATACTTTGTGTGGAATATTGACATAATATTATTGTCCTCATCAGTGGAGCTAATTTCTAAGTCTTTGCCTAAGTGTTCTATTGTCCATGAATGGTATCTACCTATTTGAATTGGTTTTTGTATGTTCTTAAATATTATATGTTTGTCGTTTGTTATTTTAGGCGTTGAGCAGTGTCCGTGTTTGGGTATAGGTAGTTGTCTTATTGTTCCTCCAAAGTATTGATTTATGGCTTGATGTCCTAAGCAAACTCCTAATATTGAGTGTGTTTTATGTGCAAAGGCTATTAGTTTCAAGAGGTCATTGGAGTGTGTGGGTATGCTTGGTCCTGGTGATAGCAGGATATATTCATAATTCTTAAGTTGATTGAAGTCTATTCTATCATTTTTCATTATGCTATATTCAACTCCTTCAATCTCTTTTAGAAGTCCTACTAAATTATATACGAATGAATCATGGTTATCTATTACTAAAACTTGTTTCATAAATAATTATAAATTGAACTTGCAAAGATATTAATTAATGTCTAAAGATGTACTTTTGCAAAATATGTTATGCAAAGATAGAATTATTGAAAAAATGAATATTTTGGGGAAAGAGCGTAAGCCTTTTCTCTTTATTGTTGATTTTGAGAAAGAGAATGGTTATGTTGTTGAAGATCCTTTTAATCAACAGGATGTTCTCTTTCAGCTAAACTCAATTTCTAATTCTTTTTGCCAAGTAAATGATTTAGTTTTTGCAGGCTTAATGGCAGAACCTAAGTCTTCTGAGGAGTATAATTGTCAGTTTGGTGTTGTTAGAGAGGGTTTGCAAAGGGGAGATAGTTTTCTCGCTAACCTGACTATTAAAACAAAAGTTGATATTAATATCTCTTTAGAGGATGTCTTTCAAATGGCAAATTCAAAATATAAATTGCTCGTTAGGGATAAATTTGTTTGTTTTTCTCCCGAGTGTTTTGTGAGAATTGAAAATAACAGGATTTCAACCTTTCCTATGAAGGGAACTATTGATTGTTCAATTGAAAATGCAAAGGATGTTATTTTGAATGATTATAAAGAAACTTGTGAACATAATACTATTGTTGATTTAATGAGAAATGATTTGAATATTATTGCTTCAAATGTTAGGGTTGAGAGGTTTAGGTATATTGATGAGTTAAAAACAAGCAGGGGAAATATATTGCAAGTAAGTTCTGAAATATCTGGGGACTTAGATTATGATTATTATTCTGAATTGGGAAATTTAATCTTTAATCTTCTTCCTGCTGGCTCGGTTTCTGGAGCTCCAAAGGCATCAACTCTAAAAATTATTCAAGATGCTGAAAAAGAAAAAAGAGGTTTCTATACTGGAGTGTTTGGATTGTTTGATGGGCTTAATCTTGATTCGGCTGTAATCATTAGATATATTGAAAACAAAGATGATAAGTATTATTTTCGAAGTGGAGGAGGAGTAACAATCAACAGCAAATCAAAAGATGAATACCAAGAAGCTATCAATAAAATATATCTTCCTTTTTAAACTATGAATAGTATTAGATTTATTGAATCATTAAAGGTAGTAGGAGGGGAGTTTATGAATATTGAACTTCATCAACAGAGAATTGATATTAGCTCAAAGATTTTTTCTATTAATAAGAAAATTGTGCTTAAGGATATTAATATACCAAAATCAAATAATGATTTAGTTCAAAAATGCAGGATTCTGTATTCCAATGATGATTTAATAATTAGTTTTTCTGAATATAAGCAAAGGAAAATTGAGAGCTTAAAGTTGGTGTTTGATGATTCTATTGATTATAGTTTTAAGTTTGAGGATAGACAACGATTAAAACAGCTTTATGATAAAAGAGAGGATTGTAGTGATATCATAATTGTTAAGAATGGACTCTTGACCGATACTTCTTTTTCAAATATTATTCTCTTTGATGGAGAAAACTATTTCACTCCAAACTCATTTCTCCTCAATGGAACTATGCGTCAAAAGCTCCTTAGTGATAAGCGAATTATTGAGAAAGAAATAAAATATGATGAAATTTCAAACTACAACAGAATTATATTAATAAACGCACTTAACTCCATTGAAGATAACCTTTCTATAAAAATAGAAAATATTTTTTAATCTTTGTTCATCATTATTTATTATTTTTGCTGTCTAAATTTTAGTAGTATTTCAGGATAAATAAATTAATATTTTTCCATACAAGCTTTGGAGAATGTCTTTTATTTACAATTAGGGTACTAATTTCTATTATAATTTTGCATCGTTAATCAATTCAATAATTTAATTTTAAAAATGATGAAAAATTTAGTTGCATTTTTTGAAATCCCTGCTTTGGATTTTAAAAGAACAGTAAACTTCTACGAAAAAGTATTTGGAGTTAATCTTCAAGTAATGGAGTGTGAAACAGAAAGTATGGCATTCTTTGCAGATGAAAAGGAGCATTGTTATGGTGCCATTTCTTATTGTCCATCTTTAATCCAACCTTCCGATAAAGGAGTTTTGCTAAGTCTTAGTTGTGAAGATATGGATAATACTTTTGAAAAAATAATTTCTTTAGGAGGGAAGAAAGTTATTGATAAAACAAAAATAGAATCTGAAGGTATGGGCTATTTTGGAACTTTTATTGATTGTGAAGGAAATAAAATAGGTTTATATTCTGATAAATAGTTAATTCTTTAATGCCAAAAGGGATAATATCTTTTAGGTCTTATCCCTTTTATAAATTATAATATAATAATTTGGAGAGCTTTGATATTATTAAACCTTGTTCTTTATTAGAACCTTTCATTAAATATTATTGGATATTGGATTATGAAAGTAGAGTGGTAGAACCTATAAGGGTAATTCCTTATGGTTGTGTGCAGTTTACTTTCTACTTAGGTGAAAGGATAAATTCATTAGGCTCTAATAACGATTCTTCTTATAAAGACCAAGCTGTTGTTACTGGTCAGATATCGTCTTTTTTTGATGTTGTTCCTCAAGGGAAGATTCGTCTAATAACAATTGTTTTCAAACCTTTTGGAGCAAAACCATTCTTTGATTTCCCTATTTTTGAAATTCAAAATAATATTATTCCTATTAAAGATATTAACAATAAAGAGTGGCTTGATTTAGAAAATAGGTTAGGGGATTGTGTGGATAATAAATCAATTGTAAGTTGTCTTGAAAATAATTTGTTAAAGAAATTAGAAAAGAATACTCTTTTCAATTCTTATTCTTCAATCAATAATGAAAGGATAATGTTGGCAATAAATAGAATTGATGATTCAAAAGGTACTATTAATATAAAAGATCTTTCTTCTTTAGCTTGTCTTAGCGATAAGCAATTTAATAGAATTTTTGCTGATTATGTAGGGATGAATCCTAAGAATTTTTTAAGAATAATTCGCTATCAAAGTTTTCTATTAAAGCTACAAAATTCTAATATTAAAGCTACTAAAGCAGTAGATTTCCTTGACTTAGTTTATGATTGTGGATATTATGACCAATCTCATCTTATCAATAATTTTAAGGAGTTTACTGGTTATACTCCCAAAGAATATATAAAATTATTCAGTCCTTGTTCGGAGTATTTTTCAATGTAGTTTATTAGATAAAAAAAACGGCAAATATAATATATATTTGCCGTTTTTGTTTTTTTGAAGGATATACTAATGTCTTCTTTCCTTGATTTTCGCTTTCTTTCCAGTCAATCCTCTTAAATAGAAGATTCTTGCTCTGCGAACAACACCACGTTTGTTAACTACTATTTCACTTATAAATGGTGATGAGAATGGAAATATTCTTTCAACTCCAATTCCTCCTGATACCTTTCTTACGGTGAATGTTTTTGTAGTTCCAATACCTGAGCATTGTATAACATCTCCTTTAAATTGTTGGATACGTTCTTTGTTTCCTTCAATAATCTTGTATGATACTGTAACAGTATCTCCAGCTTTGAACTTAGGAAGATCCTTTTGTTCTGTTAAGCTGTCAACATATTGCATTAATTCTGGCTTACTCATTTTCTTAAATCTTTTTTAGGGATTATACAATTCAATTAATTATTTCTTCACTTGTTTAACAACAGCTGTGAATGCTTGTGGATGGTTCATTGCTAAGTCTGCAAGAACTTTTCTGTTAAGCTCAATGTTGTTTTTGTGAAGTAGTCCCATGAAAACTGAGTAAGAAACATCGTTCTGACGACAAGCTGCATTAATACGGTTTATCCATAATGCACGGAACTCTCTTTTTTTAACTTTTCTATCGCGGTAAGCGTATTGTTGACCTTTTTCCCATTTGTTTTTTGCAACGGTCCAAACGTTTTTACCTCTTCCCCAAAAACCTTTTGTGCGTTTTAGGATTTTTTTTCTGCGTGCTCTTGAAGCAACTGCATTTACTGATCTTGGCATATTTTCTAATTTTTTTTCGTATTAGCGTTCTATCAATTAAGAAAGAATCTTTTGGCTAAATACAATGGTTAATAACTCCTGCTTGGCAATAATTTATTTTCCTAGCATTTCAATGATACGTGGTGTATCAGCTACACTTACCGTACCAGTATGTGTAAGATTTCTCTTTTGTTTAGTCGTTTTCTTTGTTAGAATATGACTATGGTACGCATGCTTTCTTTTAATTTTGCCTGTTCCAGTTAGCGTGAAGCGCTTTTTTACGCTGGATTTAGTTTTCATTTTTGGCATTTTACGTCCTTTTTTTAATTATGTTATTTATTAATGTTCTACTTTCACAAGTAGTATTTTTTCATTATTTTTTTGGGGCAATAATCATCATCATACGTTTGCCCTCAAGTTTTGGAAGCATTTCTGGTTTTCCATAATCAAGCAAAGCTTCAGCAAATTTTAATAATTGTGTTTCGCCTTGGTCTTTGTATATTATTGTTCTACCTCTAAATAATACTTCAACTTTCACTTTATTCCCCTCTTGCAAAAAACGAACGGCGTGTTTTAATTTGAAGTTAAAATCATGTTCGTCAGTTTGAGGTCCTAAACGAATTTCTTTAACCACAATTTTAGAACTCTTAGCCTTCATTTCCTTTTGCTTCTTCTTTTGTTCATAGAGATATTTTTGATAATCAATTACTCTACAAACTGGAGGATTGGCTGATGGAGAAATTTCTACTAAGTCCAAACCTAAACTGTCTGCAATCTTTATGGCATCTTTAATGTTAAAAATACCAGCTTCGATGTTTTCACCAACAACACGAACAACTGGTGCAGTTATTTTATCATTAATTTTGTGTTGTTCTTCTTTTCTTATTGGTGCTCTTTTGTTGAATTGAACTTTTGTTGCTATAATTAATTCCTCCGAATTTTAGTGATACAATATGTTTATTAAAATTTTATTTTACTTCTTCTTCTACTGCTTTTGTTACCATTTTTGCAAAGTCTTCAATTAGCATTTCTCCAAGGTCTCCTTGTCCATGTTTTCTAACCGAAACTGTTCCTTTTCCTTCTTCATTTTCGCCGACAATAAGCATAAATGGTATTTTTTCTATTTCCGCATCCCTAATCTTTTTTCCTGTCTTTTCGTTTCTCTCATCAATGGTTCCTCTTAGGTCGAAATTAGCGAGCAAAGATAATACTTTTTTTGAATATGTTTCATATTTTTCGCTAATTGGTAAAATAATAAATTGTTCTGGAGTTAACCAAAGTGGAAATTTTCCTGAAGTATGTTCAATTAAAACAGCAACAAACCTTTCCATAGAACCAAATGGAGCTCTATGTATCATAATTGGTCTGTGCTTTTGGTTGTCTGAACCAGTATATTCTAATTCAAAACGCTCTGGTAGATTATAATCTACTTGAATTGTTCCAAGTTGCCATTTTCTACCAATAGCATCTTTAACCATAAAATCAAGTTTAGGTCCATAAAATGCAGCTTCTCCAACTACAGTTGTTGTTGATAATCCTCTCTCTGCTGAAGCTTCAATTATTGCATTTTCTGCTTGTTGCCAAATTTCATCAGAACCAATATATTTTTCTTTATTATTAGGATCTCTTAAAGATATTTGAGCAGTGAAATTTTCAAATTTTAATGTTTTAAAAATATAAAGTACAATATCAATTACTTTACAAAACTCTTCTTTCAATTGTTCTGGAGTACAGAAAATATGAGCATCATCTTGAGTAAAAGAACGAACTCTGGTTAAACCATGAAGTTCTCCACTTTGTTCATAACGATAAACTGTTCCAAATTCTGCAATTCTAAAAGGAAGGTCCTTATAGGAATGAGGTTTGAATTTATAAATTTCTGCATGGTGTGGGCAGTTCATTGGTTTTAGGAAATACTCTTCGCCCTGGTTTGGTGTTGATATTGTTTGGAATGAGTCTTGTCCGTATTTTTGGTAGTGACCTGAAGTTTTATATAGATTCACGTCACCAATGTGTGGAGTAATAACTTGTTGATAACCGTATTCTTTTTGAACTTTTTTTAGGAAGTTTTCAAGTCTTTCCCTTAGCATAGCTCCTTTTGGAAGCCAAATTGGAAGGCCTTGTCCAACTTTTTCAGAAAACATAAACAACTCTAATTCTTTTCCAAGCTTTCTATGATCTCTTTTTTTTGCTTCCTCTAAATAATTCAAATATTCATCTAATTCCTTTTTCTTTGGAAAAGTTATGGCATAGAGACGTGTCAATTGTTTGCGTTTTTCATCACCTCTAAAATATGCTCCGGCTAAAGAAAGTATTTTTATAGCTTTTATTTGAGAAAAATCAGTTAAATGAGGTCCGCGACATAAGTCAGTGAAACTACCGCTCTCGTATATGGTTATAGTCCCATCTTGAAGCTCTTCAATAAGTTCAACCTTATAGTTTTCTTTTTTTGCTGAAAACATTTTTAAGGCATCTGATTTTGATATGTCTTTTCTAATGATTTTAGTTTCGCTTTTAACTAACTCTATCATTTTTTGTTCTATAGCAGTAAAATCCTCTGGAGAAATTTGATTTTCACCAAAATCAATATCGTAATAGAACCCATTTTCAATAGCTGGTCCAATTCCAAATTTTGCATTTGGATATAATTCATTAATTGCAGATGCTAAAAGGTGAGCAGAACTATGCCAAAAAGTATCTTTCCCTTCTTGATCATTCCATGTGTTTAGTTTAACTGAACTATCTTGATTAATAGGACGATTTGCATCCCAAACCTCACCATTAACTGTTGCTGAAAGAACATTGCGAGCTAATCCTTCGCTAATACTTTTTGCAATATCCATAGCTGTTATGGATTGAGGAAATTGTTTAATAGAGTTGTCAGGGAGTGTTATATTTATTATGTTATTATTCATTTTTCGGTTCTTTTTTTCAATTAAAAATAGTTTGCAAATATACAATATTTAAATATATTACGCAAAACAAATGGTTTAAAGATTAAATTCGGGGTTTTGAAGGTTATTTGAATGTATGTTGAAAATGTTTAATTTTCATAATTTGGTTTTATCTATCTAAAAGTTTTTTTGGCAGAGAGACAAAAAATTTAGAACCTTTTTCGAATTCTGATTCAAACCAAATTTCTCCACCAAGTTTATTTGTAAATTCCTGACATAGACTTAATCCCAAACCACTTCCTTCTTCGTTGTCAGTACCATATGATGTGTATCCACATTCTTTATCTGCTAATAGATTTGCTTTTTTATCTTCTTGAATTCCACAACCATGGTCTTCAACAATTATTAATACATTTTCTTCTTTATCTTCAATTTTAATTAAGACCTCACTATTAGGATAACTAAACTTAATTGCATTTGAAAGTAGATTTCTAATAATTGTTTTGACAATATCTGGATCCGAATTAATTTCTAAGTTTAAAACATCTGACATTACTTTAATAGTAATGCTTTTATTTTGTGACACTAAACTATATAGGTCAATTAATCCATAAACAATACTTATAATGTCAATATTTTGTGCTGAAATATTTAATCTCCCAGTTTGGCTTTTAGTCCATTTTAATAAATTATCTAAAAGAATAAACAAATTTTCTGTAGTTCTATTTGCTTCATTCAACAAATCAAATAAATCTTTATCTATATTTGAGTCTTTAAGTTCTGAAACGAGAAGGGTAATAATCATTTTTACGCTACTTAAAGGTGAGCGTAAGTCATGAGCAATAACGGAATATAATTTATCTCTATTTTTTATTGCTGCAATTAAATCTTTTGTTTTATTTTCAATTTCTTTTTTTGCTGCAATAAGTGAAATCTGATGCCTTATTCTTGCCTCTAATTCTTCATTATTAAAAGGTTTTGAAATATAGTCATTTGCTCCAGCATTAAAACCCTTGACCACATCTTCTTTATTATCTAAGGCAGTTATAAGAATAATGTCTACATCGGGTTTGATATTGCCGTTTCTAATTATATCAATAACCTGATATCCATCATAAATAGGCATCATAATATCGAGAAGAATTAAATCAGGTTGATGTAATTCGAACATATCAAGAGCCTCTTTGCCATTACCAGCTTCAAGGATTTGATAATTATTTTTCTTAATTAAAGCCTTTAAAAGCATTACATTTGCTTTTACATCATCAACAATTAAAATTTTATAATTGGAATTGATTATTTCCATATTATGTTAAATTTATATGTAAATTTATATTGAATTGTTTAGTATATGTAATTTTTATTTATTTGTATATACCAAACAATAAAAAAGTTATTATGCAAAAGTATGAAATAAATTTATTCAAATACATTTTTAATAATAATTTATTTATTTTGAACCTCTTTATAAAGTTTCAGTAATTCATTTGCTGACTTAGTCCATGAAAATTCCTTCACTCTTTCTAATCCATATTGGATTTGTTTTTTTCTAAATTCATCATTGTTTACTACTTTTTCAATCATTAAAGCTATTTCACTAACATTATATGGATCTACTAATATTGCATTTTGTCCTGCAATTTCTGGTATTGCAGACGTATTGGAAGCTATAATTGGACATCCGCATGCCATTGATTCTAAAATAGGAATCCCAAAACTTTCTCTTAAAGATGTATATAAAAAGGCTTTTGCTCCTGAATAAATATATGGTAAATCTGTGTTTGGAATATAATTAGGTGTTAAGATATATGGTTTAATCCATTGAATATTATTTTTTTTAATTATAAAATCAATAATTTCTTTCTTTAAATCAGCTACTAAAAGATAATTTATATTGTCTTGATTTGTATTTTTAACATAGGCAGCATATGCCAATATTGTTCTTTCAGTATTTTTCTTTGGATCAGTATTTCCTAAAAAAAATATATAATTATCAAAATCTAAATATTTTTTATATACTTGTTCAGGATTATCTTTTCTTACAAAATGTTTGCTATAACCATTATAGATAAAACAGATTTTTTGTTCTTCTAATCCTAAGAAATCTTTAATGTTATTTTTTTCGTAAGATGAAACAGTAATTATTTTTTTGCTTCTACGAATAACAATTGGGACAACGAGTCTTCTATATAGTCTACCTAATTTTTGATATAGAGATTTGTTTTTATGTACTTGTTTCTCAAGAAAGATTATATCATGGAGGGTAAGTAATAGATTAGTTTTACAAAAAATTGGAGCAGTGTTGCTTGTACAATGAAGAATATCAGGTTTAATATGTTTTATTTCCTTTGGAAGTGCATATTGTTCCCATCCAAAATAGCCACCAAAACATTTTTTCTCAATTATTTTCATATTTGGACTCTCCTCCAAACATTTATCCTCTCCTGGAGAAACTAAAATATAATATTGGTTTTCTGTGTCAATTTTTTGAATTTCCCTAATTGTTTCAAGGGCAACAAAATCCATACCATGTTTTTTAGTTCTGAATATCCTTTGAGCCTCTATTGCAATTTTCATTTTAGTCCTTTTTTTGTATGTATGTATTTTTTGTTTACACCCTTAATTTTGAAAATATTATATACCATAACCACAAAAACTAAAGGTAGCTTATGAAATGTTTTTTTTAGTTTTTTATCTACTAAAAAATCTGGGATTGCCATTGCAAAAGCATACATTAAAATAATAAAAATTATCCACCATTTTATTGCCCAAACCCAATCAATAAACAACATGCCAATAGCAAAACACAATGCAAATCCCATAACCACAATTCTTGGTAACATCATCCATTGGATAAGTTTGTCTGCGTAATCCCAATTTCTATTCCAAATTGCTTTAGGAAGGTCTTTAATTGATCGACCTAAGATATCAAATTGAGCTGCAATCCATCTTCTTCTTTGTTTTGCAAAGGCAGATTCTTTCCTTGTTTTTTCATCGTAAACAAATACCCAATTTAGGTAATCAATATATATTCCTTGTTTTAAAAGCAGGACTTCAAGTTCTTTATCTTCGCCAGCAGTTGTTAGGTATTCTACATGATTTCTAAACCAATTATAATCAAATGCCATTCCAGAGCCAATGAGTGCAGAACTCATACCTATTCTAACATGTCCTCTTCGAAAAATAGAATTATTTATTTCTTCACTAACTGCATCCAAAAGAGCCATTTCTGTATCCCTATTTTTTGCAACCCTATGAGCTTGTATTGCCTTAGATCCTGCATAATAGGAATTATTTATCTCATTTAAAAAGTTTGGTTCTACAATATTATCAGCATCCAAGATTACAATGATATCATAATCAATATGTTTTTTATTTTCAATAGCAAAATTTAATGCCTTTGCTTTTGAACTGTTTGCATAATTAGCTTTAAGTATTTCTCCGCCCAGTTCAATTATTCTATTATCTGTTTGTTCATTCATATGATCAGAAACAAC
>JAQUTD010000065.1 GCA_028709955.1 Bacteroidales bacterium | reverse complement strand
GAACCTCCTGCTAATACTATACCTTTCATATTATTTTATTTTTTGTGACTCGGGTGTCTGCTTCTCTGAGTTACTGTTTATCCGAGTTACTGATTTTCTGTTTCTCTGAACAGCAAAGCTCCGTCAGTTACATTTATTTTGAGTTTTGTATCTGGCGGATTTTAATTAGCAAAACTAATAATTTTATTTGAATTAAATGTATTTTAAATTATTTATTTGAGTTTTATGATGGTATTTTATGTTTGTTGGCTTGAGTTTTTTCTTTCTTAGTTTTAGGTTTCTTCCTTTCTTATTTAAGAATGGATAGTGTGTGTTGAAGAATTATTTCATAAAATATTTTATTGGAAGCTTATTAACTATTTTAACTATTAAAAGCATTAAAACAATTGTGTAGATAAATCGGAATAGAAAAACTCCTGTCCATGATGCTCCAAGTCCTATCATTAGTAATGAGTCTTCTATTATGGAGTGGAAAAGACTTAACAGGGCTAAGGAAAGAAATATGTCTTTTTTTGGAATATCGTTTTCTTTTGACTCTGCAACAATTAATCCTCCACCATAGGCAAGTCCAAGGGTCATTCCCACAAGGGTTAGTGGCATTACTTTTGGGCTTATTCCTAAAAACTTTATTACTGGATACAGTAGTCTATTAATAATTTCTATAACTTTTATCCTTTCTAAAAAATCAAGTGTTAGAATTAATAGCATAACTATTGCAGCAATGGTTATATATTTTTGAACCTCTCCTATTGACCATTCTAATAGGGATAGTTTTTCTGTGGTTAATATTGGAAGGTTTACTGGAGTTTGATATACTCCAAAAAATGAATAGCCAAGGTTTAAAAGAATTGCAAATAAATAGCCTCCTAAGAAGCGAATAAGAAATATTGGAAGAAATTTTGTTCCTGCTTTTTGACAGATTGGTATTTCTACTAAAAAAGTATGAGCAAAAAGTATTAGAGTTGAAAGTGTTGTGATTTGTGCAACATTTAGGGGATTGTCAGAGTAAATGCTGCTAAGTGCAAGTATTCCGCCATATATATTGGAAAACATTGCAGTTACCCAAACTAAACTCATTTCGCCTGGAAGTCCTAAGGGATACATTAATGGTTCAAATAAGCTTCCTAACAGAGGCATTGTATTTGTTTCTTGCAATATCTTTATTAGGATGCTTACGGGAATCATAATTTTAAAAAAAATCGAACATGCTGTCCACCATTTTTTTAAAATCTTATTTATGTATTCTTTCATCTTCTTTTAATCGAAAACTTATTGTTAAATAAGTTTCTTTTATTCTGCAAAACGTATATTTGTCATTGTTTTTTCACAATAATGACATTGAATTTTTAGTGGATCCTTTTCCTTAACTATAAATTTTGAATCTATTGCTTCCTTATTGGTTATACAGTTAGGATTTATGCATTTAAGAATTTTTTCTATCTTATCTGGAATTTCAACTGATTTCTTTTCAACAACTTCATAGTTTTTAATAACTATTAGAGTGGCATTTGGTGCTACAAGGGCTATTTTGTTAAGATCGTGTTGTTCAAAATATTTATTTCTAACTTTTATTATACCTTTCTTTGAGTATTTCTTACTATCAAGATTGATCCCGATTAGAACTTCGTCTTCATAATCGTTCAATCCTAATATGTTTAATACCATAAGAACTGTATTTACTGGGATATGGTCTATTACTGTTCCGTTTTCAATTGCGGAAACTATTAATTCTTTCTTATTTTCTGTTGTCATGTTATTTGGTTTTATTATTTTACTCCTAATATTGCTGCCATTAGAGCCTGACGTACATATACGCCGTTTCGTGCTTGTTGGAAATAGTAGGCATTAGTTGTTTTATCAACATCTGCTGCAATTTCATTTACTCGTGGAAGTGGGTGAAGAATTCGCATTGTGTTTTTACAGCCTTTCAGCATTGCAGCATCTAAAATGTATGAATCCTTAACTTTTTCATATTCTAATGGGTCGGAAAATCTTTCTCTTTGAATACGTGTCATATAAATAATGTCGGAGAATGGGATAACCTCATTAAGGTCTGTGTATTGGTGATAGTTAAGATTAGCTTCTTTAATGTACATTTTTACAGATGATGGCATCTTAAGTTCGTTTGGTGAAACGAAGTGGAAGGTTGCATTAAAATTACACATTGCTTGAACAAGTGAGTGAACGGTTCTTCCATATTTTAGGTCTCCTACCATTGTTATATTCAGGTTTTCAAGCGTGCCTTGAGTTTTTAGAATAGAATAGAGGTCTAACATACATTGAGTTGGGTGTTGGTTGGCTCCATCACCTGCGTTTATTAATGGTACTGAGGAAACTTCGGCAGCATAGCGTGCAGCTCCTTCAATTGAATGACGCATTACAATTATGTCGGAATATGATGAAAGCATTTTTATGGTATCATGAAGGCTTTCACCTTTTGATTGTGACGTTGAAGCAGGATTTGAGAATCCAATTACTTTTGCTCCTAACATTGAGGCTGCACTTTCAAAACTTAACCGTGTTCTGGTTGAGGGTTCAAAAAAAATTGATGCAACAACCTTGTCTTTAAGAATTTCTTGTTTTGGATTTTTTTCAAATTCTTCAGCAATTCTAAGTATTTCCAAATATTCTTCTTTGTTGTAATCAGAAATAGAAATTAAATTCTTGTTCTTTAAATTTGCCATAATTATTTATTTGTTTATTGTTTATCTTTCTTTTTAATCATTCCTTAAAGCCTTTAAGGTCTTTAAAGTCATTAATTATCATAACTATCAACCAAAAAAAAAGCGACTATCAATAGTCGCTTAATTTAAAAACCAAAATTTTTAATATCATAATAGATATTATTCAAAGTGTTATTTATATCTTGTTTTTGGAACATTTCCTTCTAATTTATTTTTGCAAAAATACTGCTTTCTTTTTTAATAGAGGTTGTTTTAAGAGCTTTTTTTAAACTTTTTTCAACAAGGTTATTAACATTTATCTTAGATGTTGTTTTGCAAGTTTATGATTTGGCTGGATTTCTAAAACTTTTTTGAAGTCTTGTTTTGCTTTTTGGGGGTCATTTAATTTTTCATAGGTAATTCCTCTGTTAAAATATGCCTCTAAAAAGTTTGTGTCGGCTTGAATTGCTTTTGTAAATAGAGTTATGGCATCTTGATAGGACTTTTTTTCAACTAAATTTATGTAACCAACATTATGAAGTGCATCTGCATGATTGGGCTCAACGGTTAGAATATTTTGATATGTTTCTAATGCTTTTTGAATCATTGAGTGATCTTGATAGAAAAGCCCTAAGGCATACATTGCATTTAGATTTTTGGGATTGATATTTATTGTACTGTTCAAATAGTCTATTGCCAAGCGATCCCCTTTTAGTGCATAGAGAAGTCCTAATTCTTCAAATGGTTGTTCGTAGTCAGGTTTTAATTCTATAGCTTTTTTGTAGGATTGAACAGCATGTATTGTATCTCCTTTTTCTTTTAGAGCCCAACCCCTCAAATAATAGGCTGTAGGGTTAATTTTATCTAATTTCAAAACCTCGTTAACATTAAACATAGTTTTATCGTAATCTTTTAATAAAAGGGCCAATTCCGCTGATTTAAGATAGGCTTCTGTGGATTTGTTATCATATTTTAAGGCTTCTTGAAGTGCGGAAAAAGAAAGAGTTGTTTCGCCTGAGGCAAAAAGAATATCTGCTTTGCGAACATAGTATTTTACATTTTTTTTATCAAAATCTATTGCAGTTTGTATATCCATAAGACTTTCTTTTAATTTTCCTTTATCTAAAAGAACCTTTGAACGAGCATAATAGAGGTCAGGATTTTTAGGCTCTTTTCTAATCTTAACATCCAAAAGAGCTAATTCATCTTTTATTGCTTTGGTTTCATCTTTTTTTGGACTATTGCATGAAAATGCAAAAAATAGAATTGGAATACATATTAGTTTTATATACTTCATATTTGAATTTGTTTTTAAAAATTGATTGTGCAAAGGTAAGAAAATTAAATAAACTTAGTTTTGTTAGAAAAAAAATATTAAAAAAATTTGGTATTGTAAAATTTATGTTTATCTTTGCCACGTAATTAAAATAATAAACCAATATTTATTGCTTATAGAATAGGAAAAATACTTTTTTTTAAACATTCAAATTTTAAAATAAAAAAAGGAGGTTTCCTATGTTATATGATAAAAAAAGCGATAACGAATTGGTTGCGGCTTACATGAATGGTGATAAGCAAGCTTTCGAAATTTTATTGTCTCGCCATAAAAATAAAGTTTACAATTATATTCTTTCATTAGTTAAGGACAAAGCTTTAGCTGACGATATTTTTCAAGACACTCATATTAAAATTGTCAATACTCTAAGAAGTGGAACTTATAGGGATGAGGGCAAATATATACAATGGGTTATGAGGATTGCTCATAATTTAGTTATTGACCATTTCCGTAAAAGTCAACGTTTCCCAACTGTGAGAACTGATGAAAATTTTGATATATTTGACATTATTGGTAATAGCGAAGAATCAATTGAAAATAAAATAATTAAGGCTCAAATTAATTCAGATGTAAAGAAACTTATTCGTCAATTACCAGACGAGCAAAGAAGAGTTTTAGTAATGCGTCATTATGCAAATATGAGTTTTAAAGATATTGCAGATAAAACAGGAGTAAGCATAAATACTGCTTTGGGAAGAATGCGATATGCCTTAATTAATTTACGTCGTATGGCCGATGAAAAAACTATGATTTTACATATGTAAGATTAACAGTTAAAAATTCAACTAATACAATAAAATATTTGTTAGGTCGTTTTTGAATAAAATCGTTCTAACAAATATTTTTTTTATGAATAAAGATTACAATTTTATTGATTTATTAAGCCATTGGGAAGAAGACCTTATATCAAATGACATTATTGAAGACTTAGAGATGGTTAAGCCAAGCAATAGATTAATTTCAAAAATTTTATCTTACGCCAACATCACACTTGAATTTTCTACTACCTTAAACTCTAACATTGAATTGTGTTTGAATTAATTGCAGGACCTTGTTCGGCAGAATCCAAAGATCAGGTTTTAAGGATTGCACACGAGATTGAATTAATTGAAGGTGTAAAATGGTTTAGAGCAGGAATATGGAAACCCAGAACAATGCCCAATCAATTTGAAGGTGTTGGAGTTAAGGGTTTACGTTGGCTCTCTGAGGTAAAAAAAACAACTTCTTTGAAAACAATCACAGAAGTCGCAACGCCCTTACACGTTGAAAAATGCTTAGAAAATGATATTGATGCCATTTGGATTGGTGCCAGAACAACAACAAATCCTTTCTATGTTCAAGAACTTTCTCAGAGTTTAAAAGGTGTAGATATACCTATATTTATTAAAAACCCTCTCAATCCTGATATTAAACTTTGGGTTGGAGCCATTGAAAGAATTATGGCTTCTGGATCTAATTCTATTTATGGAATTCATAGGGGTTTTTCATTTGCCGATAATGGAATTTATAGACAAACACCATATTGGAAAATGCCTATTGAATTAAAGAGGTTGTTACCTGATATTCCAATTATATGTGATCCAAGTCATATTGCTGGAAAAACTTCTTTGATTAAGGATATTTCTCAAATGGCATTGAATATTGGACTTAATGGATTAATGATTGAGGTTCATAATAATCCTAAAGAAGCACTTACAGATAGCAAGCAACAAATTACACCTAATGCTTTAAAAAAACTATTGAAAGTATTAGAAACTCCTCAAAATAGTTTTGAAGATTCGAATCCTATTTTAACACTTAGAGAAGAAATTGACAGCTTGGATTTTGAGTTAATAAATATTTTAAAGCAAAGGATGAATTTAGTTATTGAAGTTGCTGAAATTAAAAAAGAAAGAAATATTCCAATCCTTCAAATAAAACGTTTAGATCAGATGATTAAAAAAAGGTTGGAAAAAACAAAGGGAAGTATTTTGGACAAAGATTTTATAAAAGAAACCTTTGAATCAATTCATCAAGAATCCATTCGAATACAAAACGAAATCTTTAAGAAAAAATAACTTCAACTTAGCCTATTAGGCTCTAATTAGAATGATTTCAACCAAGTTTTAATATTATTTATTACTATTTCAATTCTTAATTCAAAGGCTTCTTTAGTTGCATATGCTATATGAGGAGTTAGAATACAGTTTGGAGAATTTATAAGAGGATGATTTTGGGAAATTGGAGGTTCTGTTTCAAACACATCAATCCCTGCTCCTGCCAAAAGACCTTGTTGAAGACTTTCTGATAATGCATCCATATCAACTACATTTCCTCTTGAAGTATTAATTAGAATTGCATCTTTCTTACAAAGTGAAAGCAAATCCTTATTAATTAGATGATATGTTTCTTCATTTAGTGGAACGTGAAGTGATATAATGTCAGATTGCTTCATTAAATCCTTAAGTTTAACATATCTAATATTATGTTTTTTCACTTCTTGACTTTCTGTTCTGCTCCATGCAATAATATCACAACCCATTGCTTTCAATAAAATTGCTGTTTCAAATCCAATTGCTCCTGTTCCAACAATACCAACTGTTTTTCCTCTTAATTGGCGTCCTAAAAAATTATTCCTGGTTCCCTCATTTCTGGTTTGTTGGTCTAAAACAGTTATATGGCGATACACATCTATTATTAATCCAATAGTTAGCTCTGCAACTCCTATTGTTGCATATCCAGATGCATTATAAACTTTAATATTATTTTCCTTGCAATATTCTAAATCAATATGGTCAAGTCCTGTAAACGCAATTGAAAGCATTTTTAATTCAGGAGAAGACTTTAAAACCTTAGAACTTAATTTTATGTTAGAAATAATAACAACATCCGCCCCGTCAATTCTTTCAATCAGGGTATTTTCATCTTCTTTTCTGTCTAAGAAATAATAAAAATCATGTCCTAACTCCAAAAATTCATTTCTAATAGATTCAAATCTTTCTAAGCTAATTCCAAGAGACTCTACACATACTATTTTCATATCAATACTTTTTTCAATTGCAAAATTATAAAATACTTATTGAGTAGTACTACTTCTGAGTTATTATTTATTAAATTGATTATGTATGATGATTTATAAATGAGTTTGTAATAATAAGATAAGAAATTGATAATAAATAATTAATAGATTATTTGTAAAAAAACATTATTTTTTATTTCTTGTTTTGTACTAAGAGTTCAAAAAAAATTTGTAATATTGCAAAGTCAAGTTTATGATTAATAATTAAAAAAAGAAAAAATTATGAAGGTAAAACACTTATTATTAGGAATTGCATTAGTTGCTTTAGTTGCAGCTTGTGGTAAAAAAGAAGCTCCAGTTGAAACTCCAACTGAAACTGCAATAGAAACTCCAGCTGAAGAAGTTGTTGAAGCTCCAGTTGAAGCTGCTGCTCCTGCTGCAGTTGCTACAACTCCAAAAGCTAAACCAGCTCCAAAAGCACAAGAACCAAAAGTTGATCCTTGCGAAAAAATTGTATCTGATTATGAAAGTTATTCATTAAGACTTTCTAATGCATTCAAAAGCAAAGGAACTGGTGCTGCTGCAGTTAAAGAATATGCTGCTTTAAAGAAAGAATCTCAAGCAAGAGATGCTGCCGTTAAAGAATGTTCTGAAAATCCTACTTACAGTAAAAGAATTAGCCAAGCAATGGTTGCAATAAAGAAAGTTTTATAATTAGACTTTTTTTATTCTGAAAAAGCTGCCAAGTTATTTGGCAGCTTTTTTTGTTATTTAGAATTTATTACTTTTTGCTATCTTTGCATATTATATTATGCAAAATCTTTTGTTCTATGAAAATTAAATCTATATATATTTATATATCTTTCTGTATTTTATTTACATCTTGTGTTTCGGCACAAATTGATATTCCTTCATCAAACCTTTCTCAAAAAGATTCTTTCATTAATAATAAGCTTAATTCAATGAGCTTAAGAGATAAAATAGGTCAATTAATTATTATTGCTTCCGACTCAAAAAATAATACGCCGTACATTAACACTATTTCAAAATCAATTGATAGTCTAAATATTGGAGGTGTATGTTTCTTTAAGGGTGAAGGCAACACAATGATAGAACTTAATAACATTTATACTAAGGTTGCTAAAATTCCACTTTTATTTAGTATTGATGGAGAATGGGGCTTAGGAATGAGAATGACTGACGGTTATTCTTTCCCTTCCCAAATAACAATTGGAGCAACAGATAATGATTCCCTTGTTTACGAAATGGGTAAGAACATCGCTCTTCAAGCAAAATCTATGGGCATTCATATTAATTTTGCACCAACTATCGACATTAATTTAAATCCCAAAAATCCTGTAATTGGATTTCGTTCTTTTGGTGAAGATAAGGAAAGAGTTGCCAAACTTGGCTGGGCATATTTGAAAGGGATGCAAGATAATGGAATTTTGGGGTCTTTAAAACATTTTCCTGGTCATGGAGACACTGAAACCGATTCTCACTACGATTTACCAATAATTAATCACACAAAAGGATATATTGACTCTATTGATTCATACCCTTTCCGCTATTCAATTGAAAAAGGTGCCTCAATGATTATGATAGGTCATTTAAATATCCCAAGTTTAATTCCAGAAAAAAAACTACCTTCTTCACTCAGCATAGAAATTATTACTGATTATTTGAAGAAAGAAATTGGATTTAAGGGAATTGTTATTACAGATGCTTTAAATATGAAAGGGGTTACTAATAATTATGTTGATGGTGAGGCAGAAGTTAGAGCATTAATTGCTGGTGTGGATATTCTATTAATGCCAAAAAATGAGTTTAAGGCAGTGAAGGCAATTCTTAATGCTGTGGAAGAGAAAAGGATTAGCAAAAAAGAAATAGAAGATAAATGCAGAAAGGTTTTAGAGCTTAAATATGATTTAGGACTTTTTTCTGAAAAGGAAAAGAAATTATCGCTTCCTAATAAAGAATTGATAAGTCAAGCTGAAAAAATATCTGAAAAAATATCTGAAAAAATAATTACTCTTGTAAAAAACTCTGATAATATACTCCCTATTGTGGACAAAACAACAGCTAAAATTGCTATCGTTCAACTTGGAGACCAAGATATTGATACTTTTGTTTCAACAATTAACAAATACAATCCTGCTAAAACATATAAAATAAAAAATGAAGATTCTATTCAAACAATTTCTTCAGAACTTATGCAATTTGATTATATTATAGCTGTAGTTTGTGGGGATATTTCAAAGAAAGAAAAGGATGGTTATGGAGTTAGCAAAAAAAATATTGAAGATTTAGCTTTCTTACAAAATGATTTTAATGTTGTTCTTGCATTGTTTGCAAACCCATATTCTTTAAAACTGTTTGATAGTTTGACATGCATTAATTCCATTTTATTAGGTTATCAAAATATGCCATATCAACAGAAAGCATTAGCCAAGAGCATTTTTGGATTAAATGATGTTGAGGGTAAGCTTCCTGTTTCAAGTTCAGATAATTTTATAGTTAATCATGGACTGAAGTATAATGAAGATATGATGTATTGGGTTGAATATGCTGAAAACGGAATGAATTCTTTATATCTAAAAAAAATAGACAGTATTGCAAATGAAGGCATTCGTCTTGGAGCATATCCTGGATGCCAAATTGTTGTTTTAGATGGAAATAGAATAGCTTATTCAAAATCATATGGATATTTAACTTATGACTCAATTTCCGTGGTGAATAAAAATACAATGTACGATATTGCATCAGTAACTAAAGTTCTGTCAACAACTCTTGCAATGATGAAACTATATGAAGAAGATAAATATGATTTAGATGATAAACTTTCAAAATATCTCTCATATCTAAAGTTAACAAACAAAAGAAAAATAACAATTAAACAAGCTCTTTCTCATAATGCTCATCTTAAGGCATGGATACCTTTTTATAAAGAGAGTATGAAAGACAATATTCCAAACCCTTTGTATTATTCCAAAAGTCCTTCAACATTAAAAGATTATTATATTGTAAGTGATAGTCTGTATGTTAAGAGGGATTATAAAAATGATATAATTAAAAAAATTGCATATAGCAGCATCAATAAAAAACAAGGATACGTGTATTCTGACTTAGGATTTATTCTTTTGGGTGAATTGATTGAGAATATTACTAAAATGAGATTGGATGAATATGTTAATCAAAATTTTTATAGCCCAATGGGACTCACCAATACAACTTTCAATCCCAAAGAAAGGTTTTCGGTAAATAATATAGCACCAACAGAAAATGATAAATCCTTCAGAAACACAATAATTAGAGGATATGTTCATGATCAAACAGCTGCAATTATTGGAGGAGTTGCAGGACATGCAGGATTGTTTAGTAATGCCACAGACATTGCCAAACTTTGCCAAATGTTAATGAACGGAGGCGAATTGGATGGGAAAAAATATTTAAAGAATCATACCATTGAAACGTTTAACAAAAAATATTTCAAAAACAACCGCAGAGGGTTAGGTTTTGACAAACCAGTAATAAACCCGAAAAACAATAACTCTCCATGTTCTAAGTATGCCTCAGAAGAAAGTTATGGACATACAGGTTTCACAGGAACATATTTTTGGATAGATCCAGAAGAAAAAATTGCAGTTATTTTTCTTTCAAACAGAGTATATCCTTCGGCTGATAACAATAAATTATCTAAGTTAAACATAAGAACCAGCATTCACGATGTTGTTTATGAAGCCTTAAGAAATAACAAAAAGTCAATATCTGTTGAGGATGAAAAGCACTAAATCACTTATAATTGAATACGCCGATAAATACAACATAAAAGAATTTATTGATTCCGACCCAATTCAATTTCCAAGTCAATATAAAAATAAAAAAGATATTGAGATTTCAGCTTTTATTAGTTCTTGGTTAGCTTATGGAAATAGAAAAGCCATACTAAAAACCTTAGAAGACTTGCATAAGGAATTTATTAACAAAGACTATTCGTCTCCTTATTGCTATATAAAAGAAAGAGGGTTTGAAAAATATAAAGACAGTTCAAAATCACTATACAGATTCTATAAA
>JAQUTD010000064.1 GCA_028709955.1 Bacteroidales bacterium | reverse complement strand
CCCCATTAGGAAGCATAACTTTTTCAACACAACGTAATACATATTATACAAATGGGTTTGATACCCCAACATACGAAGATGATAAAACAATTAATACACTATTAAGTGGAGGAACCGCATCAGACAAGAACAATAATAATTGGCAGTGGGATTTAGAAAATTTAGAGTCAACAGATGAAGGACTGTCTTATTTTGCATACAACAGAAATTGCTTTTGGTTAATTTCTGGCAATATAAAACTTAACTATAAGGATATCAAAGCGGAAAGAGCACAAACAAATATAATAGAATTTGGCAAATCAGATCAATCCTCTTGCGATAATATCTCATCCTATTTCACCAATGGTTTAAATATAGTCTTCAATCTACCATAAAAAAACTGTAAACCTATTTCAGTAAATGACATATGGCTTATTTCAGTTTTCTTTCTCAAAGATAATGAATTTATTCTTATCCTCCAAACATTAGTTTATTGGTGGAAGAAATGAATAGTTCTTTCCATATTGTAGTTGTTGTTTAAGAAAATCGGTTGGATATGATATTTCAAACTTAATAATCTTTCCTTCTTTGTTGGCTATTGGAGTAATTTCTGGGTTTACAAATCCTCCATAAGGTTTAATGTTAAGCTTTTTGTATCTATCTATTATTTCCTGGTGAAGAACTGGATCTATATGAACAGCATATTTTTCAATTAATGATTTTCCTGCATCATAATCTCCTCTTGATTTTATGTCTTGTATCATTGATAGTAGTTCTCCAAATATCTTTCTTACTTCATTATGGTCCTTTATTTGGAAATATGTTTTTCCTCCTTTTTGAAATTTGACTACTGCCCCAGTTTCTTTTCCTCTCTCGTAGGTGTAGGTTGAAATCAGCTTTCTTGCTTGCATGTGAGCTTGTGTTACTGTTTTTCCAAATTCTATTCTAGCATATTGTGATAATAATCCGTTGCGTAGATAGCTGTCATATTCTGCTTGTCCTACTGCTAAATCTGGAATTAGTCCTATTTCCATTAAATATGGGTCCATCATATAATATAATGCAAAAAGGTCTGCTCTTGCTTCTTCAAGCGATGATGAATAATCAGCTAATGCCCCTGAGGATGTCCCTGGCAACAATTGCCCTGAACCATGTCCAAGACATTCGTGAAGGTCTGTATGAAGATCTCCTGCTAACGAACCATATTTTTTTGCTAATTCAATTTCTGCTTCATTTGCTGCAAATTCTTGAAGTGCTCCTTTTGGGGATTCAAGTGATGCTTTGTCATAGGCTGAAGAAAGGTTGGCAATGGTTACTGACTTGGAGCCATATTCTTTTCTAATCCAGTCGGCATTTGGAAGATTAATTCCAATTGGTGGTGTTGGAAAACAATCTCCACCCAACATTACTGCATTGATTACCTTTGCACTCACTCCTTTTACTTCTTCTTTCTTATATTCTGTCTTAACTGGAGAATTGTCTTCAAACCATTGTGCATTACTACTAATTACTTCGGTACGTTTTGTTGCTTCCATATCTTTGAAGTTAACAACGGCTTCCCAGGTTGCTTTCATCCCAAGTGGGTCATTATAGTCTTCAATAAATCCATTAACATAATCACATTGCGATTCAACGTCACTTGCCCAAGCAACATTATAATCATCCCAAATTTTAAGGTCGCCAGTTTTATAGTATTCAATTAACAGTTTTGTGTATTCTTTTTGACGGTCATTTTCTGCAACCTGATTTGCTTTTTCCAACCAATGCACAATTTCCTTAATGGCTTTTGAATACATTGCATCAATTTTATAAATCTTTTCCTTAACAACTCCGTTTTCTTTAACAACTTTTGAGTTAAGTCCATGGGATAATGGCCTGTCTGGGTTAGGGTTAGTTTTTTGATTATAGAATGATTCAACCTCTTTTCTTGTTACTCCTTCATAGAAATTCACTGCTGAATTAGCAACAATATCTTTTGTTTTGTCAGTTTCTTTTCTCATTGGAGCAATACTGTTACTAAACATTATGTCAGTAATTCTTGCTGAGAATTGATTGATTTTTTCTCCCTTGTTTAATGGAAGTGATTTTTGAGAAGATGCATTTAGTAGGGTTGTGAAGTATTTTTTTGAAAATAGAGGCATAATTTTATCTTCAGCATAGTGGTGATGTATTCCATTGCTGAAGAATACTCTTTTTGAATAGACAACAAAATCATCCCATTCTTTTCCTTCTCGCTTTCCATTATATGATGAAAGAATAGTTTCAAGAGTTTTTCTAATGGTGAGGTTATATTTATAGTTTTGATCCCATAATATATCTCTACCGCATTTTGCAGCTTCTGATAAATAATATAGGTATTCCTGTTGATTAAGGGTTAGGGTCTCCCATGAAGGAACCTGATAACGCATAACCTTAATGTCGGCGAATTCATCAATTATATATTTGAATTCTTTATCTTCTTTATTGTTTTTTTGAGCCTTTGCAACATTTGTTGTAGCAAATATGCAAGCTATTATGGCTGTCAACATAAATGTCCTTTTCATATTATATTTATTATTTTATTTAATTTGAAAGCAAAAATACAAATAAAAGGCGAAATCTTTGTACTTTTGTGTTTTAATTGCTTAATTTGTGTTGTGAAGAAACTCGATATACTTATAATAAAATCTTTTTTAGGACCACTGCTACTTACATTTTCAATATCTGAATTTGTATTATTGCTTCAATTCCTATGGAAAATAATTGAAAAGATGATAGGCAAGGGCTTGGACACTATTGTGATTTTTCAACTTCTCTGGTATATCTTAGTTACCCTTGTCCCTATGGCTCTGCCTCTTGCAATTTTACTTGCATCCATTATGACTATGGGCAATTTTGGAGAGAAATATGAACTTGTTGCAATGAAATCTGCTGGAATTTCTCTTTTCAGAATAATTCGTCCCCTAATTGTTGTTGTTTCTTTTCTTTCAGTTTTTGCTTTCTTTTTCTCCAATAATTTTATGCCCATTGCAGAAAAGAAAATGAGGACAATGATGTATGAAATAAATACCAAAAAACCTACAATCAACATTAGACCAAACGAATATTACACTGAAATAGAACGATATGTTATCAGGGTTGGGGCGAAAGATAAGGAAGGGAAAAACTTATCGGATATAATAATATACGACCATAGCAAGGAAATTGGAAATGTTAGTGTTACTGTTTCAAAGAAAGGTCAAATGTATAGTGAGGATAATGGAAATACTCTTATTTTTAATCTCCAGGATGGATATTCCTATGATGAAACAACCGACGAGCAAAACTTTTATAATAATCCTTTGGTTCGCTTAAATTTTAAGGAACAAATAATACGTTTCGATATTTCAGACTTTGCTTATAAAGAAACCGATAATGACAGGTATTCCAATCACTATAAAATGATGAATATTTCTAAGCTTAGGGAAAACATTAAGATTTTGAAAGTGGAAAATGATGAGTTTAATAGAACAATCATTAATGGGGTAAAAAATCAGCTTAAATTTCCAACCATTGTGGATAGCAATTCCACAATAAAAGATAGTATAATTAATTTCTATCAAGATTTTGCAATGCTTAAGGCAGATGAAAAAGAAAAAATTAAACAGCAAGCCATTCAAAGGATAAACTATATTCAAACCGACTTAAAAATGCTTGACTCCAAGAAAAATGGGGATAGTGAATTTATTCGTCGTCATAGAAATGAACTGCATAGAAAGTTCACCTTATCTGCAGCATGTATTATCCTTTTCTTTATTGGAGCTCCTCTTGGAGCAATAATAAGAAAAGGAGGATTAGGATTGCCTGTGGTTATTTCAGTACTTAGTTTTATATTGTATTACGTTGCAGGAATGATTGGAGAAAAGGCTGCGGTTGAAGGTGCAGTGTCAAGCCTTTTAGGAATGTGGAGCTCCACTCTTATATTTCTCCCTATTGGACTGTTTCTAACAATGAAAGCAACAACCGATTCGGCTCTTCTAAATTCTGAAGAATGGGAAAAAATGTTTATTAAGTTGAAGAATAGATTAATCAGGAAAAAGTCAAACAATAAATAATGAAGATATTACAACTCTGCTACAAACCTCCTTTCCCCGCAGTTGATGGGGGTTCAATGGGTATGCATAGTCTGACAATGGGGCTGTTAAACAATGGACATAAGGTTAAGGTTGTTGCTTTTAATTCATATAAACATACTTGTAAGGTTTCTAATTTGCCTGAGGAATATGTTGAGAAAACAAATTTTGAAACAGTATTCGTTGATCTAAAACTTCGTTTACTCTCTGCCCTATTATGTTGGTTGAAAAATGAAAGTTATCATGTAAAGCGTTTTATTAACGAACAAATGAGCAGTCTCTTAACTTCAATACTTAAAGAAGAAGAATTTGATATTATACAATTAGAAAGTATTTTTTTGGCTCCCTATATTCCAATTATTCGGAAATATACTAAAGCAAAATTAGTTCTCAGGGCTCCCAATATTGAACATTTAATTTGGGAGAAAACTGCAAAATCCACAAAGAACCCTTTCAAAAAGCTTTATCTAAGTCAACTTGCCTCAAGCCTTAAAGCTTTTGAAATTAAACAAATAAATAATTTTGATGGAATTTATCCCGTAACCAAGATTGATGCCGATTTCTTTATTTCCAAAGGATGTAAATGTCCTTGCATAAGTGTTCCTGTTGGATTTGAAATAGCTGACTTTATTGATAAGGGTATTGCCGAGCCAAACTCCTTATTTCATATTGGCTCAATGGACTGGATTCCAAACCAACAAGGAATTAAATGGTTTATTGATGAGGTTTGGGATACAATTCACAAACAACTTCCTGATGTAAAGGTATATTTTGCAGGGAGAGCTATGCCTCAATGGCTAATGAATCTTAACAGAGATGGCATAACTGTTTATGGTGAGGTTCCTGACAGTGCAAGATTTATTTGTTCTAAGGATATTATGATTGTTCCCCTATTGTCAGGAAGTGGAATTAGAATAAAAATTCTGGAAGCCATGTCTCTCAAAAAATGTATAATTGCCACAAGTCAAGCAGCTGAAGGAATCCTATACGAAAATAATGTTAATATTCTTATTGCAAACACACCTGAGCAATTTGCTCTAAGCATAGATAAATGTATAAACGATAGAGAGTTTTGTCAATCAATTGCTGAAAATGCAGAAAAACTTATCGCCGAAAAATATAACATTAATTCAATTGCCAATGAATTAGTTGATTTATATAAAAAACTCCAATAACTAAAATCTTTTTTACTTATGAAAATCTTAGTTGTACTTTCAAGAATACCATATCCCTTAGACAAAGGTGATAAACTTAGAGCCTTCTACCAAATTAAAGAGCTTTCTAAGAATAATGAAGTATACTTGTTTTGCCTCAACAACTCTGCTTTTCAGAATAAATCAATAGATATTTTATCCTCTTTTGTTAAGGATATTTATGTTGCGGAGTTTAATAAATTTGATGGATTAGTTGGAATAATAACTTCTTTTTTTGATGGCACTCCTTTCCAAACCGGATACTATTCACACTCCAGAAACTTAAGAGCTTTCAAAAACTATTGCAATAAGATTCAACCTGATGTAATCTTTAATCAGTTTGTCAGAACAGCCAAATATTCATTGGTTGATATCCCAAAAGTTTTGGATTATCAAGATGCCCTAAGTGCAAATATGGAAGGAAGAGCCTCCAAAAGCAAATTTATTACCAGGTTTTTATTTAATATTGAGGCCAAAAGACTACGAAAATACGAAGCTAAGATGTTCGATGTTTTCGATAAACTAACCATAATTGTTAATGCTGACAAAAAAGAAATAAGACATCCTAAACAAGATGAGATAATAGTTTTGCCAAACGGAGTTGATAATTCCTATTTTGAATACAAATCCCCACAAGAAAAAGAGTTTGATATAATTTTCTCAGGTGGAATGTCCTATGCCCCAAATATTGTTGCTGCAAACTATCTTGCAAAAGAAATTATGCCACTGGTGTTGAGGGAACTTCCAAAAGCAAAATTAGTTATAGCAGGAGCCAATCCAGCATCTTCCGTTAAAAATCTTGCATCCGACAGGGTTAAAGTTACAGGTTGGGTTGATGATATGAAAGAATATTATGGGAAATCAAAGATATTTATAGCCCCAATGCAAATAGGAACAGGTCTTCAAAACAAACTCCTTGAAGCAATGGCAATGAATCTTCCTTGCATCACTTCTCCCCTTGCCAACCAAGCCTTAGGAGCATCACCAAACGAAAATATCCTTATAGCCACCACCCCACAAGAAAACGCCAATCAAATAATATCCCTTCTTACAAATAAAGAAAAAGCAAACTCAATTGCAGAAAAAGGTAATCAATTCGTAAAACAAAACTACCGCTGGGAAACCTATGGCAACCTCTTAGAAAACATATTAAAGGAAGCAACAAATAAGATATTATAAACTAATAGATTGATTATGTTTCTAAAATCTAAAGAAGTAGATAATTACATAGATGGCTTTGATGAGAATATACAATTAAAGCTTAATGATATTCGCAATTTAATTATTGAAACAGCTCCTTTATCTAAAGAAGTAATAAGCTATAATATGCCTGCATATAAAGGAAAAGGAATTATTGTTTACTTCGCTGCATTTAAAAACCATATAAGCCTTTTCCCTACATCTTCTGGTGTAGAAGCTTTTGAAGAAGAATTAAAACCTTATAAGCATTCAAAAGGAACAATTCAATTCCCTATCACAAAACCATTACCAATAGATTTGATTAGAAGAATTGTGCTATTTAGAGTTAAAGAAGATTTAGAAAAAGGAGCTTTAAGTTGCAATTCTAAGAAAAAATAAATTAAATATAAAAGGACGCCAAACATAAGCTTGGTGTCCTTTTGTTTATAAGATAATTGGGTTAGAACTTATGAAAAGTATTCAAAATTAATTGAACTTCTCTTTTGGGTCTAATCCTTAACCAATTCTTTTAATTTAAAAGTTATATCCTAAAGAGAAGTACATACAAATATCTGGATAATTATAATTAGCGTAAGATAATTCAGTGTAGCTATTTGGGTGACCATTATAACCAACATCACAAGAAAGAGTAAAGGAATACTTGTTATAGAAAGCAGATATACCCACATTCCCTCCAAATCCTAAATAAAAACCATCATAAAAATAGTAATCTTCTGATAATTTTGAAGGAGGATTTGGGGCAACTGAGAAAGAATAATCTCTTTTTTCATTTGTTCTTGCAAACATAGTATAGGAAACATAAGCACCTATCTGAGGTTTTAAGGTTAGTTTCTCATTTATTGGAATCTTATAAGTAAAAAGGAAAGGAAATTCTAATTGATAATTATAGTGTGTTTCTTTAAAATAGTAGTATGCTTCAGGAGCCATAAAGAAATATACATCCTTAGGAGGATAATCTCCTTCTGTTTTTGTACCTTTATCTGCAAAATACAACCCAGGAACGAAAGAAAAATTTGAAGAACCAATTGGAATATCTGCAATTCCTCCAATATGAATGCCTGGTTTAAATTTATAGAAAACTTGAGCGGAATTATACGATGACAAAGTCATCCCTCCTCTAACTCCAAATTTGATTTGAGCTATTGAAACTACACTTAATAATATAAGTGCAACTAAAACGATTATCTTTTTCATAGCTATTGTTTTTAATTATTTATCATATTACATTCATATACATCTGCTTCAAAACTTGCACCACTTACAACAAGACCGTTGTAAAATCCAAAGCACTCTTTAAATAAGTTTTTATGTATTTTTGAGGATAGATTAGTGCTCTGAGTTTAGATCTATACTTTCCCGTTTACACAAAATATTGTATAGTCCCGACTAAAAAAACGTACTCAAAATTTTTCCTTAATAAAAAAAGATTTTTCCTTAATAAAAAAGTTTTTTTCCTTAATATAAATTATTTTTTCCTTAATATAAATTCAATTAGATTAAATCTATTTTCCTACAAACCTTTCACCCCTTCGTGGTAATCATGAAAATCCTTTAATCTTGTAAATCCTGATTCTGATCAAAAAGCTTACTAATAATTTTTCCTTAACTTATTTTTGAAGAAGTCCCCTCTAAATTTATTATTGAATTAATTTGATTGAAGAATACTTCTTTGACTTTTCTTTTTAACAACCTGTTTGTTAGTCTTTAATGCTGATTTTTACCGTGCAACAGTCTTGCAACTTCAAAATCAGATTGAATAATTACATCTTCAACTGGTTTTAATAGTATATTTGCAGGAGCATTAATAATTACATTACCAAAAGGGATATAAGAAGTTTACTTAAAATATTAGATAAACTTCTTATCCCTTATTTTCGTTTTTTAATTCTTAATCAATTTCTTTCTAACGTATCCCATATCAGTACTAACTCCAATTATATAAACTCCTTTTGAGAAAGAATTAATATCAAGAGTTTTTTCCTTTGCTTTTACATTAGTTTGATAAACCTTTTGCCCAAGAGAATTAAATACTTCAATAGAATTAATAATGTTTTCTGAACTAATATTTACATCCATGCTTGTTGGGTTAGGGAAAAGAGTGATTGTATTATCTTCAAGTTTTATCTCATCAAGTCCATAACGTGGAGTAAAGCAATCTTGCACACTTTGCGAATAGTCATGATAAAGTAATTCTCCATTATGCTCATAGCAACGATTTCTCCCCCAATACTCACATAGAGTTAGATTATAATAGATATCATACATTAACCCTTGAGTATTACCAATACCTTCTATTAATTTACCCACAGAATAATAAGGTAAAATAGTATCCCCATAAAGACCTATATTAATCCTCCTTCTCATTGCTCCTGCATAATCTATTGTATCTATACTTTTTATTTCAAAAATTTGAGGAAAATCAAAGTAAAAATAATGAGTAAATGTATCTCCAACATTTAAAGAGAAGTCATAGATTAAACCAGAATGTACAATTCCTCCTGGAATAGTTCCTCCTTTATAGAATACCTGCTTTTGTTCATTTTCTCTTAATCCTCCAATACACTCTGCCGTTGAAGAGTCAAAAACAGAATCAGTAAAGAAATAGAGCTTCTTATAAGTCTCTCCTTCAATTAATGTGTCTTCATCAGAAAGAGCAAACCGTCTAAAAAGATAATGTCCTACACAATCAGCATAATCATCAGTCCAAATCTGCAAGCCAGGTTTAACCAATGGAATATACTCATAATCTTGGGCATAACTACTAATGCTAAATAATAGAGTTAATACAAACCCCAATACTAATTTATAAACATGTGTTTTCATCGCTGTTATTTATTTTAATTTCAAAACTTGCTCCACTTACAACTTCAAAATCAGATTGAATAATTACATTACCAAAAGGAATAGTATTTGTTATATCTGTACCAATAAAAAATCTATTTGCAGAAAGAACGCTTTCAAAAAGTTTGGAGGGTTTTTGAGTTATTTATAGTCTTTGCCCAAGAAAATATGTGTAAAATCTATAACTATTATTCAGTATGAATTGCTATTTGAAAGGTTTACATGCTAAAGATTTTCAAATATATCTTTTAACAATCCAATAATTGTAATTTACTATTTCTCCTGATAATTTTCTAAGAGTAAGTTCTACAATAAATTGTCCATAATCTTGAGGATTTAGAGCATTATGATTAACTCCTGTTTGTGCATCCCATAGAATTACTGCACCATTTTTATTTATATTTTGATTATTTTGATATATTTTAGTCATGTTATTTCCTATAAATTGATACACTTTTATGTCAAAATGGGCAAAACCTACTAAGTTTAAAAAATATGGTTGATTTAAATCAAAATAATTTATTAACGATACATCACATTTTAAACTTTTATCTCTTGTCGTTTTTAAAATATTATTGGTAGTTTTTGCTTCTATTTGTGCGTTTGGTTGAACCTCAAAACCATTTCCAAAAGTAATGCCATCCACTGATAAAAATTCGACATTTCTCCCTGCAAGAATAACTGCATTTTGTACATTGATATTTTGTGTTGCATAATTATTATCTTTTATATCATTACTATTTGAAATAATATTATTTTGAGGAGCGTCATTACATGGGGGGCAAGAGCCACCGCAATCAATAGATGTTTCATCTGCATCTTTTACGCAATTTGTACAATGGTTAGGAATAGAGTTCTTAATATGAAAATAATAGAAATATTTAATCAAAGATCCCCAATATGATTTTGGCTGTTGGTATACATTATTTGAGTGTGCATTGTATAACCTTGTTCTATCCGTTCCTGTTTCTTTAACACAAAATAAAGAATGTGTGTATTGACTTTCATCGGAAGATCCATAAAACACAGGATCTCCAGGAACAACAAACTCAGGTTCTTTATTATTCCCTGTTTGGAATGCATTAGTTGTTTTAATAAAGTCAACATCTTGATATGTTTTTAGATGATCTACTAATTGTTCTACTACTGCTATAACTCCATCTGGCTTTACGGATGCACCACTTCCGTTAGTTCCTTCACTTAAATCAAGGCCACCAGCAATTAAACATTGCGAAACAAAAGCGGCACAATCAAAGCCGCCATAATCTGTATACAAAGGATTCCTTTTGTCCCACCAAGTATTTGCATAATCAATTGCTTTTGAAGGATCATACACTTGAGCAAAAACATTAATATGTAGAATATAAATTAAACATACTAATAAAGCTATTCCTTTCATTATTTTTTTCATTTTATATTTTTTAATATTTTCTTAGCATAATCTTTATTAGCTTCGTTCTTATCGTTAAGAGTTTTTTTAATTAGCTGTATACTTTTATCATCACCCATTGCTTTCAATATCCTCATTATTCCTCCTTTTATGGAGTTTTCTTCATTCATTATCTTTTCCATAACAGGATAAGCTGTTTCAATATCTCCAAGTTCTGCTAATTTTTGAACAGCTATATTTACATTAATATAGTCTTTCGAATTATTAATCAAATAACGATAATAGTTGATTGCAGAGGTATTACCAAGCATATAGTAAGACCAAATACATTTATAACATAGCATTGAATCATTAGAGTAGCAATAATTATTTAATAAT
>JAQUTD010000063.1 GCA_028709955.1 Bacteroidales bacterium | reverse complement strand
AAACAGTTTGTCCTGTATGATTCTCAAATCTTTTGTCAATTGATTTGGCTTGAGTGAATGCCAAGGAGTAGTTTTTTTGTTGGAGAAGAATCCAAACATAGAGTTGGGCTATGCTTGAGTTGTTTTGCTCTTTTTGTGTTTTTTTTAAAATTGCTGTCCTAAAATGATCTATAAATTTTTTATCCGTGTCTTGTTGAATTATGCTTCCAAGGTATATTTTTATTTGATTGAGCATAGCTTGATTCTCATCCAGAAGGTTGAGGTATTCTGTTGTCATTTCTTCATATCTGCCTTGTCTTTGATAAAGTGAGGATATTTCGTAGATAAAACGATATTTGTCATTAAACAATTCCCTCCCTTTTTGAAAGGTTTTTATTGAATAATCAATATTATTTTGAACACTAAAATAGTTGGCAAGTTGAGAGATGGAGTTTTGATTGGCTTGAAGATTTTCTATTGCTTTTTCAAATTGTTTTTCTGCCTTTTCTTTTTCTCCCAAATTAATATAGTATGTTCCTAGGTCAGCAATATATATTGAGTTTTGAGGGAATTGCTTAATTGTTTTCTTAATCAATTTCTCTGCTTTGGAGTTTTGCTCGGTTTGCGAGTAAAGACTTAGGAGATTTTCATAATATTCTTGAAGAAATTTTTTTTCAATCAAATCTTCATACAAATCAATTTTGTTTTTCAATCCTTCTGTGTAAAAAAACTTTTTTTCAGGGCTATCTTGCGAAAAGGAGCTAGAACTTAGGAGTGAAAAAAGAATGGTAAAAAATAGAAATATAGAGTAAGATTTAAAATTCTTTCTCAAATATATTATTCTCCCCACAATCAATTCCTCATTATAAAACATTTAATACTTGTTCTTTTATTTTTTCAAGCTCGTCTTTCATTTCAACAACTATCTTCTGCATATTTGCTTCTTGTGATTTTGAGCCAAGTGTGTTTATCTCTCTTCCCATTTCTTGAGTTATGAATCCTAATTTTTTCCCTTCCGACTTATCAATTTTCATTGTATTAACGAAATAATCGAGATGTTGTTTTAGCCTTATTTTCTCCTCTGTGATGTCTAACTTCTCAAGATAGTAGATTATTTCTTGCTCGAAACGATTTTTGTCAATTGACTCACTTTTTAGTTCGTTAAGTTTAGAGAGTAGTTTTTCTCTAATTTGTATAGTTCTTGCTTTTTCGAAATTATCAATTTGAAGAAGTTTTCCCCTAATTAGATTAACTCTATGTAGAAGGTCATTTTCTAATGTTTTCCCTTCGCAAATTCTATAATCATCAGTTTTTTTAAGAGCTTCCTTTATTAAATTAGTCACCACATCCATTTCTTCTTCCATAAGTTCTTCATTTGAACAATGATTGATTTCAGGAATTTGTAGCACATAGCGGAAAATATCTTCCTTTGAGGCATTAACCTTTTTAGCCAACTGTTCAATTTGATTGTAGTAGCTAATAAAAAGATTAGAGTTAATATTGATGTTTGGGCACTCTCCATTATATTCTACACTCACATAACAATCAATTTTCCCTCTTTCCAAGAAATTTGAAATTTGATTTCTAAGTGTAATCTCCTTACTCCTATACAGACAAGGAATCTTAAGATTTATATCTGCCTGTTTGCTGTTAAGAGTTTTGATTTCAATAGTTAAAGTCTTGTTGTTAAAAATTGTAGAGGCTTTCCCATAGCCTGTCATTGATTTAATCATACGCTTCTTATTAGTTCAAAAATCATTATTTTGAGTGTTCTATTTAAAAAATATTCCTAAAATACGAGAAAATAGCTCACAAAGATACATAAAAACCTTAATCTTACGTTAAGAATATTGTTTTTATTTACTTTACATATCATAATAGTGGTGAAAAATGACTAATTTTGCCAATCAATTGTGTAATAGCAAAGAAAAAATAGAATTGAATTTTAATAAAAAATAAAGAGAAATTATGGAACCAGAAACCACAATGATGAGTGGAACAATGATTTATTGGGTATTATTTATTGGAATTGCCCTTATTAGCTGGCTTGTTAGTGCAAACCTCAAAAGAAAGTTTGCTGAATATTCAAAAATACCAACAGAAAGAGGATTAACCGGAAAAGAAGTTGCAGAAAAAATGCTTCACGATCAAGATATATATGATGTAAAGGTCGAATGTGTTGAGGGGCAACTTACTGACCATTACAATCCCCAAACAAAGGTTGTAAACCTTAGTCGTGATGTTTATTATGGAGCAAATGTTGCTTCAGCAGCTGTTGCAGCTCACGAATGTGGACATGCTGTTCAACATGCAACTGCCTACACTTGGCTTATGATGCGTTCAAGACTTGTGCCTGTTGTTAGTTTTGCTTCAAAATGGGTTATGTGGGTAATTCTTGGAGGAATGTTTATGGTTAATACCTTTCCTCAATTGCTTTTAGTAGGAATTGTTTTATTTGGACTGACAACACTTTTCAGTTTTGTAACACTTCCTGTTGAAATAAATGCTTCTCAAAGAGCCCTTGTTTGGTTAGAAAATCATTCAGTTACTTCTTCATTCTCCCAGCCAAAAGCAAAAGATGCATTAAAATCGGCAGCTTACACTTATGTTGTTGCAGCACTTTCGTCCCTTGCAACCCTACTATATTATATTGCAATTTATTTGGGACGTAGAGATTAATAAAAAAAAGCTTAGATGTCGTTAATTGAATTTGTTAAGAGCAAAGTTTTTTGGAAAAATATTGGTTTAATGGCATTAGTTTTCACTGGAATTCTAATAATTGCCTTTATTGGTCTAAACTTCTACACCCGTCATTCATCTGAATACATAATGCCTAATATTGAAGGTAGTTTTGTTGATCAGATAGATCAGATGCCTGAGATGGATAACTTTGAATTAATTGTAATGGATTCAATCTACACCCCAGGAGAACATGCAGGGAAAATTATTTCACAAGACCCAAAAGCAGAAGCGAAGATAAAGAAAGGCAGGAAAATTTATGTTGTAGTAACTTCTTCAAAAGGAGAGAACATACCTATGCCAAACTGTAAGGATCAGAGTGTTCGTTCGGCAGTCAACCAACTAACAAATGTTGGATTGAGAGTTGGTAAGTTCATTTTCAATATTGGGGACTTTAATAATGTTGTTGTTGGACAAAGATACAAGGGCAACCCAATTGAAGAAGGTTCTGAAATACAAAGAGGAGAAGAGGTTGATTTAGTTGTTGAAATGAACCAAGAAAGATATACAACCGACATGCCAAACATTATAGGGCTTACAGAACCAGAGGCTGAAAAGAAACTTTGGGAAGCATCCTTAAATGTTGGGAAAAAGCAATATGAGGGAAAGAAAGACATTGTTCATTCAAAAGTTATTTCATTCTCTCCAAACAATAGTAGCATAACAAAAGGAACAACCATAAGCATTATATTTATGAATGACACTAAACCAAGGTATAAAGAAAAAATAAAAGGGTTTAAAATGTCTGCACCAATTGTTGAGGAAGAATCTCCTACAAATCAAATAATAGATGAATTTGAAGAAAGTTTTTAAATTTTGGATAGTATTAATTATTTTCTTTGCTTTTTCCCCCATAGAAGGAAAGAGTCAGTTTAAATTGACTCAAGCCTCACAAACAAAAAGCAAAATAACAAATAATAAATCAAAAAGCATCAATAGGATAACCCTCCCATTTATTGATGACTTTTCAAATTATTTAAATATCCCTAATATAGATTTATGGGAGAATAAAGGAGCTTGGGTAAATACTGATTATCCTTTTCTTGCTCCAACAGTAGGAGTAGTAACACTTGATGCATTAGATTTTGAAGGTCAGCTCTATCCTCATGCAAACACAACAGGATTTCCTGCAGATACACTCACTTCATACAAGATTCGTTTAGATTCAACCTTGCTTCCAACACTAACCAAACTAACTCCTCAAGATAGCATTTATCTTAGTTTCTATGTTCAACCAGGAGGAGGGATTGGAGAGATTTGGGATAATATTGGAGCAACACCAGCTAAGAGAGATTCTTTAGTTCTTCAATTTTATAGTTTTAGTCATAACACTTGGCATAATGTATGGAAAACAGAAGGTTTAAGAGTTGATAGTATTTTTGCAAAAGACAGCACTTATTGGCTTTTTGTAAATATTCCAATAGTAGATACAATATATTTTAATTCTGAATTTCGCTTCCGTTTTCTCAATTTTGCATCCTTAGCCAATAATCCATCTTATGCCTATGTGGATAATTGCGATCATTGGCACTTAGATTATGTATATTTGAATAAAGATAGAAGATATGATGACAGAGCCATTAGAGATATAGCTTTTGTTAATCCTGCTCGCTCTCTTTTAAAAGAATATCAAGCAATCCCAGCTATTCAGTTTAGGGGAGAAGATATGGGAGATAGCCTTGATATTAAAATTATTAATCTTTCAGATATTGCTTTAAGCTCACAGTACAACTACTATGTTTTCAATAGTTTTGGAACAGAGGTAGCCTCTTATAATGGTGGTTTTGAAAACATTTATCCTTACATTCAAACCAAAAACTTCCAAACCTCACCCAATCATGCTAACCCTCCAACCAATTTCTCCTACTCTATAGATCCAAATCAATGGGAAACTTTTGATGTAGTTCATATTGTTAAAGAAGGAGTTGGACAAGATAGTCGAACTTCAAATGATACAATTCGTTTCAAGCAAGTTTTTGAAAACTATTTTGCTTACGATGATGCAAGTGCAGAAAATGGATTTGGAATACAACCAATTGGAGTTTCAAATTTAGCTCTTGGCTTTAATCTTAAAGTTCCAGATACACTTACAGCAGTGGATATTTATTTTAATTCAACATATCACGATGCCAATCAAAAACCTTTCTACCTATGTGTTTGGAATAGTTTGGGCGGAAAACCTAATGACAGCATATATCGTTCAAATACCTACTTTACTCCAAAAACAGAAGGATTAAACCAATATACTCGCTACTATTTAAACTCACCATTAGTTATTCCAGAGGGGGAATTCTTTGTTTCACTTCAAACTAAATATAACGATTATCTAAATATTGGATTTGACAGAAACACTGATTGCTCTTCAAAAATGTTTGGTAATTGGGCAAACTCTTGGGAACCCAACACTCTTTTCAAAGGCTCTTTAATGATTAGACCTTATTTTGGATATAAATCTGTTATAGGACTGCCAACCATTGAAAAGGAAGATATTAACCTAAGAATTTATCCTAATCCAACCAATTCAACACTAAATATAGATTTAGGAGAAAATACATATTCCAATTCCAATTATAACCTAAGAATAGTAAATATGTTGGGAAAGGAAGTTTATCAATCAGGCTTTAAGAATCAAATAAACGTCTCAAACCTAACAAGTGGCGTATACATACTTTATATTATTAATAAAGAAACAAAACAGACCAACCAAGAGAAATTAATTATTCAAAAATGATAGAAGAAGAAATAGACATAGTACAGGAAGACGAGATTGAATTATTTGAGAATTATCGCATTGAGGTAGATAAAGGTCAAAGTCTATTAAGAATTGATAAATTCCTAATAGATAGGCTCGAGCAAACTTCAAGAAACAAAATACAACAGGCAGCAAAGGCCGATTGTATAAGAGTAAACAACAAACCAGTAAAATCTAATTATAGAGTTCACCCAGGAGATATAGTCCAAATATTTCTTCCAACAGCACCTCGTGAAATAGAAATTATCCCACAAGATATACCTATAAACATAGTTTACGAAGATGATGATGTTATTGTTGTAAATAAACAATCCGAAATGGTTGTACATCCAGGATATGGAAACTATACAGGAACCCTCCTAAACGCACTAACATTCCATTTCCAAGGAAAAGTTGACAAGGAAGGAAACCCAGTTAGACCACTAATGGTACATCGTATTGATAAAAACACCACAGGATTACTTCTAATTGCGAAGAACGAAGTAGCTCAAACCTATTTGGCAAAACAATTCTACGACCATACAGTTGAGAGAGTTTACACGGCTTTGGTTTGGGGCGATTTTGACCAAATGGAAGGAACAATAGAAGGACATATTGGGCGCTCAATAAAGGACAGAAAAGTAATGCAAGTATTTCCAACAGGAGAATATGGCAAACATGCAATAACCCATTGGAAAGTATTATTCCGATTTGGATATGTAACACTAATCCAATGCAAATTGGAAACAGGACGAACACACCAAATTAGAACCCACCTAAAATATGTAGGACATCCACTCTTCAACGACGAAACCTATGGAGGAAACCAAATCATAAAAGGTACAACCTATTCCAAATACAAACAATTTGTGCAGAATTGCTTCAAGCTACTTCCCCGTCAAGCACTACACGCAACAACACTTGGTTTTGTTCACCCAACAACCCGAAAAAATATGTTTTTCGATAGCAAATTACCAGAAGATATGTTATTGGTAAAAGAAAAGTGGGAAGCATACATAAACTACAACCGACCACCTGAAGAAGAGACAGACAAAGAAACAATCAACGAATCAAAACACGAAGTCTCCAACTTGAAATAAAGAGATAGAAACTTGCAATACCAATTCAAAGAAGGAGTTTAGTTAATCACAACTAAACTCCTTTATTTTTTATTTTTAATCTTTTTTCTTTGCTCTTAAAATAGTATAAATCATAACTTAAGAAAAATAAATGAAATATTTTCTCTAATATTTTTCAAAATAGTAAAATAAATTTTCATAATTACATACTTTTTGAATTTCCTTTTACGTTAGAATGAAAACGAACAAAACTTGCAAGGGAAATCGTTTAATTACTTCATTTAGTTTCAAAACAATTAAATCTTAATATTATGAGATTCGTGATTGTTCAAAGGATGATAGTCGTAGGACTTACACCAGGTATGAAATTCTTAGCTAGAATTTTTAGAAACGAGCCAGTAGATTTCGAAAGAATTGCAGAAGAAATTTCTGAAAATTCAACAATGAGTTCAGGTGATGTAATGGGAGTATTACGTCAACTTGAAAAAGTAATAATGTTACATATTCTCGATGGAACCACTGTCAAATTGGGCGCTTTGGGCACATTTTCTGCCATAATTAATGCAACAGCGTGCGCTACCAAGGAAGAAGTGAAAGCCAGCACTATCAAGAGAGTATGGATAAACTTCCGACCATAGGTAGCATTTAGCAAACGGCTGAAAGATACCAAGACCCACATAGTAGATTTAGATATTAAAGGACTTCAAAATAATGAATAACCAAAATCTTAAAAGAATTTAAGATTGAAGTTTCAAAGTTTATAGTTTAGAAATAAAAACCTAAACCTAGTAAAAGACCAATAATAGTTTTGCATAAGGAGCGAAACAAAACAAAACAAAATTTGAAGGGGAACAAGAGATAAACTCCAATCTCAGAAGCCCTAAAAAAAGAGAGACCGTCCTAAACAGACGGTCTTTTTTAGTTGATAATGCAATTTCTGTTACCTTACAAAATAAATTCTGTAAGGTAACAGAATAATTTTTGTAAGGCTACAGAATAATTTCTATCAGGTAACAGAATTTTTTTAGTCCTTAACAGCAGAAATTCAATCCTTAATAGAAAAATTTTAAACCTTAACAGTACTTTTTTAGTCCCTATCAAAAAAAATCCTAAAATAACCCCCATCTTTTAACCAAAATCCCAAAAAAAACCCTTAGAGACGCAATTTATCGCATCTTAATATGTAAAACATAAACATAAAAATTCATAAAATTCAAAGGATAAATTCATAAAAAATCTTAAAGAAAATGAGTTTAGGGATCTTATTGCATTCACAATTCCTATTAAAATAAATACAAAATCATATTTTTGAAAATCAATATACTAAGAGGAAAATATATTTTTTGTAAATTAAAAAATATATTTGCCAAAAAATAACAAAAAGATTAAAAAAAAAATTAATTTTGCCGAACAATTTTTGTAATAGAAATTTAAAGACAGAAGGTTTATAATCTATAGAGATATATAATTAATTATTAACAAAAAAACTTTTACATTATGGATGGCTATGCATTAAGTTATGAGTATTTAATCCGTCGCGCTCATCAGTGTGGATGTTATGGTAGAAAAGGAGCAGATGCAGATATTTTTCGTAGACTTAAGTATGATGTTATTCTTTTTGCTAACGCAGATAAAGAAGCTATTAAAACCGGTATAATAAGTAACTCTAATCAAAATATCAAGAAATTATTAGATAAGCATGTTAAGAATGTAAATGAAGTTTCTTCTCATATTAGAAAAGCAATTGATCATGTAAAGAAAAAATATCGTACTAAGTTAACAGATGTACAATATTATGAATTAGAAAAAATTGAAATTCTTTTGATTGAACCTAATATTAATAAGATTAATGAAGCAATAAAAAGGGCAGAAAAAGTAATGTTAGAAATAGATTATATCCAAAATAAAAATATTTAATCAAAAAAATATTTAGTTGTATATTTTAAAAACAAGAAAATTATAAAATTGAAATTAATATATGTATGAATAGCTTAGAACTATATTCAAAAAAAACAAATGGGACTTTTTATTCTCCATTTAATTTTTGTATTGATAGAATGGAACATCTAATACTAATTAATTTTGAAAAAGATCCAGACTCCTATTATAATGTTTTTGAATTACAGAAAGCATATGATGAAAACAACAATAGTAGGTTACTGTTAGTTGCATATCAAAAAGATGGTTCTGTAGATATTTATTATCAAGATTCTTATCCTTTTGGTAATCAGGGTAATATTTTAAATAGTGTTAAATTGTTTATTCGTACTTTAAAAAATGCAAAATTTGAAATTAGCTCAGATAATCTGGAAGTCTTTTTTGTTTTGGAAGATAAGTATGGACGACACATCAAAGTTGAAGTTTCTGAAACCAATATATCAAAGAAAAAACCCTTCTTTCTCTTGGCTCCAGTCGGGGTAGCTTCAAATAAACCTATCTCATTACCAATTTATTCTTTATACAAAATGTCATTTTTAAAAAGAAAATTCACTCATATTGATATAGAAATTAATAATATTAAACACAAACCAGATACTTTTCCTCTACCAATAAATTACTCAAAAAATTATTTTACTAGATACTCTGCAGACACTTTTAATATAGACTGGAATAAAAATAAGAATGGTCCATTATTACCTTTAGAATATCATAATAATAATATAATCTATGACAATAGAACTTTATATGAAATTGAAAATAATAGTGACCACTTAGAAATAAAAAGAATGAGTATTAGTAATATTAAACATCAAATTAATATAAACTTTACTCCTCCATTTCCTGATATTGCTTGTATTAGGCTTGAATTAGATAAAATTATTAATGGTAAATTTTTAATTACTACTGATAATACGAAAGGATTAATTAAAGGAGATTATAGTCTTCATACCAAAGAGAATGAGATATTTCTAAATTTTTCTCCAACTTATGGGTGGATACCAAATGAAGATAGATGGATTCTTAAAATACTATTCTTCATGGTAAAAATATTCAAAAAATGGCCATCAAGTTATTTATGGAATGCAAATATTAAATTTGATTCAAATAATAATCCAATAATGCATTCAAGTTGGACAAGAAAATAAATTTAGATAAACAAAAATTGAATTAGCAGAATATTTAAATATTGATTTTAAATAATTGAAGTAGAAAATAAAGATAATTAAGTAGAAATAAGTTATGATTTTAATTAATATATTTTGAAGAGATATTAAAAATATCTGCGATTGATACATGGTTTTGATACTTTAAACTAACATGAATAAAATAATTAACAATATAAATATTGATAACAATCAATTGGTTGAGCAGTTTGGAATTAAGATATCAAGGTTAGCTCACAGAATGATAAAAAATAATGATTTGGCTAAGGAGGCGGCTCAAGAGGTTTGGGTAGAAATTCTTAAAAGTATACATAGTTTTAAAGGTAATTCAAATATTTCAACTTGGATATATACAATTGCTAAAAGAACTATTCTAAAATATGCTAATTCGGAAAGAGTTTATAGTGGACATGAGATTAATTGGTATTGTGATCTTGACCCGATTGAATATAACGGATTAGAAAAGGATAAAAAACAATGGGTAAAAGAAAAATGCGATGAATGCTTAACTGCTTTCTGCCATTGTCTTAATAATGAATCAAGATTAATATTTTTGTTTCATGATATTGCTGAATTATCCTATTTTGAAATTTGTATTATTATGGAAATGAAAGAAGAAAATGTTAGGAAAATCGTATCACGTTCAAGAGCTAAAGTTAAAAATTTTATAAATAGAAATTGCATACTATATACTTTAAATTCTAATTGTAAGTGCAGAATTCAAAAGCATGTAATATCTGTGGATTTAAAAAAAGAATATGCTAAATTGGCGAATATAGCAAATATGGTTACAATTTTAAAAAAGTTTGACGAAGAATTCCCAAGAAAAAATTATTGGGAACAATTTATTTGAAAATTGTCACAGATTAATCAAATGTTACACTAAATAGGAGTATGAATTTAAAAAATGATTAATTATGGATTATCAAAATTTAACTGCCCCATGTGGAAGAGATTGCTTTAATTGCTATTTCTATTTAGCTACAAAAGATGAAAAGTGTAAAGAAGTACTTTCGCAGAAATTAGGCTTAGAACCCGAAAAGGTTTTATGCAATGGATGTAGAAATATAAAAGGAGAATGTAAGACTCTCAAAAACTATGGGTTTTCAGGAAGTTGTAAAATTTATCAATGTGTATGTACTAAAAATGTAGAGTTTTGTAGTTATTGTTCTGATTTTCCATGTGATTTATTACATCCATTGGCAGATAGGGCAGAAAGATTTCCTCACAATCTTAAGGTTTATAATTTATGTATGATTAAAAAAATGGGCTTGGAAAATTGGGCAAAAACAAAATCGAAGCATTCTTTTCAAAGATATTATAATGATAAACTTGATTCTTGTATGTAATGAATAATTAATAAAATGAATTAAAACGTATTTATAAATTAAATATAGACTAAAAATATGAGTAATATAGACAAATCAAAAGAGGTCATTTCTTCAATTGAACTGATAAATGACAAAATAAACTTCAAGGGCGAAGTTGAAACCAATCAACCTGTTTTAATAGATTATATTCCTCCTTATGGAGATGGCAATGGCTATA
>JAQUTD010000162.1 GCA_028709955.1 Bacteroidales bacterium | reverse complement strand
ATAGAAGTATTCTCTTTGAGAATTAAAAATTTGTTGTAGATTTTGTTCTATCATAATGCTTGATTTAAAATTAACATTCTCTTGGTTTTCTTTTTACAAACCCAACCTTTTACCATATATCCTAACTCGGTTGAAAGTATTCCTATTCCTGCTCCAAACAAAACATCACTAAGCCAATGCCTATTGTTTAAAACTCTTGTCATTCCTGTAATTCCCGCAATAGAATAGCCTGCAACAGATATCCAAGGGGACAATTCGCCATATTCTCGATGAAGTAAATGAGCACAAGCAAATGCCGTGGCAGTGTGTCCAGAAGGGAAAGAGTTATGTTCACTCCCATCAGGTCTTTCTCTTGCAATTATTATTTTGGTGGGATAAACAATAATTTCCTTTATAATGAGTGATGCCGAACTAAGAATTAGAATTTCAGTCCATGTGCTTTGACTATTATAACCAAAGGATTTCATCCCATACATAAGCCCAAGTGGTGCAAGCAAAAGGTAGTTATCATAGGTTTGGTGAAAGCTTAGAAATTTGTCGTTTCGAAACCTTCTTACATCTTTATCAAAGTTAATAGCACATAACCCAGTCAAAAACAATGCCGAAGAAGCTTTGGCTGAATTTAAAAACTCCCTTTCGGAAAATATATTTTTCTTCTCAAAAACTAATGTATCAGTTTGAGAACAAAGCGGTAAGAAAGAATAAATAAATACTACAAACAGAAATATCCCTCTCATCATCTATTTGCCTAAGAGCTTAAACATATTGTTTTTGTATGCTTCAACTCCTGGTTGATCAAATGGATTAACGCCTAAAAAATATCCACTTAAGGCACATGCAAACTCAAAGAAATAAAGCAGTTCTCCTATGTTTTCCTCATTCAATTTGTCTATGGATATTCGTATTTGCGGTACATTTCCGTCTATATGAGCCATCGAAGTCCCTATTTCGGCCTTATGATTTATTTCATTTAGGGAGAAGTCTAACAAATAGTTTAATCCGTCATTATTAGTTGTATCGTATGGTATATTGACCTTTTTGTTGGAGTTTTCTATGTGAATAACTGTTTCAAACATAAGTCTTGCTCCCTCTTGAACGTACTGTCCCATAGAATGAAGGTCTGTTGTATTTGAAACACTTGCAGGGAATAGTCCTTTTCCTTCTTTTCCCTCACTTTCTCCATAAAGCTGTTTCCACCACTCACTAAGGTAGTTAAGGTTGGGTTGATAGTTAACCATAAGCTCCACAAATCGTCCTTTTCTATATTGTAAATTTCTATATGCAACATATTGCCAAGCCATATTATGCTCAATATCGTGGCTATTTAGAAGTTGATGTCGTAGCTTTTTAGCTCCATAAATAAGCTTTTCAATATCAAAACCCCCAACAGCAATCGGCAACAAACCCACAGGTGTCAAAACCGAAAACCTACCTCCAATATCATCAGGAACAATATATGTCTTATAACCCTTTTCGGTTGCAAGAGTTTTTAAAGCCCCTTTTTCCTTATCAGTTATTGCAATTATCCTCTCTCTTGCCTCTTGTTTACCATATTTTTTCTCCAAATGAGCCCTAAGAATCCTAAAAGCAATGGCAGGCTCGGTGGTTGTTCCACTCTTGGAAATCACAGTAAGGCAATAGTCCTTTTGGTCAAGCACCTCAAGCAAATCGGCCATATAATCCTCACTTAAAGTGTTTCCACAATAAAGTATTTGAGGAGATTTTCTTTGAGACAAAAGGGAAATGAAATTATGTTGCAAAGCCTCAATCACCGCCCTTGCCCCAAGATAGGAGCCACCAATCCCAATAACAACATAAACATCAGCCTTGTTCCTAATCTTTTCAGCCTCAGCTTGAATATCAAAAATCAAACCCTTGGAGATATTCACAGGGAGGTCTAACCAACCCAAAAACTCCTTTCCTTCTCCATTTTTCTCAACAAGCAACCTATGAGCCTTTTCAAGTTCAGGCACCAAAAGCTCTAACTCCGACTTCTCAATTGAAGCCTTTTCTAAATTGAAATCAACATTAAGATTAATCATAATTGAAAGTTTTAGTGAATGAGCAAAGATAAACAATAAAACCAAACAAAGCAAGCAAAGACCGAAAATCTCTATAAGAAAAAAGGAAATCGACAATATGAGGGTTGCAAATCACTTACATGCCACAGCTCAATGAACTATATCAACTTACAAAACTCCTATTTCTCCATCTGAAAGTTGTAAGATATTGGAGTATGGAAAGATATATTTGTATTGATTAGCTTCTTGTGTATGGATTGGAATTATTACATTAGGATTTAGATATTGATTTAACTCCTTTAAGCCTTCAACAAAAGCATGTCCACTTGTGTGATTATAAAACTTATTATATCTTTTATTATTAATATATTCAAAGAATGATTTGTATTTTTCATCCCTCTCATATTCTTTCCATATTGAGGTTATGTAATTTGCATTTCCTGCATCTATATACTTAATATCTTCTATCATACTTGGACGA
>JAQUTD010000062.1 GCA_028709955.1 Bacteroidales bacterium | reverse complement strand
TTTTCCTTAATATAAATTATTTTTTCCTTAATATAAATTCAATTAGATTAAATCTATTTTCCTACAAACCTTTCACCCCTTCGTGGTAATCATGAAAATCCTTTAATCTTGTAAATCCTGATTCTGACCAAAAAACTTACTAATAATTTTTCCTTAACTTATTTTTGAAGAAGTCCCCTCTATTAATGGTTAAGTTATTCTCAAAACTGCTTTCCAAGTTTATTTTCCTGCTTTTATTTCCTCTTTCCAAAAGGTTTGAGTAATTTTGCACTTTAAATTTAGTTTAATCAGATAAAAAGATATATATAAAATGACACAAAAAACATATAAAACACTTACGCCCCAAGAGGCGGTTAAGGTGATAAAGTCTGGCGACCATATTCACCTTTCTTCCGTTGCTTCAACTCCTCAATGCTTAGTTGATGCTATGTGTGAAAGAGGAAAAAATGGAGAATTTAAAAATGTTTATGTTCATCACTTGCATACTGAAGGCTATGCCCCTTATGCTTCAAAAGAATTTGAGGGAATATTTCAACATAATGCATTCTTTGTAGGTGGTAATGTAAGAAAAGATGTTCAAGCTGGTTTTGCTGATTATATTCCAATATTCCTTTCTGAAACTCAAAAATTATACAGGGAAAAATATCTGCCTGTTGATGTTGTAATGCTTCAAGTTTGTCCTCCTGACGACCATGGTTTTGTTTCTATGGGAACTTCTGTTGATGCAACTTTGGCTGCAATTGAAATGGCAAAAACAGTTATTGCTGTTGTCAATCCTTGCATGCCTCGTTCTTATGGTGATGCTTTAATTCCAATGTCAATGATTGACATATTTGTTGAAGACTGTTCTTCTTTATTTCCTGCTCATTTTTCTGAACCAACTCAAGAGGAAGCAACAATTGGAAAGTATTGTGCTGAATTGATTGAAGACGGTGCTTGTTTACAGATGGGTATTGGTGCTATTCCTAATGCTGTTTTAGCTCAGTTGGGAAATCATAAGGATTTAGGTATTCATACTGAAATGTTTGCTGATGGAGTCTTGCCATTGGTTGAAAAAGGCATAATTAATGGCAAAAACAAGAAATTAGATAACGGAAAGATGGTTTCTACTTTCTTAATGGGCTCTCAAAAGGTATACGAATTTATTGATAATAATCCTATGGTTGCTATGATGGATGTTGCCTACACAAATGATCCATTTATTATTGCTCAACAACCTAAAATGACAGCCATCAATTCTGCCCTTCAAATAGATATTACAGGTCAGGTTTGTGCAGATAGTATTGGTTCAAAATTTTATAGTGGTGTTGGTGGACAAATTGATTTTATTTATGGAGCCTCACGCTCTGAAAGAGGAAAGGCTATTATAGCAATGCCTTCTATAACTAAGAAAGGTGTTAGTAAGATTGCAAATATATTAACTCCTGGAGCAGGTGTTGTTACAACCAGAAATCACATTCATTGGTTTGTAACTGAATTTGGAGCAATAAACCTTTATGGTAAAAGCTTACAAGAAAGAGCAAGGTTAATAATTTCTGTTGCTCATCCTGACCATAGAGAGGAATTAGAAAAGGCTGCTTTTGAGCGATACGGATCTCATTTCTATTTTTTACAATAGGATGGGAAGAATAATGGCAATTGATTATGGGCATAAAAGAGTTGGTTTAGCAGTTAGCGACCAACAAAGGATTATTGCAACATCTCTAACTACAGTGTTGACAAAAAATCTTTTTGAATTTTTAGACTCATATCTTGTAAATGAACAAGTTGATGAATTTGTTGTTGGGTTAGCCAAACAAATGGACAATACTCTTTCAGAAAGTTCCGTTTATATTGAACCCTTTGTGGAAGAACTCGCTAAAAAGTATCCAGATAAAAAAATTATTCGGATTGACGAGCGTTTTAGTTCTAAGATTGCCACTCAAACAATTTTACAATCTGGAGCAAAAAAGAAACAACGTCAGAATAAAGCATTGGTGGATACTGTTAGTGCTGTTATTCTGTTACAAAGTTATATGAAATAGTTAAGAAATATGATACTACCAATTGTTGGTTACGGAAACCCAATATTAAGAAAGATTACTCAACCAATCACTAAAGATTATCCACAACTTTCTGAGTTGATTGATAATATGTTTGAGACAATGTATAATGCACGTGGAGTTGGATTGGCTGCTCCTCAAATCGATTTATCAATTAGTTTGATTGTTATAGATGCTCATCCTTTTGCAGAATCTTATCCTGAGGCTGAAGGGTTTAATAGAGTTTTTATTAATCCAGAAGTTGTTGAGGAGTTTGGAGAAATGTGGTTGTTTGAAGAGGGCTGTCTTTCTTTGCCTGAACTTCATGAAGAGGTGAGTAGGCATTCAAATGTGTTAGTACAATACTATGATAAAGACTTTAATCCTAAGGAAGAACTATTAACTGGTGTTAGGGCAAGAATTTTTCAACATGAGTTTGATCATCTTCAAGGAAAAGTATTTGTTGATAGACTTTCCTCAATTAGAAAAACCCTTTTAAAAAGAAAATTAAATGATATTTCCAATGGAAGAGTTTCAACAAGTTATAGAATGAAAAAACCAAGCATAAAAAAATAGACATATGAAAAATTTTATATTACCCATTTTGGCCCTTTTATTTTTTATTTCGTGCCAACCTACAAAAGAAAGTAAATTGGAGAGAATTGCTGAATTGGAAATGCAAACCATGCAAGATGCAAAAGAAATTTCAAGCCAAAGAGCTGATTCATTACTTGCAATGTATGATAGTTATATTATGGACTTCCCTAAAGACACAAACTCTGCAATTATGCTATATAAGGCTGCTGATATATGCTCAAACGTTAAGTATTGCGACAGAGCCATAACATATTTGGACCGTTTAGTTTCCGATTTTCCAGAATCATATATGGTTGAAATTGCAAAATTTAAGATGGGAGACGTTTACGAAAAAGCATGCAATAACAAAGAAAAGGCTAAAGAGGCTTATGGGAAATTTGTTCAAGAGTATCCAAAATCTCAGCTTGCAAATGATGCGGCAATTATGTTTCAAATGTTGGAGATGCCAGATGAGATGGAAATGATAAGACAATTTGAAGAAAAAAATGCAGAAACACCCACAATTGAGGAGTAATTTGTCGTTTTTTTTTGCTATTTCTTTGCTAAATCAAAGATTATTAGTAATTTTGCAACCGAAATAGAAATAAGTGAGGGGACTAAATTGTCCCCTCTTTTGTTAGAATTTTTTATATATGATTGATAAAGAGATAGTTTTAAAAGTTATTGAAGATGAATTAGAAGGTTCAGATTTGTTTTTTGTTGATTTAAAAATTGGCAAGGATAATAAAATTTCTGTTTTTATTGATGGAGATAATGGGGTAACAATTAAAAATTGTATTGACTTATCAAGAAAGATTGAAGGAAATTTGGACAGAGAGGTTGAGGATTTTGAGCTTAGTGTGTTTTCTGCTGGAGTTGGAGAAGCTTTGAAATTGGTTCGTCAATATATAAAAAATATTGGAAGAAATATCTCAATAACTACATTAGACGACAAAAAGGTTGAAGGGGAGTTAGTTTTTGCTGATGAAAATAAACTAATTGTTCGTCAGACACCAAAAAGGAAAAAAGATAATTTAGTTGAAACAGAAATAGCCTTTACTAATGTTAAGGAAGGAAAAATAATAATTATATTCTAAATAAAGAAAAGTTTTAATTATGGAAAACTTAAATTTAATTGATACATTCTCCGAATTTAAAGAATTTAAAAACATAGAAAGAGAAACCTTAATGCGAATTTTGGAAGATGTTTTTAAACAATTAATGGTAAAGAAATATGGTTCAGATGAAAACTTTAGTGTTATTGTTAACATTGATAAGGGGGATTTGGAAATTTGGAGAAATAGATTGATTGTTGAAGATGGTGCCGTTGAAGATGAAAATACTCAAGTAGCTTATTCTGTTGCAATAAAAATTGAACCAGACTTTGAAATTGGAGAGGAGTTATCAGAGGAAATACGCTTTTCTGATTTTGGACGCAGAGATATTTTGGCAATTCGTCAAAATTTAGCTGCAAAAATTCAAGATTATGAAAGAGCTAATATATTTACAAAATATAAAGATAAAGTAGGTGAAATTGTAGTTTGCGAGGTTTATCAAATTTGGAAAAGAGAAATTATGGTTTTGGATGAGGAAGCAATAGAGCTAAATCTTCCTAAAACTGAACAAATACCTGGAGACTTTTATAGGAAAGGTGATACAATTAAGGCAGTAGTTTTAAAGGTTGAAATGAGAAATGGAGTTCCTCAAATAACACTTTCAAGAACTTCTCCTGTGTTTTTAGAAAGATTGCTTGAACAAGAGGTTCCGGAAATATATGACGGACTTATTACAATTAAGGATGTTGTTCGTGAACCAGGTGAAAGAGCCAAAGTGTCTGTTGAGTCTTATGACGATAGAATAGATCCAGTTGGTGCTTGTGTTGGAATGAAAGGAAGTAGAATTCATGGAATTGTTAGAGAATTAAGAAATGAAAATATTGATGTAATTAACTATACATCTAATTCAGAACTATATATTACACGTGCATTAAGCCCTGCAAAAGTATCATCTGTAAGTTTAGATGTTGAAAGTCATCGTGCAGAAGTATTTATGCCAACAGATCAAGTTTCTTTAGCAATTGGTAAGGGAGGTGCAAATATTAAATTGGCAAGCAAACTAACTCGTTATGAAATTGATGTATACAGTGATACTGATTTGAATTATGAAGATGTTGATTTGACTGAATTTAGTGATGAAATTGAAGAATGGATAATAGATGAATTAAAGGCAATAGGATGCGATACAGCAAAAGATGTCTTAGCTTTAAGTGCAAAAGAGTTGGTTGAAAGGACAGACTTGGAAGAAGAAACAATTGAAGATGTTTTGAAAACTCTTAAATCAGAGTTTGAAGAATAGTAGTATTATGATTGTAGGGCGAAGAAAAATAAATTAAAAGATTCAACGAACAAAAAAGAAAAAATAAATGTCAGAAGAAAATAAAACAATAAGATTAAATAAAGTTGCAAAAGAATTCAATGTTGGTATTTCTACATTGGTTGATTTTCTTGCAAAAAAAGGAAAAAATATAGAAAACAATCCCAACACCAAGATTGATACTGAACTATATAATATTCTATCTTCTGCCTTCCAATCAGAAAGAAAAGTTAAAGAAGAAGCAAGTAAATTGACTTTTAATACTCAAAAATCAACTCCAACAACAATTGAGGCTGAAGAAATACATTCAGAAACAAATTCTAATGAAAGAGCTGATGATTTTAGAGTTGATGAAATAATGATTAAATCAAAAACCATTGACTATATTGAACCTAAGACTCCAAAAGTTGAAATGGCTCCTGAACCTGTTGAAGAAGAGGTTGTGGTTGAAAAAGAGGTTGTAGTTGAAAATGAAGCTATAGTTGAAAATGAGATTGTTGTTGAAGAGGAATCTAAGCAAGAGAAAAACGATGATATTGAAGTAATACGAAAGGAAGATGATGAGCTAATTCCAACACAAGAACCAGCAAAACCTACAAAAAAAACTAAAGATTCAGATGAAGTTCACTCACTAAGTATTATTGGCAAAATTGATCTCTCTACCATCAACTCAAAAACAAAACCCGATAAGAAATCAAAGGCTGAACTTGCTCACGATAGAGAAGAAAAGAAAAAAAATGAGCAACAATTAAGGAAAGATAAGATCCAAAAGGAAAATAATAGCAATAAGAAAAGAAAAGAAGGTTCTCCTAAAGAATCACCGAAACAAAATGCTGAAAAGCAACATCAACCAAAAGAAAAAACAACTATTGTAAAAGAAGTTGTAAATGAAATTCCAAAAGAAGTTATTGAAGAAATAACGAATGAAAATAGTGAAAACAAAGATAATTTTATTGAAACACAATATGTTAAATTGTCAGGTCCGAGAGTTTTAAGCGAAAAAATTGACCTATCGCAATTTGATAAACCAAAAAAACAAGTAATTACTGCATCTCAACAAACTGAATCTGATGCAGCCAAGAAAGATAAAAAGAAAAGAAAAAGGATTAAACAGGCTCAAAGTTTCACAAAACCTACTTCAAATCAACCTACCCAACCAAATCAACCGAACCAGCCTTTGGAAGTAACTAAAAATAAACCAAAAAAGGATGTTTCAAAAACAAAATTCAATAAGCCTAAAAAAGAATTAAGAAAGGTTGAAATTAATAACGATGAAATTGAAAAACAAATAAAGGATACTCTTGCAAGATTATCTCCATCTGGGAAATCAAAAACATCAAAACATAGAAGAGAAAAACGCCAAAATGTTCATCAACTTAATCAACAAGAGTTTGAGCAAGAGATTGAAAATCAAAAAATACTAAAAGTTACCGAATTTGTTACGGCTAATGAATTAGCTACAATGATGGATATTCCTGTAACAAAAATTATCTCTTCTTGTATGTCTTTAGGAATGTTTGTTTCAATTAATCAACGTCTTGATGCTGAAGCAATACAACTTATTGCTGAAGAGTTTGGTTTCTCAACTGAATTTGTTAGTGCCGATGTTGTTGAAGCATTGGAGGGAATTGAAGACCAAGGAAATGATGAAGATTTGATTAGTAGAGCACCAATTGTAACTGTTATGGGGCATGTTGACCATGGAAAAACTTCACTTTTAGACTATATTAGGAAAACAAATGTTATTGGTGGAGAAGCTGGAGGAATAACTCAACATATTGGAGCTTACGAAGTAATTCTTAAGAATGATAAAAAAATAACCTTCTTAGATACTCCAGGGCACGAAGCTTTCACTGCTATGCGTGCTAGAGGTGCAAAAATAACAGATATTGCAATTATTGTTATTGCTTGTGATGACAGAGTTATGCCTCAAACAGTTGAAGCAATTAATCATGCTCAAGCAGCAGGTGTTCCAATAATATTTGCACTAAACAAAATTGATACTGTTGGTGCTGACCCTGAAAAAATTAAAACCGAATTAGCTAATATGAATTTATTAGTTGAGGATTGGGGTGGAAAATACCAAAGTCAAGAAATATCAGCGAAAAAGGGGATTAATATTTATGAACTTTTAGAGAAAGTTCTTTTAGAAGCTGAATTATTAGACCTTAAAGGTAATCCAAAAATTAGAGCCAAAGGAGCTGTTATTGAATCATCATTAGACAAGGGTAGAGGATATGTTGCAAAACTTTTGATTCAGGATGGTTCAATGAAACAAGGAGATTTTGTTTTGGCAGGAACTAATTATGGTCGTGTAAAAGCAATGTACAATGAAAGAAATCAGCTTATTGACGTTGCTGGTCCATCTGCACCATTATTGCTTTTGGGATTGAACGGAGCTCCTCAAGCTGGTGATACCTTTAATGTTATGGCTTCTGAAAAAGATGCAAAAGAATTGGCAAATAGACGTACTCAACTTCAGAGAGAACAAGGTCTTAGAACACAAAAACACATTACTTTAGACGAAATTGGAAGAAGAATTGCGATTGGAGACTTTAAACAACTTGACCTTATTGTTAAGGGAGATGTTGATGGATCGGTTGAAGCATTATCAGATTCATTATTAAAACTTTCAACTCCTGAAGTTCAGGTTAATGTTATTCATAAATCAGTTGGACAGATTACGGAAAGTGATGTATTGCTTGCTACTGCTTCCAATGCAATTATTATTGGTTTCCAAGTTCGTCCTTCAATGGGTGCAAGAAAATTGGCTGAGTCAGAACAAATTGATATAAGACTTTATTCTATCATTTACAATGCTATTAACGAACTTAAAGATGCAATTGAGGGTATGCTCTCTCCTGAAATTGAAGAAAAAATTGTTGCGAACCTTGAAATTAGAGAAGTATTTAAAATTACTAAAGTCGGAACAATTGCAGGATGTATTTGTTTGGATGGAAAGATAAATAGAAATACTAAGGTTAGAATAATTAGAGATGGAATTGTAGCCTATACTGGAAAACTTGCTTCATTAAAACGTTTCAAAGACGAGGTAAAGGAGGTTGTTATTGGTCAAGATTGCGGATTAAACATAGAAAACTTCAATGATATTAAGGTTGGAGATATTGTAGAAGGATACGAAGAGTTTGAAGTAAAAAGAAAATTAAATTAAACTAATTTTTCGCCCTCGTAGTTCAACGGATAGAATGGAAGTTTCCTAAACTTTAGATAGCAGTTCGATTCTGCTCGAGGGTACAATTATATATTTATTGTTATGAACGAGAATTATTCAAAAAACGAATTTAATCTGCAAACTACAATTAGTTTTATTCTTAAACATAAACTAATTCTGATATTAACTTTTTTCATATCTGCAATTGCAATAGGTTTATTAACTCTTTTGCTCCCCAACTACTACAAATCTCAAGTAACTCTTATGCCTGCTGATAGTAATGCAGTATCTAAGGCTGTCCTTTCACAAATGGACAACTACGATGTTTTAAGCTATGGAAAGGAAAAAGATGCTGAATACATTTTGGAACTATTAGGCTCCAGTACCATAATCTCAAACACAGTGTCCAAATTCAAACTTGATGAACACTACGGAATTAAGGAAGAAAAAGGTGAGGCAAAAAGTGATAAACTTAACCAAAGACTTGTTTCAAACATCAAAGTTAAGAGGACTGAAAATTTAGGAGTTAAACTAACTGTTTGGGACACTGACCCACATTATTCGGCAAATATCGCAAATTATATGGCTTCTCAAATCCAAATTCTCCGAAATGATATGAAAAAGTCAAAGATGGATTCAATTGTTAATGCGCTAACCTTATCAAGAGATGGATTGTTAGCAGAAATTAATCATCTTGCTGATAGTATGGCTCTTTTAACAAAGGACAAAAAAGTTTTTAATCCTGATATGATGTCTGACAGAATGAGTCAAGAAATGGCAAAACAAATTGCCTCAGGTAATCAGGCTGCTGTTCAAAGATTAGAGAACAAACTTAGTAGTATTGGTGAATGTGGACCTCATATAATTAGTGTTAGGGAACAACTTAAAATAAAAATTGAAACTCTAAAAGTTTGGGATGAAAAGCTCGAACAAGTTAGGGTTGATGCCAAAAGTAATATTCCAACTGACTTTATTATAGACTCAGCATATCCAGCAGATTTAAAAGATAAACCTAAACGTTCAATCATAACTATGATTGGAGCTCTTTGCTGCACTCTTCTTGCAATATTTGTTTTAATTCTTAGAGATAAAGCTGCAAAAAAAGAAGATGAAGCTTCTTAATAAAATACAAGACTTTTCAATTCTAAAATTTCAACCAATAAAAGAAACTTGGAGAAAACTAACTGATAGAAATCAAACCCTTATCATTATTTTTCTTGTATGTTCAATATTTATTGGTGTGGGGTATTCTTATATAGATTATGAATATTACTATTATGGTATTATTCCAATTGTACTTCTTTTATTACTTCTATACTATTATAGATTAGACAAGATCATCTATTTAATTGCCATTCTAACTCCTCTTTCAATCAATGTTCATGTTGGTGAAACAACATCAATGAGCATTCCTTCTGAGCCACTTTTAATGCTTTTTACATTAGCTTTTTCTCTTAAATTTTTGATTGATTACAACTACGATAAAAAAATCTTAATTCATCCAATAAGCTTAGCAATTTTTTTCTATTTAGCATGGATGCTTATTACTTCTCTAACAAGCACACATCCATTAGTTTCTTTCAAATTTTTTGCATCAAAACTTTTCTATATTATCCCATTCTACATCGCTTTAATCCCTCTTTTTACAAATTTTAAGAAGATAAAAACAATGTTTCTATCTTATGCAATACCACTTGCTCTAATAGTTGTGTATGTATCCGTTTCTTTTGCTCTTAAGGGATTTGAATTTGACTACTCTTTCTACATAATGCAACCTTTCTACAACGACCATACAGCCTATGGGGCTATTCTTGCAATGTTTCTAACCTTGACTTCATTCTTTCTATTATCTAAAAATATTAAAAAAAGACAAAGAATTGTCTATTTAGTTCTTTTTCTAATTTTTATGACAGGACTAATCCTTTCTTATTCAAGAGCAGCATGGATGAGTATAATTCCTGCCATTGGAATATATATTATTCTTAAATTTAAAATCAAGCTAAAGCCTATAATTTTTATTGCTGTAGGGTGTATTCTAATATTTTTTACTTTTCAAACTCCAATCCTACAATTGCTTGAAAAAAACAATCAAGACTCCTCAGGGAATATCGCAGAACATATATCCTCAATATCAAATATAAGCACAGATGCTTCAAATGTTGAAAGACTTAATCGTTGGGCATGTGTTTTTAGAATGTATGATGAAAAGCCATTTTTTGGATGGGGACCAGGAACCTACCAATTTGAATATGCTGGCTATCAAAAGTCCTATCAACTCTCAACCATTAGCACCAATGCAGGAAACTTAGGGAATGCCCATAGTGAATATTTTGGACCTCTTGCCGAAAGTGGAATTTTAGGAATGTTATCAATGATAATAATTGTAATTACAGTAATTTATACAGGAATAAAAGTATATAAAAGAGCTGAAGATCCCAATCAAGGACGTTTAGCAATATTTCTAACAATGAGTCTTGTAACCTACTATACTCACGGACTGTTAAATAATTTCTTAGATACCGACAAACTCTCAATACCTTTTTGGTTTCTCACCGCTTCAATTGTAGCCTTAGATATATACTCTAAAAAGAAGTCCCAAAGGTTATAAAATAAATTCTTTTCAAATAATTAAATTCCTTTTTTCAAATCTCTTGTATCCATTATTACAAAGGAAAATTTTTTGTTGTTGTAAATTTGTATCTGAAAATAGAGTATAAATTTTTTAAACTATAAAATTATGAATATTGTAAACTACAAAGATTTAGAAATTATGAAAAATCCTCACTCAGTTGAGGCTAAAAAGCTACTTGATACCGAGCATGCTCAAGTTATTCATATGCATCTAAAAGCAGGTGAAAAACTAAAACCTCATACAACTCCTGTAGATGTATTTTTCTATGTATTGGAAGGTGAAGGTTATGTTGAAATTGGTGAAGAAAAGGTTTTAGTTAAGAAAGATACATTGATTGAAAGTCCAAAAGGAATTATTCATTGCCTGTATAATGAAAGTAAAGAAGACTTTAGGGTTCTGGTTGTAAAAACTCCAAAGCCTTCTCAAGCCACAGAAATAAGATAGGTTAAATTATTTTATTGTAAATATCATTACAGGGTTTTCAGCGGGAGTAATAACTCCATTCATGCTTACTCTAATACCTTCAATATAA
>JAQUTD010000061.1 GCA_028709955.1 Bacteroidales bacterium | reverse complement strand
ATCAGCCAGAGCTTGAAAAACTAAGAGAAATGGTGGAGAAAGAAATGAAAGAAGCCCTGCCTTTGAACAATGTTCCGGTGGAAGTTGACTCCAATACCGGCACTAACTGGTTAGAAGCCCACTAATATTTCCAACAGATGCGAGACTAACTCAAAAGTTACCTATAGGTAACTCAAGAGTTACTTACTACTAACTCAAGAGTTACTTACTACTAACTCGAGAGTTACCTATAGGTAACTTTTGAGTTAGTAGTAAGTAAGTTTTGATTTAGTCTCGAATAATAAAATAAAAGGTCAGGGATTTTGCTCACAAATTCGAAGCGTTATTTCTTAATAAACCTGTCTTGGTATATGTTTTGGGGGCGGGTGTGTTTCCATCTTCGGTGCGACCATAGCCAATATTGAGGGTTTTCTTTGATGGTTTGCTCCAAAAAGGAAAGGTATTTCAGAGTTATTTCTCCATATTCTGTTTCTTTTGGATGGTCGGATATTGGGATAATATCGAATGTATAGTAGCCCCTTTTTACTTTATTTACCCTATAAAAGAACACTGGATAGTTGTATTTTTTGGAAAGATGCTCTGGTCCAAAGATAACTGGAGTGTCTTGATTGAGGAACAAAGTCCAAAAAGATTTGTGTGAATCGTTGGGGCTTTGGTCGGCAAGAAGCATATATGCACATGGATTCCTCTCTTTTTCGTGGTGAGAAAGCACTTCATTTACATTGTCTGAGTAGCAAACTTCTGTTCCATAACGAGTTCTTTTTTGGTGCATTAAGGAGCCAAATGATTGGTTTGACATTCTTTTTCCAACTCCAATTCCGTGAAAAGGGAACTGCATATCGAGGGAAAGAACCATATATTCCCAGTTATTATAGTGTGCAGATGCTAAAATAACGCTTTGTTGCCTATCGTAATATGGCTTTAAAATTTCTGGATTATTGCATTTATAGCGTTCTTTCAGGTTTTTACGAGAGATAGAAAGCATCTTGAAGGCTTCCAAAAACACGTCTAAGAGGTGGTTATAGTATTGGTTTTGGATAGTTTTGAGCTGGGTTTGGGTCTTGTTTGGGAAGGATTTCTGAAGGTTTTGGATTATAATTTTGCGTCTATATTGGATTATATGCTGGAAAATGGGGCTTAGAATTGAGGATATTGCATAAAGAACCCTCAATGGCAAAAGCGAAAGAGGGACTAATATCAGGTAGAAAAGCAGGTAATTTAGTAGTTTTTTCATACTGCAAAAGTAAGTTTTTTAGTCATTTTTTGCAATTTCCCCAACTGAAAATATAAATTTGCTCCCTTTTCCTTCTTCGGTTTCAACCCAAATCTCTTGGTTTTGTACGTCCAATAGTTCCTTAACAATGGTTAATCCCACTCCAGAACCCATCTCTTGTTGAGTTCCTTGATAGGACGCATTGATTTGAGAGGTAAAGAGTTTGTTTTTCTTATCTTCCGACATTCCTTGCCCATTATCCTTCACTATTATTTGAATGTGGTTTTCAATTTGTTGATGTTCTACCTCAATTTTCCCGCCTTCAGGGGTGAATTTTATGGAATTGGAGATTAGATTTCTCAATATTGTTCTCAGTATATTGATGTCAAAGTAAACATAAATTCCATTGGGGATGAGGCATTCGAGTTGTATATTCTTTTGTTGAGCGGTTGGTTGTAGGAGATCTATCACATGCATCACAATCGATTTAATCTCCACTTCTGTATTCAAAGGAGTTAGTTTCCCTGTTTGAACCTTTAGCCAAAAGAGCACTTCTTCCAACAAAGAGTATGTCTTTTCGGAGCTGGAGTATATCTCTTGGGTGTATTCTTTTACTGTTTCTGCATCAATATCTTCAATATTCTTTATGATAAATTCCGATAATCCGAGAATAGAGTGGAATGGTGCTTTCAAATCGTGGGCTAATATCTTGATGAACTTGTCCTTATCGGAGTTAAGTTTTTGGAGTTCTTGGGTAAAGAGCTGGATTTTTTTGTCGGATTCCTTCCTTTGAGTGATGTCTATAAAGGTTACAACGCAACCAACAACTTCGTCTTTATGTATTTGTGGGAAAGAAAAATATTCAACGTCAAAGCTCATATTGTCCTTTTTCCAGAAGATTTCTTGATCGGAATGCATCCCTTTTCTAAGATGAAAAGCCCTGTTAATTTTACATTCAGACATGGCTATTTTTACTCCATTTGAGTCTGTATGATGAATTAAATCGTGAATATTTTGTCCTAATACCTCTTCTTGATTAGAGTATCCCAGCATATTTACTCCAGATTTATTTATAAATGTGCATCTTCCTTCTAAATCTACTCCGTAAATTCCTTCGTATGTTGAGTTTAAAAGAAGATTAATTTTTTCTTCTTTTTCTTTAATTAGTTCTTTTTCTCTTAGTATTTCAGTAATATCTCTGCTAATACTTATAATACCAACAACATTTTTATTGTCATCAAACAAAGGAATCTTGTTGGTTTGTTCGTATCTTAGTTCTGAATTATTATCGTAGAAAGTATTTACACTTCCCAATAGCTTTTGACCTGTTTGATAAACAATATCATCTTCCCCTTTAAAGTTTTTAGCAACATCCAAAGGAAAAATGTCATCATAGTTCTTCCCAATAAGGTCTTTCCAATAACAATGTCCTGTTATTCGGGCAAGCGATTGGCTGCAAAACACAATTTCACCTTCTCTATCCTTAAAGCAAACATAATCAGTGATGTGTTCAAGGAATGTTTCGAAGTAATGATTGAATATAATTTGTTCTTTTTCCAGTTTCTTAATCTCTGAAATATCATTAAGAGTAAGGAAAACGCCATATCCTTCAGCTTTTAGAGTTGCAGAATTGAGAATTAGCCATTTAATATTGTCTCCATTTTGCATTCCAACTTCAAAATTATAAATAGGGGAACCATTTACAAGTGTTTTTACACCTGGGCATTCTTCATTTGGTATTGGACTAAGGTCTGGATATACTAAATTGAAATTCTTCGAATGCAGATTAATTGTTAGAATAGTCTCTTTTGGAATTCCTAAAATATCTTCTGTTGCTTGGTTACAATCAATAATGTTTCCTTCTTCGTCTGTAAGGATCATTCCTTCCTTAAGTGTTTTGAATATCCCTTTATATTTCTTCTCGCTTGTCTCCAACTTAGCCATAACATCCTTATAAGCTGTGTTTAAAATATCCAGCTCATTATTCTTTTTCTCAAGATCCTTAACCAGATTGATAAGGAAATGGTAGAAAAAACTTATAGAAAAAATTAGAATTATTGCAGTTACTATAAGAGTTATAATGCTAATTATCCAGTTTCTAATGTCATTAAAGTATTCGTTATAGTTTAGATTTCTCTCAACAATATGTTCACTAAACATTATTTGCAAAATGATAAAACCACTAAAAACTATAAAAAAGTAGATAATTCCAGGTTTTTTCCCATAAAAAAGAGTAATTAATGCAATACCAATTACAGCTAAGAATTGATCTCCAACACTTCCAAAGAAAAGATTCCCAGCTAAGCCACCAACAATAAATGAAATTGTAATTACGTGAGCTTTAAATCTATTACCAATTTTATTTCTAAAAATATATAAACTTAAAATAAATAGAGTTTCAAGTATACTAATTCCATAATCAGGTAGATATCCATCTGAAATCAAATGTAGGGTTGAGAAAACAGTAGCGGGAAGAGTAATTATTAATAGACAAAGAATAGCGTAATTCATTAAACTATTTCTAACAGTATTAATTTCGTTTCTCAGTGATTTCATTCTACTATTATGTTAAGCAAGGTTAATATATTTTGTTTACCTATAAGTAATACGCAGAAAAACCTATAAGGTTATCAGAAAAACCTATAAAATTTAAAAAAAAAGCCATCCCTAAAGATGGCTATGAAACGATTATTTCTTTTTCGAGGTCTCTTCCAGATTCGAACTGGAGTAGACGGTTTTGCAGACCGGTGCCTAACCGCTCGGCCAAGAGACCTTAATAAATCAGTGTGCAAAATTACAACAATTTTTCATATTACCAAAATCATAGATGTTTTTTACCTAAAAAGATTGGGTTTATGTAAAGTGTAAAATTTAATTAGGTTTAATTGAAAAGCTGTAAATCTTATTCAGGACGGGTCAGTTTTAAAGTTTATTCTTTCTGATTTATATCAACAAAACAAGCTTTTTTATATCTTTGCACTAAATAAACTAAACTAAAAATGAAATTTACTGCAGAACAAATTGCCTCTTTGTTAGGGGGAGAAATAGTTGGAGATAGGAATGTTTTTGTAAACACTCTTTGCAAGATTGAAGAAGGAGTTGAAAATGGAATGTCTTTTCTTTCTAATCCTAAATATGAACATTATATTTATGAAACTAAAGCTTCTGTTGTTATAGTTAATAAGAGCTTTTTGCCAGAAAGAGAGATTAAAACAACAATGATTAAGGTTGATGACGCCTATGCTTGTTTTGCGAAGGTTTTGGATATGTATAATGAGTTTTTACTTAACAAATCTGGAATTTCATCTCTAAGTTTTATTTCTCAAACTGCTTTAGTTGAAGAAGGAGCTTATGTTGGAGAGTTTGCTTATATTGGTGATAATGTTATTATAGGTAAGAATGCAAAAATATATCCTCATGTTTATATTGGAGATAATGTTAGAGTTGGGGATAATGTTACTTTTTTTTCTGGAGCAAAGATTTATCATTCTTGCATAATAGGAAACAACTGTAATATCAATTCTGGTGCAGTTATTGGAGCTGATGGATTTGGATTTGCTCCACTTGCCGATGGTTCTTTTAAGAAAATAGCACAAATTGGAAATGTTATTTTGGAAGATAATGTTGATGTTGGAGCAAATACAACAATAGATAGAGCCACAATGGGAAGCACCATAATTGGGAAAGGAGTAAAATTAGATAATCTTATTCAAATTGCTCATAATGTAACTATCGATGAAAATACAGTTATGGCTGCACAATCAGGAGTTTCTGGCTCCACTAAAATTGGAAAGTATTGTTTTGTTGGGGGGCAAGTAGGGTTTTCAGGACATATAACAATTGGAGATAATGTAAGGATTGGAGCTCAATCAGGAATTATGTCTAATGTTAAAGATAACTCCACACTATTAGGATCTCCATCTTGGGATGCAAGACCATATATGAAAAGTTATTCCTACTTTCGCAGGCTTCCTGAAATAGAACAAAGGATAAAAGAACTTGAAAAAAGAATAGAAGAATTAGGAAAGCTTTGAACTTATTAGGTGGAGAAATTCTTCTCTGGTTTCATTTCTAAGGAAAGCTCCAGTAAAATCGGAAGTTGTTGTAACTGAATTTTGTTTCTGAACCCCTCTCATACTCATACACAAATGCCTTGCCTCAATAACAACAATAACTCCTAAAGGATTTAATGTTTCTTGAATACAATCCTTAATTTGTTTTGTCAATCTTTCCTGAACCTGAAGCCTTCTTGCATAGCATTCCACAACACGAGGGATCTTACTAATACCAACAATCTTTCCATTTGGAATATATCCCACATGAGCCTTCCCAACCATTGGAACCATATGATGTTCACATAGAGAGTATATTTCAATTTCCTTAACAATAACCATTTGTTTATAATCTTCATGGAAAGTTGCAGAGCGAAGAATTTCAACAGGGTCTTCATCATAACCATGAGTAAAGAACTGCATAGCCTTTGCAACCCTCATTGGAGTATCTAAAAGTCCTTCTCTTGAAGAGTCTTCCCCAATTAAAGTTAATATCTCTTTGTAGTGGTGAGCTAATTTCTTAAGCGTTTCGGGATTATATCTTTCTATTTTAGTATATCCATTATCTATATCCATAATATAAGTTTTGTCTGTAAAATTCTATAAATTAAGGTGCAAAATTATAAAAATAAAAGTTCACAATAAATAAAATCCCAATAAATAATTAATAAGGAGAAAATCTTTCTTAAGAAAATGAAACCAAGAAAGAATTTCCTGAATCAAAGCAATAAAAGATTAAAACAAGGATTCAGTATAATAAAAAAGGAGCCCAAACTTAATTGGACTCCATATTCTATTTTATATCTTCAGATTTAGAATCTTGCTCCGAATGTTATTTGAGCTAAGTGATTAGTGTTTTCTAAATTGATAACTCTATTATCTAATGGGAATGTTGATTCATGTTCTGTGAACTTGGATTTTCCATAAGTGTAGGCATAACCTAAATCAATAAAGTAGTTTTTAGATTTAAAACCAATACCTGCTGTTATTGAAGCTGCACCTGCGTCGTTTAGGTTTTTGCCATAAGGATTATCCATAATGCAATATCCTCCTCTTAGTGCTATTGTTCCAAGTTTTAACTCTCCTCCTACTCTTATGGTGTTGGTTGGACGGAAATAATCAGTAATTGCAGTGTTGATATTGCTTTCAGCCATAATATTATCGCTTAGTCTATATTTCATATTAGAATAGTCAGCAAATTCGTAATCAGCAGAAATACTACCAGCCAATTTTGATTTATTGTCACCAAGCACCACTGCTGCTGAACCTAAAAATCTGAATGGGGTTTGAAGATCATAAACAATAGGGTCCCAATCAGCTCCACTTGTTTTTTTGTAAAGCACTTCTGAGTATAGGTTATCTTCAATTGAATAGTAGGTTGGAGTATGGATTGCTAAACCTAAGCGGAACCAATTTACTGGTCTAACAATTGTTCCTATCTTAAGATTAATACCTGTTGCATAAATATCCTTTATTTCATTATATATGTATTGGTCAATAACATTTCCTGAATTATCTTCTATTTCTTCCATAAATGAGCCATCAGAATGGTAATTACCTACAGGGATTCCCATAGTTGCTCCCAAATAAACTATATTTCGGATATTTGTTGAGAAAGAAATACTAAATTCGTTTAAAGAACCACTTTCGGTGAAGGAACGTAGTTGATTGAATTTTCCGTTTTCAAAATCAGAGGTGTATCTATTATTTACGGTATCGTAATCAACAACGTAGGATTCGTAGAAATCATACATATAAGCATCACTATATCCGTCGTCAATAATATGTGATATATATGAATAGTTTAAATCATTTCTTCTAAACATTGTTCTATTTCCAAAAGATTTAAGCCTGTTGAGGGTAAATGCAAATTGAAATCCTTTTATATCGTTGTTTTTTGGTTTGAAGAATAATAAACCACCAATATGTCCAAGATTAAAGTTGGATCTGTTTTCAGATGACAATAATCCATTTGCGTTTGCATCGGTAAATGACCAATTTAAACCTGTTGACATTGAAAATTCATTTGAATTATAAAGTCCTAATCCTGCTGGATTGTAGCTTGCTGCAGTTAAATCTCCTCCAAGGGCACCAATTGCACCTGCTCTTGAAATATAGTTTGAAGTTCCGTTTAGTCCCATTTGGGAGAATCTTATGGCATCAGTTATTGTTTGTGCTGACAAGCTCCCTGCCAAGAAAAGACTTGCTGCTAATAAAAATATCTTTTTCATATTTCTAATTGTTTTTGATTTTATTTTTATCTAATTATATTTTTTGTTGTTTAATTATCTTCTTGAACCTCCAGAGCGTGAGCTTGATGATCCAGACGAGCTTGAGCGACTTGAACTGCTTGATGAAGAACTTGAACGTGAGCCACTGCTTGATGAAGATTTGTAGGATGAACGAGATGGAGAGCTATTATTATATGTTTTTGAGGAGTTATTGTTTGACTGTCTGTAATTATTATTAATTGTGCGGTTGTTTGTTCTGTTATTTGATGGAGTACTAATATTTCTTCTTGAATTTGTTCTAAATTCATTATTAGAGCGTGGTTGGCGTGATGCAGGGGGACTATAGGTTCTTGAGTTAGGGTTTGTTGTTGAGTTATTAATCCTGCGAGTATTTTCTGAGCGAGGGTTATTTATGGAGCGAGGGTTAGTGTTTGTATTAATTTGTCTATTATTGTCAACATTTGCCTGTCTATTATTGGTTGGAGAAGTTGATTGAACTCTTTGAGGCTTGTTAAATCTTCTATTTGTACTATTATTTGGATCCTTCTTTTGGTCAAATTCACTAAAACGATTATTTGTTCTATTATTGAGTCTTTCGCCAGCAATGGTTCTATTATTTGCAAGATTTGTGTTTCTTGTTCTATTTAATTGGTTAGAATTAATTGAACGTTGGTCGGAAGTGTTACCATATCTGCTATTATATTGTTCTGCAAAAGTTTTTCTTGAGTTTCCGTCTGATAAACTTCCTGTTTTCAAACCTCCTCTTTGACCAACTCCGTTATTTGGGTCGAAAGAACTTCTTGAACGATAGGAATTAGAATTATTGTCTCTTTGATTGTAGTAGCATATGTTATTATATGGGCTATAACCCCATCCGTAGTAATAAGGATTGTATCCCCAATAGTTATAGCCGTAACCATATCCCCAACTATTATATCCCCAGAAGTATGGGTTGTGATGATGATAGGAAGGATACCACCAGCTATATCCTAAATATATGCTTGTTCCCCAATACAAAGGATCGTAGGTGTACCAGTATAGATTAGTGTAGAAATCATCATAATAACTTGACCAAGCATAAGGTCTATGGAAACGACGAAGACGAGCAGAATAAGCATAATCATAATAATCATCTTCATCATAATTAAGGTAAGAGTCATCAAAATAGCCCTCTTGTTCAGAGCTTTTATAATTTAGTGAATCTTGCTCATTAGAATAATAATTACTATCCTGTTCTTGATAGTTTTGAGAAATATTATTCCCTCTTAATCTTTCATTGTATGCTCTTGAGTTGTTTGCATACTTTTTTTGTTTATCTATCTCATAATTTGATGTGCGATTGGTCATCTTTTCAACCTCTTGCACCTGTTCAGTATCATTAGGATTGTAATAAACATCATCGAAGCCTTGCACTCCGGATTGAACAGAGCAACTACTCAAAGAGAGAATAGTTGTTATTACAACTGCAACCAAACTGATTTTTAATGTTTTCATATCTATTTATTTTATCTGTTTTTTCTTTTCTAAACTTCCAACATTAAAAATATAGCAAAACTTATGCCAAATGATTCTTAATGAATAATAAATTTGGATATTACATAATAAATTTTAGTCAATTATTTTTATTTGTATATTTGCAAATCTAAAAATTAATCAAATACAAAACTAAGAAATATAATGGCAAAAGATTTTGTAACACGCTCTGAAAATTACTCAGAATGGTATAATGAATTAGTTGTAAGAGCTGATTTAGCTGAGAATTCAGCTGTTAGAGGTTGTATGGTTATTAAACCTTATGGTTATGCAATTTGGGAAAAGATGCAGGCAGCCCTTGATAAAATGTTTAAAGATACAGGGCATCAAAATGCTTATTTCCCTCTTTTTATTCCCAAATCTTATTTTGAAAAAGAAGCTGAACATGTTGAAGGTTTTGCAAAAGAATGCGCCGTTGTAACTCATCATCGTCTTAGAGCAAAAAGCGATGGAACTGGACTGGAGCCAGACCCTGATGCTAAGCTTGAAGAAGAATTGATTGTTCGACCAACAAGTGAAACTATTATATGGGATACATACAGAGGATGGATAAAATCATATCGCGACCTTCCAATTCTTGTTAACCAATGGGCAAATGTCGTTCGTTGGGAAATGAGAACAAGAATGTTTCTTCGTACTGCTGAATTTCTTTGGCAAGAAGGACATACTGCACACGAAACCTCTCAAGAAGCTATTGAGGAAACAAAGAAAATGCTTGATGTATATGCTTTTTTTGCTGAAAATTTTATGGCTGTACCAGTTCTTAAAGGGGTTAAATCTCCCAACGAACGTTTTGCCGGGGCTTTAGATACCTATTGTATTGAGGCACTTATGCAAGACGGGAAAGCACTTCAAGCTGGAACGTCTCACTTCCTTGGGCAAAACTTTGCAAAGGCATTTGATGTTAAATTCCTTTCAAAAGAAAATAAATTAGAATATGTATGGGCAACCTCATGGGGAGTATCAACAAGATTAATGGGTGCATTAATAATGTCTCATTCTGATGATAACGGTTTAGTCCTTCCTCCAAAGCTTGCCCCTATTCAAGTTGTAATTATTCCTATTTCAAAGGGAGAAGAGCAAAAAGCAATGGTTGACTCTCATGCAGAAAAACTTTGCTCTGAACTTAGAGCAAAAGGAATATCTGTTAAATATGACGATAGAGATGCTTATAAGCCAGGTTGGAAATTCAACGAATATGAGTTTAAGGGAGTACCTGTTAGAGTAACCTTGGGAGCAAGAGACCTTGAACAGGGATTGATTGAAATTGCAAGAAGAGACACCCTAACTAAGGAATCTATGCAAATTGAAGGATTAAGTGATAAGATAGAAAAGCTTTTAGAAGATATTCAAGAAAACATATATAATAAGGCATTACACTTTAGAGAAGAAAGTACAAGAGAGGTAAACTCCTGGGAAGAATTCCTTGTGGAGATTGAAAAGGGAGGTTTCCTTTCATGCCATTGGGACGGAACTCCAGAAACAGAAGAAAAGATAAAGGAAATAACAAAGGCTACAATTCGTTGTATTCCATTGGATGCAAAAGAAGAAGAAGGGAAATGTATTTTTTCAGGCAAGGCTTCAAACAAAAGAGTTGTATTTGCAAGAGCTTATTAAGAATAAAATATAAAGAGAATATGAATAAGGAGTTTATGCAATTGGCAATTGAAACTGCACTTGATAATATAAAGAATAATAATGGAGGACCCTTTGGAGCTGTTATTATCCGAGATGGAGTGATAATTGCAAAATCTCCTAATACAGTAACTTCTTCCAATGACCCTACTGCTCATGCAGAGATTAATGCAATAAGGCTGGCTTGCAAAAAACTAAACACCTTTGATTTATCAGGCTGTGAGATTTATTCCTCTTGTGAACCCTGTCCTATGTGCCTTTCGGCAATCTATTGGGCAAGGATTTCTAAGCTATATTATGCAGCAGATAGATTTGATGCAAAAGATGCTGGCTTTGATGATTCTTATATATATAATGAAATATCTCTTAGCGAAAAGGAAAGAAGCATTTATATCGAAAACATAATGAAGAAGGAAGGACAAGATCCCTTTGAATTATGGAAAGAAACAGACAACAAGACCCAATACTAATAATTTATGACACAAGACGAGAGAATAAAAGATTTTGATGAAAGAGTTGCGGCTCTAAGGAGGTTTCTTTGACATCGATAATAAGAAGATACAAATAGAAGAAGAAACAGAAATTACACTTAAAGCAGACTTTTGGAACGATGCAAAGGAAGCAGAAAAGTTTCTAAGGAAGATTAATGAAAAAAAAGTTTGGACAAATCTTTTTGATAAGATTACAGCA
>JAQUTD010000161.1 GCA_028709955.1 Bacteroidales bacterium | reverse complement strand
TAAAAAGACTTATTGTGTTAACTTTTATTGTTATATATTTTTCTGTATATCCATATTCATCAAAGGTTTGAGGGAAATGGAAGTTGTTGATTTCTTTTTCTGATTTTACACTTAATTCTTCTATGCAATAAAGCATTTCTTCTAATAATTCTTCAACCTTTCCTAATCCTGCTTTTGTTATCCAAATCTTTATTGTGTCAATATTGGTTATTAGAAAATTAGATATGGCAAACAGGTATGCTGGGGCTGCAAATATTCTCACTTCTTCTCTTGCTAATAATGACTTCATGGCTTTGTTTTTTATGGGTTTCAATTCTCAAAGATACAATCTTTTTATTTTATAAGTAATTTACTTGTCTTTTTATTGTCTAAACTAAATAATTTATTTTTTGTTGTAATTCAATTGATATGATAAGTATATATAATGTTGAAGGAATGGGGTGTCTTGGTTGCAAAAAGGCGGTTGAAAAGGCATTAGGTCAGGTGAGTGGTGTTGATAATATTATTGTGGATTTGGAAAGAGGAAAAGCAACTATTGAAATGTCTGAGGAGGTTTCTTTAGATTTGCTTCAGAGTGCTTTGGTGAAAAATGGATTGGAGTATAGTATTTCTTTTGAAGAGGATGGTAATGATGTTGTGGCAAGGGTGGTGAAAAGTCATAACACTAAAAACACTAACAAAACTATTAAGGGTGGAGTGTATTATTGTCCTATGCATTGTGAGGGGGATAAAACTTATGAAAGGTTTGGCAGCTGTCCTGTTTGTGGTATGGATTTAATTCCTATGAATGCAAACCCAGAGCAAGAGGATAAAACTATCAAGGTTTTGTGGAAGAAATTAATAATATCTTCTATTCTTGCAATTCTTGTTTTCGTTATTTCCATGACTGATATGATTCCCAACAATCCATTAATGCTTTTGATGAGTCATAATAGTTGGAATTGGGCACAATTTATTCTAACTCTACCTATTGTTTTCTACACCTGTTGGATGTTTTATGTTAGGGCTTGGAAATCAATTATTGGTTGGAATTTGAATATGTTCACCTTAATTGGTATTGGAACTGGGTTTTCTTTTCTTTTTAGTGTTTTAGGACTATTGTTTCCTAATATTTTCCCACAAGAGTTTAAAACTGAAATGGGAACAACTCATCTCTATTTTGAAACCACTGCAGTAATTTTGACCTTAGTTTTGTTGGGTCAACTTCTTGAAGCAAGAGCTCATGGAAAAACAAGTGGTGCAATTAAAGAGTTATTGAAATTAGCTCCTTCTGAAGCAGTTTTAGTTTCCAATGGAGAAGAAAGCATTATTTCTATTCATAATATAAAAGTAGGAGATTTATTAAGAATAAAACCAGGGGATAAAATTCCTGTTGATGGAAAAATAGTGGAAGGAAATTCAAGCATTGATGAGTCTATGATAACTGGAGAATCTATGCCTTTGGATAAAAATGTGGGTGATAGGGTTAGCTCAGGAACAATTAATGGCAACCAGACATTTCTTATGGTTGCTGAAAAAGTTGGTGCAGATACCTTACTCTCTCAAATTATTCAAATGGTTAATGATGCCTCTGCTTCAAAGGCTCCAATTCAAAAAATTACCGACACCATTGCCAAGTATTTTGTTCCAATTATTGTTGGGGTTGCACTAATTACATTTATTATATGGGCAATTGTGGGACCTGAGCCAAAATATGTTTATGCTTTTGTTAATGCCATTGCTGTTCTGATCATTGCATGTCCGTGTGCCTTAGGCTTAGCCACTCCGGTTTCAGTTATGGTTGGTATGGGTAAAGGAGCTCAAAATGGAATTCTTATCAAGAATGCTGAAGCCTTAGAAACAATGAATAAGGTTGATGTTTTGGTTGTTGATAAAACAGGAACAATAACTCAAGGAAAACCTTCGGTTGAGAAATTGGTTAGTGTTGATGAAAACCAAGGGGATGAACTTCTCCAATTAGTTGCCTCACTTAATCAATATAGTGAGCATCCATTAGCTGAGGCAATAATTAATTATTCTAAACAAAGAAACGTTGTTTTGTTTGAGGCAACCAATTTTGAGGCTATATCAGGAAAGGGAGTTGTTGGAGAGGTTGAAGATAGGAAAATAGGATTTGGTAATGATAAATTAATGATTGATTTGAATTCTTATATTTCAAGTGATTTATTACAAAAGGCTACTTTTGAGCAGAAATTGGGTAAAACCGTCTCCTATGTTTCGGTGGATTCACAAACAATTGGCTATGTTGTGATTTCGGACGCCATAAAAGAAAGTTCTAAAAAGGCTGTAAAGAAATTAATTGACAGTGGAGTTAAGGTTGTTATGCTAACTGGTGACAATTATAACACTGCAAAAGCTGTGGCTGATGAATTAAAACTAACAGATTTTAGGGCAGAGTGTTTGCCTAAGGATAAGTTAGATTTTATAAAACAACTTCAATCAAAAGGAAACATTGTTGCAATGGCTGGTGATGGAATAAACGATTCTCCTGCCTTGGCTCAATCAAATGTTGGAATTGCAATGGGAAATGGAACAGATGT
>JAQUTD010000060.1 GCA_028709955.1 Bacteroidales bacterium | reverse complement strand
AAACAACTAAATCCATTATCTTTAGTCTTTTTGAAAGCGTTGATGCATAAAACCCTGTCATAACATCAAAGAGTTTTGCAGTTGATTTTAGTTTTTGCTTTCTGAAAATAAGAATTCCATAATAAGCTAATGGAGCATAAAAGGATATAATATAAAAAAATAATACAAGAAAATTATTAACTGCCTCGGGTAAAACAATCAAAAACTTATTAATAAATAAGATTATGGATAGAAAAACAAGCAAAAAAGGAGAAAAATAATTGTTATAAATCATCTCAACTATCAAAACAAATAACAAGTATAGTATTGATACGTAGAGTCCTAATCTTTGCTTTGAAAACAAAAGAAGTGAGATATTAAACCTTATGATTAAAAGGATTGCTAGAATTATTAAAATTAATAAACCATCATGAAAATACATTGAATCAAAACGTCCTACAAGATAATCTTTAATCATAAAAATGGCAAAAAGAATTATTAGTAGTATATCACAAACCAATATTAAATACGGAAATCTAAATTTTTTATACCAATTTGATGAAAGGGTACAGGACATACTTCTTAATTTCTCAAACATAAAACATTAAATGTTAAATAAAAATGGGCTACAAAGATAATATATATTTTCACAAATTATGTTTTTTATCTATAATAATTCTGGTCTTCTTTGCTTGGTCCTTTCGAATGATTGTTCCAAATTCCAATTGTCAATTAGTTTTTGATTGCCAGAAAGCAACACCTGAGGAACTTCCCAACCATTATAAATAGCTGGTCGCGAATAGACAGGAGGAGAAACTAAATTGTTTTGAAAAGAGTCTGTTAGAGCAGATGTTTCATCATTTAATACCCCTGGAATAACTCTTATTATTGAATCCGAAATAACCGCAGCAGCCAATTCACCACCACTAAGAACATAGTTACCGATTGAAATTTCTCTTGTGATTAGGTGCTCCCTCACTCTTTCGTCAACTCCTTTATAGTGTCCACACAAAATACAGATATTGTTTTTAAGCGAAAGTTCATTTGAAATACTTTGAGTTAACATTTCACCATCGGGTGCTGTATAAATTATTTCATCATATTCTCTTTTCTTTTTCAAATCGGCAATACAATTAGCTATGGGTTCAATCTGCATAACCATTCCTGCTCCTCCTCCATAGGCATAATCATCAACACTTTTATAGTGATTGGTGGAATATGCCCTTAAATCGTGAAACTCAACACTAACAATTCCTTTGTTTTGTGAGCGTTTAAGAATTGAATGTGAGAATATATTGGTAAAAAGATCGGGAAATAGTGTAATAATATCAATGTGCATTGTAAATTTATTTATATTTTTATTACGTTATTATAAAAAAAAGGTTTCCAATACACATTATTCAATAGAAAGTTTGTATATTTGCTTTCTAAATTATGTTACCAATAAAGAATAAAAAAATATAAATATGAGTTTTGGAATTCAATTTAAAAGTCTAATTATTACATTAATTAGCTTACCTATAATTGGTTTTGGTCAAAATAATATTGAAAAGGTTGTTCCTGATTTCGAATATCAAGATTATTCAACTCATGTTCAATTTATGACAAAACCTTTTGCATTAACCAATCAAACTCTTTATCTTCCAAAAATTTCTGACACAATTGGTCGTAATTTCTTTGTAGGAGAGATTGCAACGCCTGAAAAAGGTGATAAAAATGGAATAGATTATTATCAATTAAAAAGAATGTCTGCTGACAAATTAGCAAAAATGGAAAAAACCTGGTTTGTTGTTGCTGGCTACATAGCTGATAAGGTTGCTTATGACAAAATTTATTATGCAGAATACATCAAGCAAGACTTTAAAACGCTAAGATATGATTTTATTAAATTGGTGGTTGGAAACTCTGAAGACACTGTTTTTTATAAATATGATGGATTTTGGAACACTTATAATTTCCCATTTATTCCTATGTCATACTACAATGCCAACAAAAACGAATATCCTAAAAATAAACATTCAAATTCCGATTTAAGCCTAGCAAAATATGACACTAACTCCAACTATGCTTTTATCCCAAAAAATCTTGTAGGACAAAAACTCTATCTTCCAGTTATGACTGAGCCAACCTATGACAGGCTATATAATGGAACAAGACTCTATAATTATGATGATGACAGTAGGAAATACTCCTTTGCAAGTCTTCCAATTGGCAAATCGAAGCTTCTTCAAGGCAAAACTTTTGTTGTTAACGACTTTGTTCACGATGCTGAAGGTCTAACTAATGTTTATCTTAAATTAATTGTTCCAGGTGCAAGAGATACCATTTACTACAAATATCCAATTGCTTCTCAAAGAAATGAATTTCCTTTTGTTATTGATTCATACCTTAAGAAAACTAAGGAAAAATATATGTATCAAGAATTTGTTTATCGAGGAAAGAAATACAAGATGACAGCAATTGACACAAAAAGAAAGACTCCAATAACCATCAATCGTGGGGATGTTTTTCAGTGTATTGATTTTTTGGTTAAGGATGGAAAATTCCAAATGTTGATGAGAAACCAAAAAGGAAGAAAATTCTATGTTAAGGCTGACTATTCTTTGGGCGATAGATTAAGTTTCTCCAATTCAATGATTGAAGCTAACAAAGTATTAAAATATAAGGATACCTATAGAACACACTATAACGCAATTCTTCAAAAAGAACTAATTCCTACAATGACAATTGATATGGCAAAAATGTCGTGGGGAGAGCCAGAAAGAGAAGTTACAACTAATTTTGATGGAAGTAATCGTCATTGGTTCTATTTTGGGAACATATACATTATTTATAAAAACAATAAGTTATATCGTGTTGCAATGATTCCAAACGATTTACGTTTATGAGCGAAGATTTTGACGATATTGATGACACTGACTTAAATAAACTTATTCAGCGATTTGAAGATTGTATTACCACAAAACAGGGATGTTTCTTCGATATTGATGAGTTATTGGAAGTTATTGACTACTATTTTGCAGTTGATGAAAATAAAAAAATTAAATCAGCCATAAATCTTGCCCTACAACTCTACCCCAACGAAATTGAAATATTAATTCGTAAGGCTCAAGTGATTGCTCAGGATAAAACCCCTGATGAGGCAATAAATTTCTTATTAAAATTTAAAGAATTTAACCCAGAGGACCCCGACCTTTTATTTGCATTGGCTTCTTTGTATTCACAATCGGGTAGAAGAGCAAAAGCTATTGAAAACTATAAGAAACTTCTGGTTCAGGATAATCAGGATATTGAAGTTTATTCATCATTGGGTGAGGAATATTTTGCAATAGAAAACTATGATGCAGCAGTCAAAATATATAAAAAAGCTCTAAATATTGAACCCACAAACTCCACCCTACTCCAACCCTTTGCCTATGCATCGCAATACATCAAAAATCCAAACCTATCAATTGAATTTCTAAAAAAACTTTGTAAGAAAAATCCATTCTCCGAACAAAATTGGATAGGTTATGGACTTGCTCTATACTACACTGAAAAATATTTTGATGCAATAACTGCCCTCGAACTTGCATTGGCAATTAATGATAAAAATCCTATATCACATCTCTATAAGGCTCAATCTCTAATTGCCATAGATAATGTTAAAGAAGGAATATCATCACTTCACGATGCTCATAGAATTGATCCCACAGAACCATTAGTTCTATTTTTTTTGGGACAAGCTCATGAAAAACAAAATAATTGGACTGCTGCAGCCTCCTACTATAAGGATTGCATAAAATTTGACCAGTTCAATTCCGATGCCTGGATTGGTGTTGGGATGTGTTATTTTGAGCAGGATGATTTTCATAGTGCCGAACCCTACATTATAAAAGCGATTGAAATTGAGCCAACAAATGTTCAGCATAGATTGGCCTACGCCGAAATGTTATATAAGGAAAACTACATTGAAAAAAGTGAGGAACTCTATCAAACGCTTTATGAAGAAGGAAATGAACTAGCACTTGTTACAATAAACTGGGCTCTTGTTATGGATTCTTCCAACAAATCTATGGATGCCATTCATCTTCTTAGAGAAACAATTGACAATAATAAAATTGATGAACCAAGTTTATATTTTAATTTCATAGAGCTATCATTGAAGGAAGATTATTTAAAGGATCATCTTATTGACTACGTTTTCAAACTCTTATTTGAATTTGATATAACAATTGAAATGATTGAAAAACATTGTCCTACCCTATTAATTAGCCCTCAATACGAAACCTTAATTAAAACATATATTGATGAAAAAAACTAAGTTTATTGCAATTCTATTTTTTATTGCAACAATACTGCCAACAATAGCAATAACAGCGAATACTGAATCAAACACTCAAACAACTTCTGATTCATTAAATAGCTCAGAAAAACTATCTAAAATAGAACAAGTTACTTCTTGGTATATGGACAATATGAACTATGGAACAATAACTCTATTGATGACAATTGAAAGTTCTTTTTTACCTTTTCCTTCTGAAGTTGTTGTCCCTCCTGCTGCCTACAAAGCAAGTAAGGAAGGAAGTGATTTAAATATTTTTTTAGTTGTGATTTTTGCAACCTTAGGGGCTATTATTGGAGCATTAATCAATTTTTATCTTGCACTATGGTTGGGAAGACCAATTGTTCATAAATTTGTTGAATCAAAATTTGGAAAATTATGTCTTTTGAGCAGTGAAAAAATAACTAAGGCAGAAGACTATTTTGTTAAGCATGGGAGAAGTTCAACCTTTGTTGGTAGATTGGTTCCTGGAATTCGTCAATTGATTTCAATTCCTGCAGGATTAGCTAAGATGCCATTACTCCCTTTTATCTTTTTTACAACTCTTGGAGCATTAGTTTGGAATATTATTTTAGCTGTTTTGGGTTATTTGGCTCATGGGCAAGCTGATTTAATTAGTAAATATAGCTCAGAACTTTCATACATATTGCTTGGACTTGGAGTTTTGTTTATCATTCATTTGATTTACAGTAATTTTATTAAGAAAAAATCAAACAAGTAAATAATGCAGATTAAACTCTTTGGTTTAATTGGTTATCCATTAGAACATTCTTTTTCGGAGTCTTATTTTAAAGAGAAATTTCTAAGAGAAGGAATTCAAAATTGTATATATAAGAATTTCGAAATTTCTAATTTAGAGGGTTTTATAGAAGATATTCAATCAAATGATTCCAATAATTTCAATCAACTTAAAGGTTTTAATGTTACTATGCCCTATAAGGAAAATATTATTCCCTATTTGGATTTTTTTGATAATGATTGTAAAAAAATTGGAGCTGTTAACGTTGTTAGAATTGAAAAAAAGGACAATAAAAAAGTTTTTAAAGGATATAATACTGATGCTTTTGGGTTTGAAAAATCTTTATTAGAAAATATTAATAATGAAAATATTATGGCTCTTATCTTAGGTAGTGGTGGAGCTTCAAAAGCCGTTTCTTTTACTCTTAAGAAACTAAATATTCCTTATAAAATTCTAACTCGAAAAACTATTCTCTCCAACAAAGAGATAAATTATTCTTCACTTACTCCCACCTTAATCGAAAATCATAAACTAATAGTTAACACTACTCCTTTAGGAATGCTACCCTATTTAATGCAAATGCCAGATATAGATATTGAATATATTACAGATAAACATATTGTTTTTGATTTGATATATAACCCAGAAGAAACTCTTTTGCTTAAACTTGCAAAATCTAAAGGAGCTAAAACCATTAATGGATTTGATATGCTATGCTATCAAGCTGAAGAATCATGGAGGATTTGGAATGCCAGATAAAATATTTATTATAGTTAGCTTAGTATTAATCATTTTAGTTATTAGAATTAAGAATATTGGTATTGCTTTTCGCTCAATTAACACTCTAATTCATGAACTTTCTCATGCATTTATGGCTATTTTAACAGGTGGTAAGGTGAGTGAAATAAAATTGAATGATAATGCCTCTGGTTCTTGTACAACAAAATCTAAAGGTAAATTCAAAACCTTTTTAGTGTCAAGTTCAGGTTATATTTTTTCTGCTTTTTTCTCCTATCTGCTCTTATATTCTCTTGGGAAGTTTTGGAATCAATATTTCTTCTATTTCTTTTTAATAATATCCATAATAGCTTTAATATTCTGGATAAGAAATCTTTATGGAATTATTTGGACACTTGTTTTTGCTTCAATAAATTTTGCTTTAATACTTATTCCTAATGCAATATCTAACTTCTCAAACTATATCTTACTTTTATTTGGACTATTAATATTAATAGATAATCTTATAGCCTGTATAAGCCTTCTCTACATTTCGATTACTTCTCCCAAAAAAGCTGGTGATGCAACAAATATTGCAAAAACCACTAAAATTCCTGCCTTTTTCTGGTCATTAATTTTTTTAGCAGTAGCCCTTTTTGTTGTTTATAAATCTTATCTTTTGTTTTTGCCTATATTTCAATAAAATTATTCTTCCTTTCTATATACAATTTAGGCAGAAGTTTTTAAAGTTGGGAATAACTTTTGGAGTGTATTTTCGGAGTTGCTCCACAGAGTGAGTTGTGGAAAGAGCTATAACAAACATATTTGCTGCAAGTCCAGATTCAATTCCTGCTATTGCATCTTCAAAAACAATACATTTTTCTGGTTCAATATTTAGTTTTTTGGCAGCAAGTAGATATGGGTCTGGTTCTGGTTTGCCTTTAACATTATCATCAGAGGATACAATTACATTGAAAAAGCTTTGAATTTCGGGAAGTTTTGTAAATAATGTTTCAAGTTTGTTGTTGTCAGAACTTGTGACAAGGGCTGTGAGATGATTTTTAATTTTCAATTCTTGAAGGAATTCTTTTGCTCCCTCAATATATGTATAATTCATCTTTTGCCCTAAATCTCTAATATAGGAAACTACACCATCCCATTCTTGATCTGAAAGATGGGACAGGTAGTTTTCATATATATTTCTTATATGGCTCCCTTTAATTTGAAAGGCGAAATTGTTGATGTGTGGGATATATTTATTCCCAATTTCTGTCCAGATTTTTGTGTATTCTGTTTCAGTGTCAATAACTACTCCGTCTAAATCAAAAAGATAAGCAATATTATTCATATTATTTTCTATTTAGAAGCTCTCTTACGGTCTGTTTCGTTTAGTAAGATTTTTCTAATTCTAAGGCTTTTTGGAGTTACTTCCAAGTATTCATCTTCTCCAATATATTCCATTGCTTCTTCCAATGAAAAATGAACAGCTGGTGCTATTGAGGATTTGTCATCACTTCCTGAGGCTCTCATGTTTGAAAGTTTTTTTGTGAGTGAAATATTAACAACAATATCATCAGGGCGTATATTTTCTCCAATAACCATTCCTGTGTAGATTTCTTCACCTGGGTCAACAAAGAAACGTCCTCTGTCTTGAAGTTTGTTGATTGAATATTCAATTGCTAATCCTGTTTCTTTGGCAATAAGCGAGCCCATTCTTCTTCCTGCAATTTCACCCTTCCAAGGTTCAAAACCAGTTAGACGATGTGCCATAATTGCTTCTCCTTCAGAAACTGTTAATACGTTATTTCTTAGTCCTATTATTCCTCTTGAAGGAATATTAAAATCAATTTGAGAGCGGTCTCCCTTTGGTTCAATTGAAATTATTTCACCCTTACGCATGGTTACAAGCTCAATAACTTTTCCTGCAAATTGGTCTGGAACAACTATTGTTAATTGTTCTACTGGTTCACATTTTTTGCCATCAATTTCCTTAATAATTACTTTTGGTTGTCCTAATTGTAATTCATAGCCTTCCCTTCGCATTGTTTCAATTAGAATTGATAGGTGGAGTATTCCTCTTCCAAATACAATATGTGAATCAGGAGAATCAGTTTCTTTTACTTTTAGGGCTAAGTTTTTTTCAAGTTCTGCATATAATCTATCTCTAAGGTGGCGTGAGGTTACAAATTTTCCTTCTCTTCCAAAGAAAGGTGAATTGTTGATTGTGAAAAGCATACTCATTGTAGGCTCGTCAACTTTAATAGGTTTTAATGGTTCTGGTTTTTCAATATCGCAAATTGAATCTCCAATATCAAAATTATCCATTCCTAAAACTGCACATATTTCACCAGCTCCAACAACATTCTTTGTTTTTTCTTTTGCTAAACCTTCAAATGTATATAGTTCTTTTACTTTCGATTTTACATTTTCTCCATTAGCCTTACAAAGCATTACGTCCATGCCTGCTTGAAGGGTTCCACGGGATAATCTTCCCACTGCAATTCTTCCAACATAGGATGAATAATCTAATGAAGAGATCATTAGTTGAGTTGTTCCATCTTCATAAATTGGTTCTGGAATATGTTCTATTATTTGATCTAATAGGTATGAAACATCTTCAGTAACATTTTTATAATCTTCACTCATCCATCCTTCTTTTGAAGAACCAAAAACAGTTGGGAAGTTTAATTGGTCTTGAGTTGCACCAAGGTTAAACATAAGGTCAAATACCTTTTCCTGAGCTTCCTCTGGATTACAATTTGGTTTATCTACTTTATTAACAACAACAATTGGTTTTAGATCTAGCTCAATTGCTTTTTGTAAAACGAAACGTGTTTGAGGCATTGGTCCTTCAAAGGCATCAACCAATAGAAGAACACCATCTGCCATATTTAAAACTCTTTCAACTTCTCCACCAAAATCACTATGGCCTGGAGTGTCAATAATATTAATCTTAAAGTCTTTGTAGTGTATTGATACGTTTTTAGAAAGAATTGTAATTCCTCTTTCTCTTTCAAGATCGTTGCTATCAAGAATTAAATCTTTTTGTTCTTGATTATCACGAAATAGTTTTGCTTGATATAGCATTCTATCTACTAAAGTTGTCTTACCATGGTCAACGTGTGCTATAATAGCAATGTTACGAATTTTTTTCATCTATTATTTATTATGTGTATTATGCAAAAATTAATTCCTTTGCCTTAAGGATTGCTTCTTGAATCGCTTCAATATCTTTTCCTCCTGCAGTTGCAAAGAAAGGTTGTCCTCCACCAGAGCCTTGAATAAGTTTGGATGCTTCTCTAATAATTAAGCCGGCATTCTTTCCTTTTTGAACAAGGTCTTGAGATAACATTATTATAAGTGTTGGTTTATTATCAAATATACTTGCGGCAATAAATACAAAATTATTGTCATTAAAATGATTTTTGAATCTATATGCTAAATCTTTTATTATGTTTGGAAAAATTGGAAGATTTAACTCTATATAGTTTACTCCTTCAAATACTTCAGTTTTATTCTTTAATTGGTTGAAAAGAGATTCGGTTCTTTCCTTTTGGAAATTTTCAATTGATTCTTTAAGGTTATCATTCTCACTAACAATCTTTTGAATTGCTTGTTGAATGTTGGATTGTTTAAGAATTGAACGAACATTTTCAACCATGGAGGAATATTCGTAGATAAGCTCTTCAACCTTAACTCCTGTAATTGCTTCAATTCTTCTAATTCCAGCTGCAATTGCTGTTTCTGATACTATCTTAATCATTCCTATGTTTCCAGTGGATTTAACGTGAGTTCCTCCACAAAGTTCAATTGATTTTCCAAATTGCATTACCCTAACATTTTCACCATATTTTTCTCCAAACAAAGCAATTGCTCCTAATTTGCGAGCCTCTTCAATGGGCATTTCTCTTCTGTCATCAGCAATAATATTTTGTCTAATAATTGCATTTACTTTCATTTCCACTTTTTGAATTTCTTCATTTGTTAGCTTTGCAAAATGAGAAAAGTCAAAACGCAATCTGTCATCATCAACCATAGAACCTTTTTGTTCAATATGAGAACCTAAAACTTCTCTTAGAGCATGATGAAGAAGATGTGTTGCTGAGTGATTAGCCTCAATTCTATGGCGTCTTTCAACATCAACAAAGGCATTAAAGGTTGAATTAATGTTTTGAGGAAGAGAATTAACTAAATGAACAGCCAAACCATTTTCCGTTTTTGTGTTTATAATATTAATTTTCTCTTCATAATTTTCAATGTAACCGCTATCTCCTATTTGTCCTCCAAGTTCTGCATAGAAAGGAGTTTGGTTGAAAACTAATTGATAGAATGTCTTATCTTTTTGTTTAACTTTTCTATAACGAATAATTTCAACGTCAGCACTTAAACTATCGTATCCCAAAAACTTAGTCTTCTCTGCTTCCTTGATTTCTACCCAATCTTCAGTGTCTATATGAGCTGCATTTCTTGAACGTTCTTTTTGCTCTTTAAGCTTTTGCTCAAATCCAACCATATCAACTTCCAATTCTTTTTCCTTTGCCATTAAACAGGTAAGGTCTATAGGGAAACCAAATGTATCAAAAAGCTCAAAAGCAAAATTCCCGTCAATAGTTTTAGTTTTTATGCTTTCGGTATATTTTTCAAATTTCAATATTCCGTTTGAAAGGGTTCTTAAAAATGATTGTTCTTCTTCAATAATAACTTTTTTAATAAGATTCTCATTTCTTTTAAGCTCTGGGAATTGCTCTCCCATTTTTAAAACCAAAAGTGGAATAATTTCATTCATAAATGGTTCCTTAAAGCCTAAGAATGTATATCCATAGCGAATAGCTCTTCTTAAAATCCGTCTAATAACATATCCTTGTTTGGCGTTTGAAGGTAGTTGACCATCGGCTATCGCAAAAGATACAGCACGAATATGATCGGCACATACTCTCATAGCAACATCAGCCATTTTATTTTGACCGTATGGAATATTTGATTTTTGAGCTAAGAATTGAATATAGGTTTGGAAAATATCTGTTTCGTAATTTGATTCTGTTTTTTGAACTGCCATACACAAACGTTCAAAGCCCATTCCTGTGTCAATATGTTTTTCCTTTAAAGGTTCAAGCCTACCATCTGACAAACGATTGAATTGAATAAAAACTAAGTTCCAAATTTCAACAACTAAAGGATGGTCTTTATTAACTAAGTCTTTTCCTTTTATATTTTCTTTATCAGCTTTTGATCTTAAATCAACATGAATTTCAGAACACGGACCACAAGGACCCTGTTCTCCCATTTCCCAGAAATTATCTTTCTTTGAACCATTAATTATTCTATCTTCACTTAAAATATCTTTCCAAATATTAAATGCTTCTAAATCTTTTGGTTGATTGTCTGCTTGGTCTCCTTCAAAAACCGAAACATATAGGTCGTTAGGGTTTAATTTTACCACCTCTGTCAAAAACTCCCATGCCCAATGAATTGCTTCTTTTTTAAAATAATCACCAAAGGACCAATTACCTAACATTTCAAACATGGTATGATGATACGTATCATGACCAACTTCTTCTAAATCATTATGTTTTCCAGAAACTCTTAAACATTTTTGACTATCTGCAATGCGAAGAGATGTTTTAGGACTATTACCTAAAAATATATCTTTAAATTGATTCATACCTGCATTAGTAAACATTAATGTAGGATCATTCTTAAC
>JAQUTD010000059.1 GCA_028709955.1 Bacteroidales bacterium | reverse complement strand
ACCAAAGCTAAAGGCAGCACAAGAACTAATGGAAGTAATGGACTTAATGAAACAAACAGACAAAGAATCTTTTATCGGAATGTTAGATTTATGGCATGAGAAATGGAAAGACTTTTTAAATGAAAGAACTATTAATCCACAGACTAACAAGACGTATTATACGCATAAACGACTGCGAAGTGCTTATAGGAGTTTGAAAACTAATTTACCATAGCTATTTACTTGGTATGACTATATTGAATTAAACATTCCCAATACTACTAATGCTATAGATAAACAATTTGCAGAACAAAAGAACAAGCCAAGAAATCACAATGCATAGACATAAAAGCAGAAGAAAAAGTTTATTGATGAATATTTAAAAGAATAAGAAAGTTCCAAAAATAACAAAAGAGCTTTGAAAAACAAAACCCTTAGATATTGACATTTTCATCACTCTTCTGTTTTATCCCTGATAGGTTGCTCCCCAGCAGAGCCTATTTCCGTTTAAACAGATTCTGCAAAAGAACAAAATAAAATCATATGAATAACAAAAGTGGAAAACCAAAAACCATTAAAAGTGTCCATTAAACCTGTTTTTTTAATTCATTTGCAAGTATTTAGCAAACTATTTTTCACCTATTATTTTATCTTAGTGTATTCCTGATAATTAAAAGATAATATATAATACAACTCATCTATTTATTAAATATATACTTTTAGTAATTAAATCTATTGTAATTATAGAGCAAATCAAGTAAATCTTTTAATCCTGCACATCCTGATTCTGACAAAAAAGCTTACTCAAAATTTATCCTTGATAAAAAAGAATTTTTCCTTGATAAAAATATTTTTTTCCTTGATATAAATATTTTTTTCCTTGACTTATTTTTAATTATGTTATGGATAAATTCTACTATACTTATAATTAACTCTCTTAACTTAGAATAAACTCACCTTCAAACACCTTTTCGGCTTCTCCTTCTAAGAAGATATTTGAATAAGTTTTTGATTGTGTTTTTGTGTAATAGACTTTTAGTTGTCCGCCTTTGGAATTAATTATTATTGGATTGTGGGGAGTGTTATATTTCTCAACATAGGCTATTGCTGAGGCTGTTATTCCTGTTCCGCAAGCAAGGGTTTCATCTTCCACACCTCTTTCATAGGTTCTAATATTCAACTCTATTTCTGAAACTATTTCAACAAAGTTAGCATTTGTGCCATTTGTTTTTGCAAAGCGTTTATCGTAGCGTATTTCTCTGCCCTTTGTTTTTATATCGAGAGTTTGAAGGTTTTCAACAAAGCATACAAAATGGGTTGTTCCTGTTGAAAGAAATTGACCGTCGGACAATTGTTCTATTTTTTCAACATCTTTGAGGCTTAACTTGATTATTGATTTATTGTCTTTATTAGATATTATTTCGGCTTTATGTATTCCGTCGGGTGCTTGAAATATGGTTTTGTTGTTTATTATTCCTAAGCTTTGGGCAAATGCAACTATGCATCGTCCTCCATTTCCACACATCATATCTTTGCTTGCATCTGGATTGTAGTATATCATCTGAAAGTCCGCTCCTTCTGCTTGCTCTAAAACAATTAGTCCATCAGAACCTATTCCAAAATGCCTGTCACACATAAGTTGGATTTGAGAGTCGGACAAATGATATTCTTTTTTTCTGTTATCAATTAGAATAAAGTCGTTGCCTGCTCCATGATACTTTACAAATGGTATTTTTTTCATCTAATAATTAAATAAATAACATAACGCAAATGAAGCTTTTTTTCCATCAATTCTTTTTGTTGAAACCTCATCCTTATACTTTACACTTGCGTATTCAAGGGACAAAGTTAGTGAAAAATTGTTTAAAAAGAAATATTCTATTCGTGGTGCTATTCTAAAATAGTTGTCAATTGTCATTCCTAAGCCATAGGCATTTGCATATGAGCTTTCGTTAACATCAAAGTTTTTTGAATAGCCAATTAATAAAGCTGGTTTAATTTTTCCGAACAATTGAGAGAAGTCTATCCAAGAAGAAAATACGGTTGTTGGTTTGTAGGAAAAAGAATGGGTTATTGTGTCAAATGATGATTCATAATAGCCTCCCAAAAGACTTAAGTCATTCATATTTTCACCCATTAGGGCTTGAAGTTTCAGGTTGGAGTTGTCTTTTTTGTAGTTAAGGAAGAATGTTGTTAGATAATTAGTCATTCTTTGATCAACACCATAGGTTGTAGTATTAAATGTGTAGTTTTCTCTTGGCTCAATGGTCATTATTTTTCCGCCTATACCAAAGAATAGATTGTTGGAGCGGTACTGAATAAAGATGTTGAATTCAGGAATAAGAGTGTTGGTTTGTTGTTTGTAGTCTTTTGAAGAACTTACTCCTATTGTTGCAAAATCTCTTTGGAATCCAAGTGCAGCAACAAGGTTAAGGTTCTCAAGTGGTTGAAAGTCTACCCTAATTTGGCTTTGTCGAGCAAAGGGATGGAAGGGTGCTCCATTATGTAAATCACGATTGGAAGGCAGCATTTCAGCAATAACCATTGGATTCCAATATTGACCAACAAGCAGCTGAGTATTATCCCATTTTAAATTAATATTAGCAATCCTGAGCTTAAAATAGTTAGCTATTCCATCGGCTTGTCCTGTAAAGTCTGCCTCAATTGTTCCTAAGATTTTGGCACCTAATGCTTCTCCAAGACCTAATCTTACTCCAAGTCTTGATGCCGCTACTGAAAAATTACTATTGTCTTTTGAGTTTAAATCGTTTTGGTTTGCATCATAGGAAGGTGATAGTGGATAGAGAGAAAACAATCCATCAATTGCTGAATATGTTTTCCTATCATTGTAAAATCCTTGCATATCTAATATTCCATAGACATCAAAACTGAATTTATTATCCTTTTGAGCAAAAGATGTAAAACTAAAAGAAATTAGGAATATTATGATTATTGAAATACATCTTGTCATATATAGTTTTACTTCTTTTTGAGGTTAGCTAATGATAGAATTACTCCAAGTGCAACTCCTAAGAGAGCAGCAAAAAGAACCTGAAATTCTTTAGGAAGCATAAAGGTTATTGTGTGTGCTGGATACCAAAAAAAAGGTATTGTCTTCTTAAAAACAAATCCCCATTGTACTTTCCAATTAAGGTTTGTAATTATTCTTCCAAAATGTATTGGAGAAAAGAATCCTTTTAGTGTTCCTTTGTTTTCGAGAATATGGGTATCTGTTATTTTATGAACAGTCATAAACATTGGGGCAAAGAAAGTGTTCATAAAGAAGGAAACTAAAAAGGCATATAGAAGTTTTATCCCAAAGGATTCTTGAGCAAGAATTGTTGGATTTAGTTCTAATCCAAAATATCCAAACAGTCCAAAGGTGCCTCTTGAAAATATTCCCATAGCAATGGATATTACAACTCCTAAAACTCCCCAAACGATTGCTCGTGGCAAAAGTCCGAATCCTTTTTCATTATAAACTCCTTTTGAAATTCTAAGTCCTATGCTTTCGCCAAGTGTTGCCAAGATAGCAAACTTAAAGAATGCAAGAAAGAAATATCGCCAATCTTTTGCACCACTGTATAGCATGAACCAATCTTTTAGTGGTTCAATAAACAAAAAAATAGATATTACCCCTATAACAATAAGGGTAAGAATAATATCTTTTAACTTCATAATTAATACTTTATTCTGTTATTGTGTTGTTATCTTGATTTGTTTTTTCAGCTTCTAATGCTTGAATCCTTTTGTTTGCTTTTAAAATTTCTTTGTTTGACTTTGAAAGTTTGGAAGCTAAGTTAAAAGTGTTGATTACTATACTAAAGGCTGACACTACAACAATTACAAAACAAATCCAATATTTGAAAGCTTGAAGCTCTGGAGTGTATTGTAATAAGAACATTGAAATTATTAATAATGACAATGATAAGTTTAACCAAAATGTTTTATTCATATCTATTATGTTTATTATTTTTCAATTCTAATACGAGCATCTACTGCAACCACAGCTTTTGCAGAACCTAAAAGAGGGTTTAAGTCCATTTCAGCAATTTCAGGAGCTGCTTGAACCAATGCACTAACTCTTGCTATTTGCTCAGCATAAAGTTCTTCATTAACTGGCTCTTGACCCCTTACTCCTTCAATAATTTTATAACTTCTAAGGTTTTTTATCATTTGTTTAGCTTCCCCTATTCCTATTGGAGCAAGATTCGATTGAACATCTTTCAACACTTCAATAAAGATTCCACCAATGCCACATAGAACTTGGTGACCGAAAAGATCAGTACGCATAGAACCAATATAGATTTCAGTTCCAAACAACATTTGAAGGGTTTGAACGGCGTAGGTGTCCTTTATTTTCATAAGTCTGTCAAACTCTCTACGAATTGTTTCTTCATCCTTAACGTTAAGAACAACTCCTCCAACATCACTTTTGTGAACAGGACCAACAACTTTCATCACAAGTGGATAGCCAAATTGTTTTGCGAAAGCGATAGAATCCTCAACCTTATTCGAAGATATTTCGTTTGAATGATTAATCCCTGCAGCATCAAGCAAATCATACATAACCTTTGTATCCATATATCCATCACCAACACTCTCAATTATCTGTCTAACTTTCTTTGTGTCTATGCTGATTAGGTCTTTTACATCATTGGTTGGTTTTGGCGTTGATTTAATCTTTGCAAGGGCTGTTCCGAAAACTGTTTCTTCTGGGAAGTAGTTATTCCCTTTTGAAACAAACTCTCTTACTTCTTCACCTGCAACAAGTGTTGAAGGCATTATTGGGAATATAGGTTTCTTTGATGTTTTCATCTTTTGGTCGATAACACGATATGCATCAAAGATTTTGTCTAATCCAGGCGTTCCAAAGATAATACACATTGCGTCGATATTGTCGAAGTCATTATTGCATGCATCTATGATTTGTCCTAATTGTTCTGGGGTTCCTGTTGCCAAAAAGTCAATTGGATTTCCTACTGCTGAACCTGCAAAAAGTTTGGTTAGAAGCTCGTCAGCCTTTGGTCCTTCTATGTGTGGAACGTCCATTGCTCCTCTGCTTAATGCATCTGTTAGCATAACTGCAGGGCCTCCTGCATGGGTGATAATGGCAATATTCTTTCCTTCAAATTCTGGATAAGTGAAGATTGCACCAACGGTTATCAATTCCTCACGTCCATTACAACGAATAATTCCTGTTTTGCGAAACAGTGCGTCAACTGCAACATCTGGTGATGCCAAAGCTCCTGTGTGGGATGAGGCAGCACGGGATCCAGCTTCTGAACCTCCTGATTTTATGGCTGCAATTCTACAACCTTTATTGATTAGAGATGAGGCATGTTTCAACAGCTTTTGAGGGTTTTTGATGTTTTCAGCATACATTAAAATAACCTTGGAAGAAGTTTTTGGATCAAATGCTTCGTCGTGATATTCCAATATATCTTCAATTCCTAATTGTGCTGAATTGCCCACTCCCCAACAATGATTGAAATGTAAGCCCTGTTGCATTCCAATATCCATAATAAAGCAACCTGTTGCTCCTGAGCCTGTGATAAAGTCTACCCCTTTTGAAGATGTTTGAGGGAAAGGTTTTGAAAATATGGCTCTATGATGCGGAGTAAAGATTCCTGTGCAGTTAGGTCCTATTAAGCATGCATCATTATCTTCAATTAGCTTAACTATTCTTTGCTCTAATTCTTTTCCTTCTTGGCTTTCTTCACCAAATCCTGCCGAAATTATTATAAAGGCTTTTGTTGATTTTTCCTCTGTTAATACCTTTACTGTTGCTTCCGAAAACTTCGCTGCAATTGCCAAAACTGCCATATCCACTTGTGGAACATCTTTAATATCTTTATAGCATTTTACCCCTTGTATTTCGTCTTCTTTTGGATTTACAACATATATATCTCCCTTAAACCCACCTTCAATTATATTTCTAAGGATCGCTCCTCCTGGTTTTGTAACGTCATTTGAGGCTCCAACAACAACAATACTTCTTGGATTTACCAATTCTTTTGTAACCTTTGTACTCATTATCTTATAGTCTTTTATTATGATTATTACTAAATTTTGTATGCAAAGGTAGTAAATTATTATATTATAAATTGTAAGAGTGGAGTAATTTTAGGTTGGAAATGGACTTATGATATATAATAATTGTTTTTATTATAACTAATTTGGTGCATCGGGAAATAATAATTAATTTTGCCTACAATTTAAGAATTAAACATTAAAAATTATAGATATGAAGCATATAGATGTTGAAAATGCTGCTGAGTTGATTAAGGATGGCATGACCGTTATGGTGGGTGGCTTTATGGGAGTTGGCGCTCCACAAGATTTGATTGAAGCAATTGTTAGAAAAGGAAGGAAGAATTTAACCATTATTTGCAACGATACCTCATTCCCAGAAACTGGTTCTGGACTATTGGTTTCGAAGGGTTTGGTTAAGAAAGCCATCGTTTCCCATATTGGAACTAACCCTTTTGCCGGCGACAAAATGCTTTCTGGAGAAATGGAAGTGGAACTTGTGCCTCAAGGAACTCTTATTGAAAGAATACGCTGCGGCGGTGCTGGATTGGGTGGAGTTTTAACTTTGACTGGTTTGGGAACTGTTGTTGAACAAAACAAACAAAAGGTTTTGGTTGATGGTGTTGAATATTTGCTTGAAAAACCTCTTAGAGCTGATGTTGCTATTATTGGGGCTTCGGTTGCTGATAAGTTCGGTAACCTGCTTTTTAGAGGAACAACCAAAAACTTCAATCCCTACATTGCAATGGCTGCAGACTTGGTTATTGCTCAAGCAACTGAGCATGTTGAGAATATAGAACCTCACAATGTTCACACTCCTTACTTGTTTATTGATTACCTTATTAAATAAAAATATTATGGCAACTAAATCTTTAATTAGAATGAGAATGAGTTCTCATGATGCTCATTATGGTGGAAACCTTGTTGATGGAGCAAAAATGCTTAACCTGTTTGGGGATGTGGCAACCGAGCTATTGATTATTAACGATGGCGATGAAGGACTTTTCTGTGCTTATGATAGCGTTGAATTCCTTGCTCCTGTTTACGCTGGAGACTTCATTGAAGCCGTTGGCGAGATAACAAATGTTGGAAATTCTTCAAGAAAAATGAGCTTTGAGGCAAGAAAAGTTATCGTTCCAAGAACCGATATCTCAGATTCCGCAGCAGACGTGTTGGAAGAACCAATTGTTGTTTGTCGTGCATCGGGAACCTGCGTTGTTCCTAAAAAAAGCCAAAGAAAGAATCAATAATTAGGGTCAGACTCAAAGGTCAGAGCCTACAAATTAAATACTTAAACTATGGAAAAGTTAATTATAACCGCAGCAATTAGTGGTGCTGAGGTGTTAAAAGAACATAATCCTGCCGTTCCCTACACCGCTCAGGAATGTGCATTGGAAGCAAAAGCAGCCTATGATGCGGGAGCTTCAATAATCCATCTACACGTTAGACAGGACGACGGAACCCCAACTCAAGACAAGAATCGCTTTAAAGAAGTTATGGATGCAATCTATAAACTCTGTCCTGATGTTATTATCCAACCTTCAACAGGGGGTGCAGTGGGTATGACTGACGACGAAAGACTTCAACCAACTGAGCTAAATCCTGAGATGGCAACACTCGATTGCGGAACCTGCAACTTCGGTGGCGATGATGTATTTGTTAATACTGAAAACACCATCAAGTACTTTGGAACCAGAATGATTGAAAGAGGTATCAAGCCCGAACTTGAGGTTTTCGATAAGAGTATGATTGAAATGGCTCTTAGACTTTATAAAAAAGGACATATCGTTAAGCCAATGCACTTCGACTTTGTTATGGGTGTGAATGGTGGAATTGGTGGAGATATAAGAGATTTTGTCTTTCTTCGTGGCTCCATTCCTGAGGATGCAACCTACACAGTTGCAGGAGTTGGACGCTTCGAATTCCCTCTTGCACAACTTGCAATCATAGATGGAGGACATGTGAGAGTTGGATTTGAAGATAACGTATATCTTTCAAAAGGCGTGTTGGCAAAATCGAACGGAGAGCTTGTTGCAAAGGTTGTTCGCATGGCAAAAGAAATGGGTAGAGAAATTGCAAACCCAACTGAAGCAAGACAAATATTAGGTCTTAAACCAAGAAACTAATAAACTAAGCTTTCTAACCAATTAGGAATAGAAAGTTCCAATTAAGCGGAGATGTTATAAAAAGTATCTCCGCTTTTTCTATTATATAGCTAAAAGGAATTATACTTAATATCAATATATTACATCAAACAAAGACTGTTTACAGAATAATAGTTGTTTTGGGTTTAGCAAATCAGTTAATTTAGGTATGGTAAATCAGTTAATTTGGGGGTAGCAAATCAGTTAATTTAGGGGTAGCAAATCAGTTAATTTGGGTATGGTAGATTAGTTAATTTGGGGGTAGCAAATCAGTTAATTTGGGTATGGTAGATTAGTTAATTTACTTATGGTAAAACGGCGATTTACTTATGGTAAAATGGGGATTCAATTGGGGATTGAAAAATATATTGAGATTAAATAAGCCGAAAGCAAGAGTTTATCTTTTAATTTTTGTATTTTTGTTGCATAGTAATTAGTTTTAAGAAAAGCATATTAGATAATAATGGAGGTTAATCTATTAAATACAAAAATAGAATTCTTAAAAGGTGTTGGCACTAAGAAGGCTGAGGTTTTAAAGAAAGAACTTGGCATAACTTCTTATCAAGACCTTTTAACTTATTATCCTTATCGTTATGTGGATAAGAGTCATTTTGTAAAGATAAGAGATATTAACTCCGAAGATGTTTATATTCAAGTTAAGGGAAAGGTTGTTGGAATAGAAACAATAGGTGCTGGTCCTAAGGCAAGACTTTCGGCTAAGTTTGTTGATGAAACTGGTATGGTTGAATTAGTCTTTTTCAAAGGTTTGAAATGGATCAAGGAAACTCTTCATTTTAATAAGGAATATGTTATTTTTGGTAAGCCTTCATTATTTAAAAACACTTATAATTTTGCTCATCCAGACTTTGAACCAATAGAAGTATTTATGCTTCAACAAGCACAACAAACAGAAAAGTTTTCTCCTTTGTATAATACTTCTGAAAAGATGAAAAACTCTTTTCTTAACTCTAAAGCAATATCTAAACTTACTCGGACTCTTTTATCTCAAACAAGAGGTTATATCCATGAGAATTTGCCTCCTTACATAATTGAACGCTTTAAACTAATTAGTCATGAAAATGCTTTAATTCAAATTCATTTCCCTTACTCACCAGAACTACTTGCTAAAGCTAAGGCTCGTTTAAAGTTTGAAGAGTTATTCTATATGCAGTTGGAACACCAATTGATGAAGAACTTCAGAACTGAAAAGTCTAAGGGTTTTGTATTTTCAACTATTGGAGATGCATTTAATAATTTCTACAACAGCTATCTTCCATTCACACTTACTAATGCACAAAAGAGAGTTGTAAAAGAAATACGTCAGGATATGAGAACGGGGCATCAGATGAACCGACTCTTGCAAGGTGATGTTGGAAGTGGAAAGACATTAGTGGGATTATTATGTATGCTTATAGCAATTGATAATGGTTTTCAAGCAACAATTATGGCTCCAACCGAAATCCTTGCTCAGCAACACTATACAACTATTAAGAACTTCTTGGGTGATATGCCAATAAATATTGCAATACTTACTGGAAGCACAAAACAAAAAGAAAGAAAGATTATCCTTCCTCAATTAGAAGATGGAACAATAAATATAATTATAGGAACACATTCACTTTTGGAAGATAAGGTTCAATTCTCTAATCTTGGTTTATGTGTAATTGATGAACAACATCGTTTTGGAGTAGAACAAAGAGCAAAGATGTGGACGAAGAATCATATGCCGCCGCACATACTTGTTATGACAGCAACTCCCATACCTCGAACACTTGCAATGACTGTTTATGGAGACTTAGACTGCTCCGTTATAGATGAATTACCACCAGGGAGAAAGCCAGTGCAAACGGTTCATTTCTTTGATAAAAGCCGTCTAAGAGTGTTTGCTTTTATGCGTAAACAAATAAAAGAAGGACGTCAAGTTTACGTTGTTTACCCTCTAATTAAAGAATCAGAGACATTAGACCTTAAAGACTTAATGGATGGTTACGAAAGTATAGTTAGAGAATTTCCTTTGCCAGAATATCAAATAAGCATAGTTCATGGAAAGATGAAGCCAGCCGATAAGGATTATGAGATGGATAGATTTAAGAAAGGCATAACACATATTATGGTTTCAACCACAGTAATAGAAGTTGGAGTTGATGTACCTAATGCATCAGTTATGATAATTGAAAATGCAGAACGTTTTGGGTTATCACAACTCCATCAATTAAGAGGAAGAGTTGGTAGAGGAGCAGAACAATCCTATTGCATACTAATGTCAAACTACAAACTCTCAACAGAAGCAAAAACGAGGATAAAAACCATGTGTGAGACCAACGATGGCTTTGAGATAGCAGAAGCTGATCTTCAACTAAGAGGTCCTGGAGATATGGCAGGCACCAAACAAAGTGGACTCTTAGACCTTAAAATAGCAGATATAGTAAGAGATGAACCAATCCTAAAAGCATCAAGAAGCCTTGCAATACAAATAGCCCAAGAAGACCCCACCCTATCCCATCCTTCCAATAAAATCCTAAAAGTCTACCTTTTTAAAACCAAACCTCAAACAGACCTTTCAAAAATATCGTAAAAATAAATACAGAGAATGGGCTGAAAAATGTTCTCAAATTTTAGTTATTGAATTGAAAACTTTTGTATCTTTGCATCTGATTTGAAACCTGAGTGGAAGACTTTTCTTTGAACTCTTTCACAAAGCAATTAGAATCAACCATTAAAATATTTATTAATCTAATCCAAAAGTGTAGCTAATGGAAAAGAGAATTGGAACAATCTCTATAGTTATTTACGATAAAGCTGTCGCTTCAACTGTCAATCTTATATTGTCAGAGTATTCTGATTTTATATTGGCTCGTCAGGGATTACCTCTTTTGGAAAAGGGTTTACACATAATCACATTGGTTATTGAAACTTCAAGCGATAGAATCAACTCTCTTACTGGAAAGCTGGGACGATTGGCTGATGTTGAAGTTAAGTCAATTTTGGCTAAAGGAAACAAATAGATAAGAAATTAATAAACAAAAATATATGAACACAGCAGAAAGACATAAGAACTTTATTGATAGGGATAAACTCTATGCAATTATTGAAGGGGAAATACCTACAGAAAGTCAGGTTGATGAAATATTAAATCAAGCTCTAAAACTTAAAGGAATTGGTTTGGGAGATGTTGGTGCCTTGCTTAGGGTTACGGACATCAATCAAATCCATAAGATTATGGAAACTGCTAAAATCATAAAAGAAGATATTTATGGCAAGCGACTTGTTTTGTTTGCTCCTTTATATACAGGTAATGTTTGTGTAAACAACTGCACCTATTGTTCT
>JAQUTD010000058.1 GCA_028709955.1 Bacteroidales bacterium | reverse complement strand
ATTTGAAAGCATGAAAAACTAAGTGTATCTAAGCACTTAATTCTTACTTATCTACTGCCCGTTTCATGCGAGATTCTTCAAAAACTATTGATAGTCAATTTAGTATCTTCAGACTACCACAAATATAACAAAATTAAAACAAGGAGTTAGAGATTTGAATCAAAGAAAGAATTTGCTGAATCGCTGTTTTAAAAATTTAAAACGAAGATTCAGTATGCAAATGATGTGCATCTTTCATAGCAAATGATGCACATCTTTCGGGGTGAAAGATGTGCATCATTTTATTTTAAGGAAATTGAAGGGTGATTTGCAATATAAAATCTAAAGGACTTAATCCTATTGTTTCTATTATGCAAATATACGAAATATATCTGTATAAGTCAAGCTTTTAATCTTCTTTCTCTGCATTTTGAGCTGCTAAGTATCCTGTTGAAAATGCTATTTGGAGGTTGAAACCACCAGTGTCGGCATCTAAGTCCATTACTTCTCCTGCAAAGTGTAAGCCTTTGATTAGTTTTGACTCTAATGTCTTTGGATTTATTTCTTTTAAGTCAACGCCTCCTTGGGTTACTATTGCTTGTTCGTAGCCAAAGTCGCCTATGATTTCAAATTGACAGTGTTTTAGGAAGGCTAGGATTTCTTTTCTTTCTTGTGAGGTAACGAAACTTGCTTTTTTGCGAGGGTCTAATGCTGTTTGATAGATTGCAAGATAGATTAACTCGTGTGGAAGGAATGCTCTAAGGACTGACCTTAGGTCTTCTTTTCCTCTAATGTTTAGTTCGCTTAGGAGTTTCTCATCAAGCTCTTGCTCTGATAGTGCTGTCTTGAAATCTATGTTTAGGAATAGTCTTTCGCCTTGGGATAATAATCTTGCTATTTGCCTGCTAAGGGTTATGATGATTGGTCCCTCTACTCCATTTTCACGGAATGTTAGTTCGCCAAATTCTTCTGCTATTTTCTTACCTGACTCAAGGCTTATGGTTGCCTTAACGTTTCTTACTCCAAAGCCTACTATGGAAGGGTGTATTCTTTCTTGGTTGTAGTCCTTTAGTTTTAGTCCTACTAAGGATGGTAGGGTTGGGATTATGTTATGTCCTGCTGCTTTTGCTAAACGTATTCCATCTCCTTGGCTTCCTGTTAGTGGATAGCTTTCTCCTCCTGCTGCAAGGATAACTTTTTTGGCAAGGTATTCTTTATTTCCTTTTGTTCTGCTTTGAGCTTTAACGCCAACAATTCTATTGTTTTCAATCATTAGGCTTGTAACCTGAGTGTCTTTAAGAACTTGACATGATGAGTCTTCAATTTCGTTTATCAATGCCAAAAAGACGTCTTGTGCCTTTCCTGATTGTGGGAATATCCTTCCTCCTCTTTCTTCCACTGTCTTAAGACCTAATTGTTCAAAGAAGTTGATTAATTCTTTAGAGAAAAAAAGGTTAAAGGCTGGGTAGAGAAATCTTGGCTCAGAACCGCAATGTTTAAGAAATTCTTTTAGGGGTAATGTATTTGTTAGATTGCAACGTCCTTTTCCTGTGATTCGAAGCTTCCTTCCGGCTTGCGACATCTTTTCAATAAGCAATACTTTTTCTCCAGAAGAAGAAGCAACTATAGCTGAAATCAATCCCGAAGCTCCTGCTCCTATTATTATTAAATCGTACATGATAAATGGTTAATGATAAATGGTTAGTGGTTAATGTTTGGTGGCTTTGCTTTATTAACCATTTATCATTAACCATTAACCATTAATATTATTTGTTTTTGTATCCGAATCTTTGGAGTGAGTTTTCGTTATTTCTCCAGTCTTTTAGCACCTTTACTCTTATTTCGAGGAAGCACTTTTTGGATGTAAATTCTTCTATATCCTTTCTTGCCTCAGTCCCGACTTTCTTTAACATTGAGCCTTGATGCCCTATAAGTATTGCTTTTTGGCTATCTCTTTCGACGTAAATTACGGTAAAGATTTTATCAATTTTGCTTTCTTCCTGGAAGGTTTCAACAACAACTTCGCAAGAGTATGGTATTTCTTTTTGGTAGTAGAGCAGGAGTTTTTCTCTAATGATTTCTGAAACAAAGAAACGCATCGACTTGTCGGTTAGTTCGTCTTTCGGGAAATAGGGAGGGTTTTCGGGAAGAAGTTCAAGTATTGTGTTGAAGACTAATTCGAGGTTAAATTTCTCTAATGCAGATGTTGGAATAATGATGGCACGAGGAATTTCCTTTTGCCAATATTCTATTTTTTCTGCAACCATTTCTTGATTTGAAAGGTCTATCTTATTAATCAATAATATTACGGGAACACTTGAATTGATTACTTTTTCAAGGGTTTCATGATTCTTAAGAGTTTCTCCAACCTCAGTTACCAAAAGGAAAAGGTCAGCATCTTGAATGGCTAAATTAACATAACCCATCATAGATTCATGGAGCTTATAGTGAGGGTTTACAATACCCGGTGTGTCTGAATAAACTATCTGAAAGTCTTCACCATTAAAGAGTCCCATTATTCTATGACGAGTTGTTTGCGATTTAGAGGTTATTATTGAAAGTTTTTCACCAACTAACGCATTCATTAGGGTTGATTTCCCAACATTTGGGTTCCCTATTATATTTACAAATCCAGCCTTATGCAATGTATTTATTATTTTGTTTGGTCTTGAACCATTTTAGTAAACTCTTCAACTGTAACTGATTTTTCTTTAACCTTAAGATTTTCTCTTAGGGCTTTAGATAGTTTTTGGTCGAAAAGATAATCGTAAACTTGTTTTGTTTGTTCTTGGTTCTTCATCATATTTTCTGCAACGTTTTCCATTGCTTCAATACGTTCTTGAGCTTGTTCTTCTGTTTCGTCTTCTGCTTGAGGGAAGTAGTTACCAAGAAGTGCTTCCTTAAAGTATGTTTTTACTTCTTCTTTAGAAATGGATAAAGAGAATTTCTCAGAAAGTTTTGTTTCAATTAGTTGCCATTTCAAACTTTCCTCATACATTGTGTAGTCTTTTTCTACTTGCTCAGCAGAAAGTTTGCCTTGACTGTTTGAAACCAGCCATCTTTTCATAAATTCATCTGGGAGTTCAAATACAGTTTCTTTAACTATTTTTTGAGTTGCTGCATTTGTGAAGAAACGATCTGATTCTCTTGTGTATGTTTCTGAAAGGTCTTTCTTCGCTCTTTGGCGGAAGTCTTCAATTGTTTTTATGTCTTGATTTTTGTATGCCTTTTCAAATAATTCTTCATTTAATTCATGAGCAACTACTCTATTGATTGAGGAAACAACAAATTTCACATCAGAGGAAAAATCCTTTGCTTTTTCTTTATCAATTCTAAGCATTGAGGCTAAATCTATTTCGTTAGGGAATGCTTTTGCAATATTGAAAACAATTTCTGAATCTTTTTCTTTTCCAATAAATTGGTCTTGAATTGTTTTTTGAGCAATCATATTAACGGCTAATGAAGTTGAGGTTTTAATTCCGTCTTCCTTAACATTTCCTTCATTGTCAAGTTCAATAACTTCACCATAAACCAGATCAATTTCTTCAATTTTTTCAGGAGAAGAAAATTGTCCAAAACGTCTTTGAAGGTCTTCAATAAACTTCACTAACATTTCTTCAGATGGTTCAATATTATAATAAGTCTCTTCTATATTATCTAAATTAATTTCAAACTGTGGTTGAAGTGCTATATCGAAATAGAAAGTATAATCTTTTTGAGTATCCCAATCAATTTTAGTTTTTTCGTCGTTTGACAATGGGTATCCAAGAATATCTACTTTCTCATTTTCCAAATATTCATACATTACGTCTGATATAGTCTTCTCAATAATTTCAGCTCTTATAGGTGCTTCATATATCTTCTTAATCATTCCCATAGGAACTTGTCCAGGACGAAAACCAGGAACATTTGCCTTACGACGGTATGTTTTTAGTTGTTCATCTAATTTCTGAGCATAGTCTTGTTCACTAATATCAATTCTTAAAATTGCTGTTTTTTCGTCAGTATTCTCTTTCGTTACTTTCATCTTAAATATCTATTTATCTATTTATTAATATTTTTTTATGGGGTGCAAAGGTACAATAATTTTCAGAATTATCTAATTTTCATTGTTTAATTAGAAGCCTATTCCATAACTTTCAATAATGGACTCAAGGGCATCTGTCCATTGAGTATACCCTCTTTTTATATGTAGTCGGCGGGAAGAAAAAATTCCTATTCCATTTTCAATATTTGTATAAACTGGTTTTTCAGTTAGAGATACAATAGGAGAATTATTATCAATATATTCTTTCAAACTTTCTGATGCGCCATAAACATAAATTTCAAAAGTTGGAGAGTCTATCATAAAGGAACGAGATGCACTTGGTCTTGCTTGAATTTTGTTTTTAATTTGAAAGAGGACATCGGTTTCAAAAATATGATAGGTTATTTGTCTATCGGAGTCGTTGTAGGGATTTACAACTGAATTAAAATTAATATTTATGTAGGACGGATTGCCATTTTCCATAAAATTAAATCTTATACAAGGTTGGAAAGAGCGGGCAATTTCTCCCTTTGCTGAAGTGCTCATGCTTGTCCATTTGCATGTCAAAACATTTGCAAAGTAAACAGAGCTGTAATTAAATCCAAAAGCTATTCCCGAAGGGTCAGTAACTTTATAATCTGCCACAAGTTTTGTGTTTGATGTTACAATATTACCTGTTCGAAGGTTTCTTACAATAAGGTAGTATGTAAACTCTGGATTAAGCTTGGTTGTAGAGAAATATATCGGTGTTGTTCCAGAATAGAATTCTCCATCGGGTTTGGAATAGGTTTCGGTATAGTTAAAACGTATTGTCTGCTTGGCATTTGTTGTATCCCAGCCTGAAGTTTCCCAATCGTAGAACCCATAAATACTAACCTCTATCTCATCTTGCTTATAATAAATTGAATCTTTTTCTTTTGCAAACTGAATATAATTCCCATCTCCGAGAAAACATTTCTGAACTCTAATAAAATTTGTGTCGGCATCTTGGTCTAAAATCCCATAAACAATTGTTGTTTCTGTCCAGTCGTCATTTGGGTTAAACTCAACTTCACAGGAAACTAATCCAACAAGACTTATTGCTACAAGAACTATGATGAAAAATTTATATTTCATGTATTAAGCATTTAAAAGTGAATTGCAAAGGTATTAATTAATTTGTTTTCTCACAATATTATTTGTTGAAGTTAATAAAAGCAGTAAATTTGCAACAGAATTTATTATAAGATAGCCTTTTGTACTTATTTAATGATAATAAATAAAATCAATGAAATATTGTAAAGATTTTATAGTAGTAGAAAACGAAACAATTACCCCTACCCTTTTTATTTTAAAGCTACAATACCTCGAAACACTTCCGGAAATTAAGGCAGGACAGTTTGTTGAAATAATGGTTAAGGGAGAGGCTAATGTTTTTCTTCGTCGCCCAATTTCAATTCATGATGTTGATAAGGATAGAAATCAAATTTCACTCCTTATTCAAATTGTAGGAAAAGGAACAGAGGAACTCTCAAAACTAAAAAAAGGAGAATCTTTAAATCTTATTTTCCCTTTAGGTAATGGATTCACAATAATTGGAAAGAAAGTTCTTCTTGTTGGAGGAGGTTGTGGAGCGGCTCCACTACTTTATCTTGCAAGAGTGTTAAAACAAAATCAAATCAAGTCAGATATTTTAATAGGCTGTAGAGATATAAAACAACTATTCAGCAAAAAAGAATACGAATCACTCTCTAATCTTCATATTGCAACCGAAGATGGCTCATGCGGGATAAAAGGACTGGTAACATCTCATCCTATTTTAGATGAAGATTTTGATAGTATATATTGCTGTGGTCCTACTCCTATGATGAAAGCTATTTCTAAACTTGCAAAAGAAAGGAATATACCTTGCTATGTTTCACTTGAACATAAAATGGCTTGTGGATTTGGAGTTTGTCTTTGCTGTGTTGTAGACACAAATCAAGGAAACAAAAGAACATGCACAACTGGTCCTATTTTCCTTTCATCAGAATTAAAAGACTTTTAAGCTAAGTTTATGAATAATAATACAGATAAAAGATTAGAAGTTACCATTAAAGATATGGTTTTGAGAAATCCTGTAATGACAGCTTCAGGAACATTTGGCTATGGATATGATTTTGAAGATTTCATGTCTTTGGACAGTTTAGGAGGAATTGTTGTAAAAGCCACAACAGGAAGCAATAGAGAAGGAAACCCATATCCCAGAATGGCTGAAACTTCTTCGGGAATGCTAAATGCCGTAGGGCTTCAAAATAAAGGTATTGATTATTTTTGCAGATCTCTTTACAAGAAAATTAAAGATATAAATACCAATATGGTAGTTAATGTTTCGGGCTCCAGTATTGAAGAATATGTTGAAGTTGCCCAAAGAATTAACGAACTTGAAAATATTCCTGCAATAGAACTGAATATATCTTGTCCCAATGTAAAACAAGGAGGAATGGCTTTTGGAACAGATCCCAAAATGGCATCAGAGGTTGTAAAAGCAGTCAGAAAAGCATACGATAAAACACTTATTGTTAAGCTAAGTCCTAATGTTACCAGCATTGTTGAAATAGCAAAAGCAGTTGAAGCCTCTGGAGCAGATTCATTATCGATGATAAATACTCTATTTGGAATGGCTGTTGATGCAGAAAAACGCCAGCCTCTACTTTCAACCATAACAGGAGGTTTATCTGGTCCTGCTGTCAAACCTGTTGCACTTCGCTGTGTTTGGCAAGTGGCTAAACAAACTAAATTACCAATTATTGGCATAGGAGGAATAATGAATGCAACAGACGCAATTGAATTTATTTTAGTTGGAGCAACAGCAATTGAAATTGGAACAGCAAACTTTATTAATCCTTCAATTAGCCAAGAAATTGTATATGGATTATCAGAATACCTAGACCGTCATAACATCAAAAACATTTCAGAAATAAGAGGAATTATATAAGTAATTCACAACAAACATAACCTCTTTAAATTATGCTACTTCTTTAATTTGCTTATCAAAGAAATAAATTCTTGGATATCTTTTTTGGATAATAGAAAATCAGAAAATTGGGTTTGAGTCCATTTCTTAAAATAATAATATTCAACAAAAAATGAGATCCCATAAGATATTACTGTAGTGATTGCCGCTCCCCATATTCCATAGATTGGTACAAGCCAAAATCCAAATATTGCAGTTGCAACCAAGCCTATCAGAGAGGCAGAGGTTGTTATGGTGAAATTCCCTTTTGAGGCAAAATGCTGGGTAAAAGTACTTGATATACTCAATAGTAAAATGCCTATAGATAAGATTTGAATTACTTCTCTTACATCAGAGAATTCTCCTCCAAAAAGAAATATATAAACTCCCGTGGGCAAAAGAGAAAAGAAAACTAAGGCCAAAATTGTAAATAGGATATTGATTTTGGTCATTAATATGGATAATCTTTTTGCATACTGTTCATCTTCACTGTTAGAGAGCTTTGAATATTGCACTAAAGCAAGGCTTATCCCAAACATTAGGACGGCTTCTGAAATGCTTATTCCGTTTGAGAAAACCCCCAAAGCTTTGTTCCCACAATAAAAAGATATTAAATAAAAGGATAATCTAGCGTTCATCTGTTGTGCTATACTGCCAACTTGTTTAATAGCTCCAAGATGGAAGAGTTTTCTGAGCATTTCATTGAACTGTTTTATAGCAGGGAGTTTTAGAGTTTTATATTCTGCTTTCAATAAATATATTCCATATATTAAACTTATTGAATATCCTATCAATAAAGAAAGGATATAATCGTAAGATGAATTAAAATTATCAAATATAAATAATAAGAAAAGAAATAGAATTGAAATTATTTGATAAGATAGTTTAAGATTATTTGCATCGCTTATTCTTTGTTTTCCTATTAAAACGAACGTATTTATTTCTGTTATTGAGGCAAAAAAAGCAATTATAAATAGCTCAAGAGGATAAATAATTAGAATATTGGGTAGAAAATTAAATATTAAAAATAGAATTGAAAGAGATAAAATTATCCACAACGTTGCTGGGAAAAAAAGTTCTGAAAACTTATGACGTGGAGTTAGATATATTAAGGTAGAATTTCCTATAAGAGTTGCGAAAAGCAATAATAATACCATATTAAATAAAAATATGGATTGTTCTCCCTTCCCTTCTGCTCCAATACATTGGCTAATTAGGATTATGGTAAGGATGCCTAACACAGAAGAAATTATCTTAGTGAAAAAAGTATGTAATATTTTCTTTATCAATTAATCTTATTTTGCTGGCAAAGATATATGTATATCTTTAAATATTAAAATTAAGTCAAAATATTTTGTTAATAATTAAAAACAAAGTATCTTTGCAACCCTAAATTATGGTACGGTATGCGTAGCTCAGTTGGTTAGAGTAGTGGTTTGTGGTTCCATTGGTCGTGGGTTCGAGTCCCATCGCGTACCCAAAATAAAAAGAGATTTCATAGCATTGTCAATGAAATCTCTTTTTTCTTATATAATACCTTCTCTAATTAAATCATGAAGATGAATAACTCCAATATACTTATTGTTTCTATCTACAACTAATAATTGAGTTATATGATTATCTTTCATTAAAGTTAAGGCTTCTACTGCAAATTTATCTTTTGTAATTGTCTTTGGATTAATTGTCATAATATCTTTTGCTTTCTGATTGTCTGACGAAAGGCTTTTTGACAACATACGACGAAGGTCTCCATCAGTTATTATTCCTTTTATTTCATCATTTTCTGTTACAGCTACACAACCTAAGCGTTTTGATGTTATTTCTATCAGGGTTTGTGCTAATGGGGTTTCAAGATTAACTTCAGGTTTTTCATTATTTGTGTAAAGGTCGGAAACTTTAAGATATAATCTTTTCCCTAAAGCTCCTCCAGGATGATATTTAGCAAAATCTTGAGCGGTGAATCCTCTACATTCAAGAAGGCATACGGCTAAAGCATCTCCCATTACCAATTGTGCAGTTGTTGATGATGTTGGAGCAAGATTATTTGGACAAGCTTCTCTATCAACATAAACATTTAAAAAATAGTCTGATTGAATTGCTAAAGTTGATTTAACCTCTGATGTAATAGCTATTAGTTTATTTCCTAAATTTTTTATTAGGGGTATCAATACTTTTATTTCAGGAGTATTACCACTTTTAGAAATACAGATAATTATATCTTCTGGCTGAATAATTCCTAAGTCGCCATGAATTGCATCAGCAGCATGCATAAATATTGCTGGAGTGCCTGTAGAGTTAAATGTTGATACAATCTTTGTTGCAATATTTGCACTCTTTCCTATTCCAGTTACAATAACCCTTCCTTTACAATTAAAAATTATCTCAACAACGTTAACAAAGTCGTCATTTATACTATTAATTAATTTCTGGATTGCCAAATATTCATTTGTAATTGTTTGTATTGCAATGCTTTTAATATATTCTGGTGTTTTCACTTTCAAAAAAATTATATATTATTTGATATTGTATTGAAAAAAGCAGTAATTTAGCATAATGAAAATATAAAACTGCTTCTTTTGCAACGACAAAAGTACATAATATATTGATATTATAAAAATGAAAAAAACAAAATGGGTCATAAGCAAATAAAAACAACTGATGTTGACTTACATAAAGAGCTAAAGAGAATTTTTGGTTTTAATAAATTTAAGGGCAGACAAGAAGAGGTTATCCATAGCTTACTTGCAGGCAACGATACTTTTGTTATTATGCCTACCGGAGGAGGAAAGTCTTTGTGTTATCAATTACCTGCTCTTATTCTTCCTGGTTGCGCTATTATTGTATCCCCTCTTATCTCGTTAATGAAGAACCAAGTTGATGCTATACGTGGATTTGGTTCCATGCATGGAGTCGCTCATTTTCTTAATTCTTCTCTTTCTAAGGTTGAAATTAAGGAGGTTAAGGATGACCTAAAAAATGGAATTACAAAACTACTATATGTTGCTCCTGAGAGCTTAAATAAAGAAGAGAATGCTGAATTCTTGCGCGAAATTGATATTTCTTTTTATGCAATTGATGAAGCTCATTGTATTTCCGAATGGGGACATGATTTCCGTCCGGAATATAGGAGGATGAAGCCTATTATTGATGCTATTGGACAAAATGTTCCAATTATAGCACTTACCGCAACTGCCACTCCAAAGGTTCAACAAGATATTATGAAGAACTTGGAAATTAATGATGCTAATGTATTTATTTCATCCTTCAATCGTCCTAATCTATATTACGAAATACGTCCTAAACCCAAAAAGGATGTAGATATGAATAGGGAAATTATTCGTTTTATTAACGAGAATAAAGGCAAATCGGGAATAATTTACTGCTTAAGCAGAAAAATGGTTGAGGAACTGGCTGAAACCTTAGTTTTAAACGGAATTAACGCTTTACCCTACCACGCTGGACTCGATGCTGCAACAAGAGCAGAAAACCAAGATAAATTTATTATGGAACAATCGGATGTAATTGTTGCAACAATTGCATTTGGTATGGGCATAGATAAGCCTGATGTTAGGTTCGTAATTCATTATGACATGCCTAAGAGTTTAGAGGGTTATTATCAAGAAACTGGTCGTTCGGGGAGAGATGATGGTGAAGGAAAATGTATTGCTTTCTATTCAGAACAAGATATTATAAAATTTGAAAAGTTTTTAAACGATAAGCCTGTTGCAGAAAGAGAAGTTGCGCTTCAATTGATGGACGAAACCATATCCTATGCTGAAAGCTCAGTTTGCAGGAGAATAAATTTACTACATTATTTTGGAGAACATTATGAACATACAAACTGTGGTTCTTGCGACAATTGTTTAAATCCTAAACCAAGAACTGATGCAACAGAAGACGTAGAGATTGTTCTTGAAACTGTTGCGGACGTGAAACAAATACTTAAATCAATTGATATTGCCAATATATTAACTGGTGTTAGCACCGCTCAAACAAAATCTTTTAAAAACATTCCTAATTGGGGAGTTGGTTCTGAGAAAAAGTTTATATATTGGAAAGCAGTAATTCGACAAGCCCTAATAGAGGGCCTTTTGTTGAAAGAAATTGAAAACTACGGTGTTTTAAAACTTACACAAGAGGGATTTCGTTTTCTAAAAAAATCATACACAATATTGGTTCCTGAGGATCATAATTTTGAAAATGATGATGAGGATATTGACCCAACAATTATTTCTGGATCTGATGGTGGTGGTGTAGATAAGGTTTTGTTTAGCATATTGAAAGATTTACGAAAGAAAATTGCCACGAAGGAAAATCTACCTCCATACGTTATTTTTGAGGATAGGTCCATTGAAGATATGACTATTCAATATCCAATAAATATGGAGGAAATGCGTCAGATTATTGGAGTTGGTGTTAGTAAAGCTCAGAAATATGGAGAGCCATTTATTCAAACTATTAAAAGATATGTTGAAGAAAATGAAATAGAACGCCCACAAGACTTAATTGTAAAAAGTGTTATTAACAA